>NZ_AJVM01000022.1:0-62175 GCF_000281735.1 Rhizobium sp. AP16 | reverse complement strand
GGCGGCAGCTGCCGTGACGATAGCGGCAGCGGCCCGCAGCGCGACAGAAGTTCGCGCAGATCAGGCTCGACGCCGACATGCCGCCAGATCATCCGTGAAGCATAGGGGAGGTTTTCCTTTCGCCAGGAGACGCCCATGGTCGTTCCGCGCAAATAAACCCGCTGGTGCTCGTCGAATGGCAGGAGGATCGTCTGCGACAACATGGAATTCGGACCGATAACACGCTCCGTAATGAAGATTCGGTTCCTGTAGAACGCCGCCAAACCCACATATTTTGAAAACTGTTGGATGCCGTTTCCAGGATCCCGAAGCCGCTCCATTGACTTGACGCGCACCAACCCACCCTGCTCGCTAAGGCGACTGCACGAACATACGACCATGCCCGGCCAAGACGGCGAGCGATGATAGGTCTGGAAATAGCCGATATGGCGCCTCAAGGCATGGAGATTTCCCGGAAACGCCTTGAAAAGCTCGGAACCTTCATTGAGCCCGACGGACGGGCCGCGAAGCCGCACGCGAAAAAGCTTGGGAGCGAGAAGGAAATCCGCTGCATCGAGATCAAAATAGGCGGCAATACGCGCCAGGTTATGCGCAGACGGCCTCGTTTCGCCGTTGATGTATCGATTGAACTGCTGCCGATTGATATCAATTGCACGGCATACATGCGAAATGGAACGCTGCGTGGCACATGCAATCTTCAGGTTTTCGACCAGGTGAGGCATCGGTAGCTCCGTCTTGATTACGCTAGCGTAAACTCGCGTAAAAATGCGTCAAGTCGCGAAATTGCGTGAGCGTGGCCGACCTCTACGTTCCCTCTTACAAAATTGAAAAAAGGGAACTGCAATGACGCATCAAAAAGATCAACTTTCGGATCTGAAAATCGGCCGCCGTCGCTTTCTCGGCGGTGCCGTCGCCCTCGGCGCTTTGCCGGGCCTCACCTCAGGCTTCTTGATGCCGCGTGACGCTCGCGCTCAGGAAACAAAACGTGGTGGCCATCTGAAGCTCGGCCTCAAGGGTGGTGCCACCAGCGACGCACTCGATCCGGCGACTTACAGCGCATCCGTGTTGTTCGTCATTGGTCGGCTCTGGGGCGATACGCTTGTCGAGTCCGATCCCAAGACCGGCGCGCCCTTGCCGTCACTGGCATCATCCTGGACGCCATCGGCGGACGCATCCGTCTGGACTTTCAAGATCCGGGACGACGTGCAGTTTCACGACGGCAGCAAGATGACCGTCGCCGACATCATCGCGACTCTGAAGCGGCATGCGGACAAAAATTCTCAGTCGGGCGCTCTCGGGCTGATGGCCTCTATCACCGGCATTGAGGAAAAGGCTGGTGACCTTGTCCTGACGCTCTCGGAGGGCAATGCGGACCTGCCTCTCCTTCTGACCGACTACCACCTGATCATCCAGCCGAAGGGTGGCGTTGAAAAGCCAGCGGCAGCTGTCGGCACCGGCCCTTACGTTTTGAAAAGCTTCGAACCCGGCGTTCGCGCCAGCTTTGAGAAGAACTCGAAGGATTGGCGCTCCGACCGCGGCTTTGTCGACAGCGTGGAAATACTCGTTATCAACGATAACACTGCCCGCATCGCCGCCCTTGCCTCCGGTCAGGTTCATTTCGTCAACAATGTCGATCCGAAGACGGTCCCGATGCTGAAGCGAGCACCGAATGTCGATATTGTCCGAAATGCCGGCAAGGGCTTCTATTCCTTTCTGATGCATTGCGATACGGCGCCTTTCGACAACAACGATCTCCGGCTTGCGCTGAAATATGCCATCGACCGACAGTCGATCCTGGATAAGGTGCTGGGCGGGTACGGAACGATCGGCAATGACTATCCGGTCAATTCCAACTACGCCCTGGCGCCGACCGACATCGAGCAGCGTCCCTATGATCCCGACAAGGCCGCCTTCCACTTCAAGAAATCGGGCCTCGACCGTCCAATTCAGTTGCTCACATCCGATGCAGCCTTTCCGGGCGCCGTGGATGCGGCGATCCTGTTCCAGGAGAGTGCACGCAAGGCCGGCATCACACTTGATGTAAAGCGCGAACCGGAAGACGGCTACTGGACCAACGTCTGGAACAAGCAGCCTTTCTGTGCCTCTTTCTGGGGCGGCCGTCCGACACAGGATTCGCGCTATTCCACCTCCTATCTATCGACGGCCGAGTGGAACGACACGCGTTTCAAGCGCCCCGACTTCGACAAGATGGTGCTGCAGGCAAGGTCAGAACTCGATGAGACAAAACGCAAAGCGCTTTATCGGCAACTGGCTCTGATGGTGCGAGATGACGGAGGCCTGATCCTGCCGGTCTTCAACGATTACATCATGGCCGCCTCGAAGACGGTAAAGGGATATGTCGATGACATCGGCAATGATATGTCCAACGGCTACATCGGCAGCCGTGTATGGTTTGATGCTTAAACGTCTTCGGGATAAATGATCATGGCTGAGCGCAGCTTTACCACCATCGAAAACCAATGGATCACCCTCAAGGACGGCACGCAGCTGGCAGCGCGCATCTGGATGCCGGACAATGCGGAGAGCGATCCCGTTCCCGCCGTCTTCGAATTCCTGCCCTATCGCAAACGGGACGGAACGAGCCCTCGGGATGAATCGACCTACCCGGTCTTCGCCGCTGCCGGCATTGCCGGCGTGCGTGTCGACATAAGAGGCTCCGGCGAATCTGACGGCATCATCGATGGCGAATATACCGAGCTCGAGCTTGCCAATGCCTGCGAGCTGATCGCCTGGATCGCCGCACAGCCTTGGTCGAATGGCTCCGTCGGCATGATGGGCATCTCCTGGGGCGGCTTCAATTGCCTGCAGGTCGCGGCCCTGAAGCCGCCGGCGCTGAAGGCTGTCATATCGATCGCCTCCACGGTCGATCGCTATAACGACGACATCCACTACAAGGACGGCTGCCATCTCTCGGCGCAGCTTTCATGGGCCGCTACCATGCTCGCGTATCAGTCCCGCTCCCCCGACCCCGAGATCGTCGGCGACCGCTGGAAGGAGATGTGGCTGGAGCGACTGGAGAACGAGCCTTTCTTCATGGAGGAATGGCTACAGCACCAGCGTCGTGACGACTATTGGCGGCATGGCTCGATCTGCGAGAATTTCGCCGAATTCGATGTGCCTTCCCTCGTCATTGCCGGCTGGGCGGATGGCTATCGCAACACGCCGCTCAAGGCGGTCGAAGGCCTTGGCGACAAGGCGAAGGCGCTCATCGGTCCGTGGGTGCATAAATATCCGCATTTTGCCTGGCCGAAGCCGCGCACCGATTTTCACGGCGAGGCGATCACCTGGTGGAATCGCTGGCTGCGCGGAGAGCAGAATGGCGCGGAGAGCATCCCACCGGTGCGCGCCTATATTCTCGACGCCATCAAGCCGGCACCGCGCCGCGATTTCGATCCGGGCTTCTGGATCGCCAAGCGCGAATGGCAACAGCCGGAGATGCAATGCTTCTATGTCGAACAATTCGGCGCGCTGATGGAAGGCATGCCGATCCCGCATGCGCCGGAGCATCCCGTCTATCTGCGCTCGCCGCTCGACACCGGCACGGCTTCCGGCGAATGGTTCACGCTGAAGCCGGACGCCGAAATGGCGATCGATCAGCGAAGTGACGATGCCGGCTCGCTGACGTTCCAGACTGCGCCGCTGACCGTCGATCATGACTATCTCGGGCGTCCGGTCATCACCCTCTCGCTGCGCTGTGATGCGGAGATCGCCAATCTCTGCGCACGGCTTGTCGACGTGCATCCGGACGGCACGGCGACGCGCGTCTCCTTCGGCGTGCTCAATCTTGCCCATCGCGACGGCAATGCTGAACCGAAGCCCCTGCAGAAGGGTGAGCCCACCACGGTGACGGTGACGCTGGATGCCTGCGGCTATCGTTTCCGTAAGGGGCATCGCATCCACCTGTCGCTGTCGACAGCCTACTGGCCGATGGTCCTGCCATCCCCGGAAGACCCGGGCCTGACGATCGACATTGCCTCGCTTGGTCTCGCTCTGCCGAAGCTCGGCGAACACGACATCATCGATATCAAGCAGCCTGACAATCCCGACCCGCTGCCGAAATATATCGAACACGCGCCGGGTTCGACCAAGCGCCAGGTCCTGCGCGATCTCGCCGCCAACAAGACCCATTATGAAATCCGCGAGGATACCGGCCTTTTCGAGCATCCGGGCACCGGCCTCTCCACCCGCCAGTTGCGCGACGAAGTCTGGTCCATCGCGCCGAACGATCCGCTGTCGATGAGCGGCACCTCGACCTGGACATGCGACATGCAGCGGCCAGGATGGTTCGTCCGCACGCTATCCACGTCAAAGATTTCCTGCACGGCGACAGACTGGATCATCAGCGCCTCCGTCACCGCCTTCGAAGGCGAGACGCAGATCTTCAAGAAGGTCTTCGAGGAGAAGCGTATTCCCCGCGATCTGATGTGATCAATTCGATCCGGCAAACCGGCTGACGGCGTCGCATATGGTGCGGAAGCCGGTGCGCGCGCCATCGCTCATGTGGCGCGCGCGCAGCCAGGCATGCAACATTTGCGGCTCCTCGCGGAACCAAACTTCGACACCTGCCTGCGCCAGCTTTGCCGCATAGTTGCGGCCATCGTCGCGCAGCGGGTCGAAATAGGCGACGGTGATGAATGTCGGCGGCAGGCCGGCGAAAGAAGACTGGGCGAGTGCCCCGGCGACAGGGTCGCCAGCCGGAGCCTGCAATACGCTGCGATAATAATTGACATCAGCAGTCGTCAGCCCCGGCGCGTTGGCCATTTCTTCATAGGAACCGGAGACCAGATCGCCGCCAAGCGCCGGATAGATCAGGACTTGCCCAGCAATGCCGGAAAGCCCTTCACCCTTTGCCCGGACAGCCAGCCCCGCCGCCAGATTACCGCCGGCGCTATCGCCGATCAGCACAACAGTCTTCCCCTCGGCGATCAGGTGCTTGAGGACGGCAAAACAATCATCCGTCTGCGCCGGCCAGCGGTGTTCCGGCGCAAGGCGATAGTCCACGGATATCAGTTCAGCTCCCGCATGATCGGCAATCTCGGCGCAGATTGCGTGATGGCTCTCGAGCGAACCGACCACAAAGCCGCCGCCGTGAAGATAGAGCAGGCATGTCGAGGTTCTGACCGTCCTCGGATGATAATGCCGGACCGGGATCCTGCCCATCACCAGCTTGTCTTCGATATGCATGCCATCAGGCAGCGGTCGATCGAACTGGCGGCAAAGAGCATCATACCACGCTCGCTGCTGCTCTATGGAGGCCGTCACCGCATCCGGCGGATAGAAGGAATCGCAAATCTCCATGAATTGCAGAATACCCGCTTCGGTCGGCATCGGGCTGGAACTCATGGAATGTCCTCGACAAAAGGGCTCGCTGTGCAACACACAGTAACGTCAACATAGCAGCGATCACAATCTCGGATCAGGCAGCACGCCGTAGATTTCCAGCATAAACGCGAGTAGCCCCAAGACATTCCCGTGTATCGGTCCAGGTATCACGGGATGGCGCGACGAGCGTGCTCACGATCCGGCACCGCATCTAGCGCTGCTTCGCGTTGCGCATTCTTCTTCGTGGAAGATGCCGACAGCCAGACGCCCACAATAATCAAGGCGGCGCCTGTGAGGGTGACAACCGTCGCGCCGGAAACTGGCCTGTCGAAACTGTCGATGACGATGCTTGCCAGCATCTGCGCGGCCACCACAAGGCTGGTGGTCTTGCTCGCCCCCAACCTCGGAATGACATGGCTGTTCAATGCGACAAAGATGACGCCCAATACACCTCCGAGCCAAGCATTCGCCGGCACACCCGTCCCCACCGCAAAATCGCTCCTGTAGAACAGGCCAATCAGCAGCGAGAGGAAAATGAAGCCGATGGCATGGTTCCAGAGCGATGTCCTGAGCGGCCCAACCTTCTTGCCGAGATGTCCATTGATCGCACGGCTCGTGCCGATCAAAATGCCGTTGAGCAGGGCAAGCGAGACAAACAAAAGCATCGCTCAGCTCCGCGCCAGAATGATGACGATGCTTCCGCACAACACCAGCGCGATAGCGCAGATATCGCGGCGATCCGGCAAGGTACGCCGCAGCCCCAGTATCCCGAAGGCATCCGCCGCGATGCCAAACACCATCTGACCGATCAGCATCAGCGCCAGCGTTCCGGCTAGCCCGAGAGCGCTGTTGACCGTGATGGCGGCCAGCAACACGGTGAAGGCCCCCGGAATGCCTCCGAGATAGGCCCAGAGCGGCCACCTGCCCACCGGCCTCGCCTGTATAGTGGTCGTTCGGGCAGGCACAAGCGTCACCAGAGCAAAGCTTGCCAGCACACCGATACCATGCGCGGTCCACGAGGCGAAAAGCGGCGAGCTATGACGTGCCAGCAAGCTGTTCCAGTCGATCATGACGGCCAGCACGATGCCGGCTATCAGCGCCAACGTAACATTCCATCCGTTCGCCCTACGCATGGCGCAAGTTCCGCCAGCAGGGGAACGGACGCAAACGGCGCGACACCGGTTGATGAGCACTCAAGTAGCTTCGGATAACAATAAACTGAATCATAAGGCAATTATCGCATTTGCGTGCGCTGGTGAAAGGCGCTGACTTTCCGGTCCATGCGGACTATTCTGTCCGCAATGGAGTTTTGACCCATGGAAAATTTCAGCGGACTGAAGGTCTTCGTTCGGGTGGCCGAAACGCGCAGCTTCGTCGATGCCGGCCGGCAGCTTGGCCTTTCTGCCTCGGCTATCGGCAAATCCGTCGCGCGGCTTGAAGAGCGCCTTGGCGTGCGTCTCTTTCACCGAAGCACCCATAGCGTCAACCTGACGCCGGAAGGGGCGATCTTCCTCGAACGATGCCGCCGCATTCTTGCAGAAATGGAGCTTGCCACGCAGGAGATGCAGCAGGCACGGATGGTGGTGCGCGGCACGATACGTGTCAGCCTGCCGACCTGGGCCGTGACATTCATGCCAGTCTTTGCCCGCTTCATGCAGATCTATCCGCAAGCACGGCTGGAACTCGACCTGACCGACCGATTGGTTGATGTCATCGATGAAGGCTACGATCTCGTGATCCGCACTGGGGACATGCGCGACTCCCGGCTGATGAGCCGCACGGTCGGGCACTTCCGGCACACGATCGTGGCGTCCCCCGCCTATCTCGCCGCCCACGGCATTCCGCAGCGCCCCGAGGATCTGCTGCAACATCTCTGCTTGCACCGCCGGCACCCGGAAACCGGCAGGATCGACACATGGCCGCTTGCCGAGGAAGGCGCGGATATCGAACTCGATCTCCCGATCACGGCGGTCGTCAATACGGTCGAGGCCAGAATAGAATTGGCGGAGCAAGGCGTCGGCATTGCCTGCGTTCCTTCGATGTCCGTCTCCACGCAAATCCAGGGCGGCCGGCTCGTGCCATTATTGCAGGACTGCGTGAGGGAAGCGGGCGTTCTCCGCCTTTTATGGCCAGCCAGCAGCAGCCCGTCCCACAACATCAGAACCCTGGTCGATTTCATCGCCCAATCGGCAATCACGCAAAGATCCTGACGACAGAATCGCCCTCCCTAGGAGGACGATCTTAGCCGAATTGGACTGCCCGTATCGACCACGGCAGGCTTTGAGCTGTCGATTGCACCGTCCCATCCGCCGCCGAGAGCCTTGTGGAGGGAAATGTAATCCGTCGCGATCGCGGCCTTGCTCTGGATGAGAGAGCTTTCCGCGCTGTAGAGCGAGCGTTCGGCATCCAGAACATTGAGGAAGTCCGTGGCGCCGGCCTTGTTCAACTGGCGCGAAAGGTCCGCGGCCGTGCGATAGGAGGAAGCCGAGGAAACGAGTTTGGCGTTCTTGATCTTCTCCTGCGTCAGCGAGACGATGGCATTCTCGACATCCTGCATGGCAGTCAGAACAGCCGCCTGGTAGGCGATATAATATTGGTCACGCTCGGCTTTGGCGACATCGACGGCTGCCTTCAACTGGCCGCCCTGGAAGATCGGCACGGTAAGCGTCGGCCCGAAGGCCCAGCCGATGGTCGACTTGCGGCCGAGATCGGTGAGATCGGTTGCCGACGACGTTATGCTGCCGGTGAGAGAGATCGACGGATAACGGTTTGCCTCGGCCACGCCGATCTTTGCGGTGTATTGCGCAAGCTGGCGCTCGGCGAGCCGAACGTCCGGTCGCGATGTCAGTATGTTGGCGGGGATGCCGGTTGAGACCTTGAGCGGAGGCTGCGGGATCGCAGCTGTCGCCTTCAGGCGCTCGTCCAGGGCCGCCGGCGGTTTTCCGAGCAGCACCGCGAGCTTATGCACCGACTGCGCGTAGGATATTTGATAGGTCGGAATATCGGCTTCCGTGCTGCTCGCTTCGCCATTCGCATTGGCCGCGTCCACGCCGGTCACGGTTCCCGCCGCGAATTCCTCCTGAGTGAGAGCGGCCGTCTTGCGTTGCGACACCGCCGTCCTCTTGGCCAGATCCCGCAGCGCCTGATATTCGCGTGCCTGCACGTAATATGTGGTGACGTCGCCCACCAGCGTAACCAGCGTGTCACGCAGATCCTCCTCGGCGGCATCGACGCCATAGCGCGCAGCTTCCGCGGAGCGCTTGTTGCCGCCAAACAAGTCGAGTTCCCAACTCGCATCAAATCCCGGCTGGAACTCATTATAAACGCTGGCGGCTGCACCGTCAGAAGCAGCCACCCGATTACGCGTGGCAGAGGCGGTGCCTTCGACGGTCGGGAGAAGCGTGCCATTCTGTTCCCGATAGGTGGCGCGCGCTTCGCGTATCTTCGCCTTGGCCGTCGCGACATCGAGGTTCGTCTGCACGGCCTCCTCGATCAACGCGTTCAAGGTCGGATCGCGAAACTGCTTCCACCATTCCGTGAGATTGGGCGAGGTCGCAGTCTTCGACGATGCCTGCCCGCTCCAACGGCTTGGCAAGGCTACGTTCGGCTTTTCGTAGTCCGGTCCGACAACGCAGCTCGTGAGGATCGTCGTGCAGCAGAGTACCGCTGCCAGTGGAATAAACTTCGATGTCCGGCGCGCTGGGCGCGCATGCTGCGTCGAATGAAGGACTGACATGAAATCCCTTTTCTATGAAAATGATGACTGAAGGAGACGGAAAGCCGAGATCTCCCTCAGCTTCCCGGATCGAGTTTCGCGTCCACCGTCGCCTGCACCTTGCCCTTGAAGATGCGGCGCACAGAGACGAAGAGCAGCGGGATGAAGAAGACGCCGAGCACGGTCGCCGAGATCATGCCGCCCATGACGCCGATGCCAATCGAGTTCTGGCTGCCCGAGCCCGCACCATTGGCGATCGCCAGCGGCATGACGCCGAGGATGAAGGCAAGCGATGTCATCAGGATCGGCCGCAGACGTTGGCGGGATGCCTCCAGCGTCGCGTCGATCAGGTTCTTGCCGCTGTTCTGCTGCTCGATGGCGAACTCGACGATCAGGATGGCGTTCTTGGCCGCCAATCCTATGGTCGTCAGCAGGCCGACCTTGAAGTAGACGTCGTTCGACTGGCCGAAGATGGTCGCGGCAAGCAGCGCACCGAAGATGCCGATCGGCACCGACAGCATGACGGCAAGCGGGATCGACCAGCTTTCGTAGAGGGCGGCCAGTGCCAGGAAGACGACGAGGATCGAGATGGCATAGAGCTGGCTTGCCTGATTGCCGGAGAGCTTTTCCTGGGCCGACAGGCTGGTCCATTCATGGCTGAAGCCGGGGGGCAGGGTCGCCATGATCTGGTCGATCTCGTTCATGGCATCGCCGGAGGAGACGCCGGGAGCGGCAGCCCCCTGAATTTCGACGGCCGACGAGCCGTTATAGCGTTCCAGACGCGGCGAGCCATAGGTCCATTCGCCGCTGGAGAAGGCCGAGAACGGCACCATGTCGCCACCGGAGTTGCGCACGTACCAGCGATCCAGATCTTCCGGCTGCATCCGGGAGCCCTCATTCCCCTGCACATAGACCTTCTTGACGCGGCCGCGATCGATGAAGTCGTTGACGTAGGTGCCGCCCCAGGCTGTCGACAGCGTCGTATCAATGTCGGAGAGCGTTATGTTGAGCGCACTCGCCTTTTCAGCGTCGATATTGACCGAATATTGCGGCGTATCCTCCTGGCCGTTCGGGCGGGTGCCGCTGAGCTTGGTGCTCTTGGCGGCGGCGCCCAGCAACTGGTTGCGGGCGGCGATCAAGCTGGCATGGCCGGCGCCATTGATATCCTTGATGAAGAAATCGAAACCACTGTTGTTGCCGAAGCCCGGGATCGCGGGCGGCGAAAGCGCGAAGACGCTGCCGTCCTTGATCTTCGAGAAGGCACCCATGGCGCGGCCGGCAATCGCCTGCGCCTTCGATTGCGGCGTGGTGCGCAGCGCGAAATCCTTGAGCTTGATGAAGGCGAGACCGACATTCTGGCCCTGACCGCCAAAGCCGAAGCCCGCAACCCCCATCACGCCGTCGACATAGTCCTTCTCGTTGTTGAGATAGTAGTCGGTAACCTGTCTCAACACCTTCTCGGTGCGATCGTCGGCAGCGCCGGCGGGAAGCTGGACGCTGGTGATCAGGATGCCCTGATCTTCATCCGGCAGGAACGAACTCGGCAGGCGGTTGAACAGATAGCCGACGGCTGCCGTGATCAGCACGAAGATAAGGATGAAGAGCGGCGTCCGCTTGATGATGCCGCCCACGCTGCGCTGATAGCCGCGCGTCCCTCGCTCAAAGTTGTGGTTGAACCAGCCGAAGAGACCACGTTGCTTCGATCCATGCTCGGGTTTCCTAAGGATCGTTGCGCAGAGTGCGGGCGTCAGGATGAGGGCGACAATGACGGAGAGCACCATCGCCGAGACGATCGTCACCGAGAACTGTCGATAGATGACGCCGACGGAGCCGGAGAAAAAGGCCATCGGAATGAACACGGCGGAAAGAACCGTGGCGATGCCGATCAGTGCGCCAGTAATCTCGCTCATGGATTTCAGCGTCGCCTCGCGCGGCGATAGTCCCTCTTCCTCCATCACGCGCTCGACGTTTTCGACGACAACGATGGCGTCATCCACCAACAGGCCGATCGCCAGCACCATGCCGAACATTGTCAATGTGTTGATGGAGTATCCGAAGGCTGAGAGAATGCCGAAGGTTCCAAGCAGGACGACCGGAACCGCAAGCGTCGGGATGAGCGTCGCCCGCAGGCTCTGCAGGAAGACGAACATGACGATGAAGACGAGCACGATGGCCTCGAACAGCGTCTTGACCACGTCCTCGATCGACAGCTTGACGAAGGGCGTCGTGTCGTAGGGATAGACGACCTCGACATTGGGCGGCAGTGTTTCCTTGAGATTGTTGATCGTCGACTGTACGGCCTCGGCCGTGTCGATGGCGTTGGCGCCGGAGGCAAGCATGATCGCGAGACCGGCCGAAGGGTGGCCGTTGTAGATGCTTGAGCTGGTATAGCTCTCCGCACCAAGCTCAACGGTCGCGACATCGTTGAGGCGCACCAGCGAGCCATCGGACAGGCTCTTCAGAATGATATTGTTGAACTGCTCCGGCGTCTGCAGGCGGCTTTTAGCCGTCACCGTCGCATTGAGTTGCTGGCCCTTGCGTTGTGGCAAGGCTCCGAGCTGGCCGGCCGATACCTGCGAGTTCTGCGCCTCGATCGCGGTAGTAACGTCGCCTATCATCAGCTGGTATTTTGCGAGCTTGTCCGGATCGACCCAGATACGCATGGCATAACCCGAGCCGAAGAGCTGCGTATCCCCAACACCGGAAACACGCTTCAGCGTGTCGTTCAACGTGCTGTTGATGTAGTCGGCGATGTCATTGGAACTGAGCTTGCCGTCGGTGGAGACGAAGCCGATGACCATCAGGAAGTTCGATGTCGACTTCGACACCGTGATGCCGGTGGTCTGGACGGTCGTCGGCAATTGCGCGGTGACAAGCTGCAGCTTGTTCTGCACCTGCATCTGCGCGACGTCGGCGTCGGCCTTGTTGGTGAAGGTCAGCGAGATCGAAGCCTGGCCCGTCGAGGTCGACGTCGACGTCATATAGTCGAGATTATCGATGCCGGTCATGCCTTGCTCGATGACCTTGGTCACCGAGTTCTCAACGGTCGCGGCATCGGCGCCGGAATAGGTTGCGGTGATACGGACCGTGGTCGGGGCGATCTGCGGATATTGCGAGATCGACAGCGTCAGGATCGACAGCGCGCCCGCAAGCATGATGACGATGGCAATGACCCAGGCAAAGATCGGCCGGTCGATGAAAAAACGAGACATCAAACCACCTCACTTCACAATTGCAGCGTTGGCGGCTTCTTTGAGCTGGCCGGACGCGCTGGAGGATGCCTGCGAGAGTTCCCCCGTCGCGTCATTGACCGTGACATCGTCGACCTTCACCTCCTGGCCGTCGCGCACCCTTTGCAGCCCCTCGACAACGACCCGGTCGCCGTCCTGAAGGCCCTGGTTGACCAGCCAGCTATTGCCGATGCTGCGCTGGACACTGAGAGTGCGCTGCTGCACCTTTCCATTGGCATCTATGAAGAAGGCGGTGGGCTCACCCTTGGTGTTGCGGGTGACCGCACGCTGCGGCACGAGATAGCTGTTCGGGGCGACACCCTCCGCGATTGTTGCCCGCACATACATGCCGGGCAGTAGCAGGCGGTCCGGATTGGGGAAGACCGCGCGAGCAGTAACGGTCCCCACGGTTTCGGACACGGATGCCTCGAGGAATGCGAAGGTCCCGGGCTCGGAATATTGCGATCCGTCCTCAAGCTTGAGATTGACCGAGACGTTGTCGCCGCTGGTCTTCAACCGGCCTTCGGCGACCGCGCGACGGAATGCCAGGAGGTTCGTGCTCGATTGAGTCACATCGACATTGATCGGATCGAGCTGGTTGATGGTCGCGAGCGCCGTCGTCTGCTCGGCGGTGACGAGGGCGCCGACGGTGACCGAGGAGGCATCGATGCGTCCGGAAATCGGCGCGCGGATCTTGGTGTAGTCGAGGTTGATGCGCGCTGTCTCCAGGGCGGCCTTGGCGGAAGCGACATCGGCCTTTGCCTGCGCCAGGGTGGAAAGCGCGTCATCCAGATCCTGCCTGCTGACTGCGTCCTGCGCCGTCAGGCCCTTGTAGCGATCCACTTTCGACTGGGCGCTCGGCACGGCACCCTCCGCCTTCTGCAAGCTAGCAACGGCGCTGTCGTAGGAGGCCTGGTAGGAACTCGGATCGATTTCATAGAGCACGTCGCCGGCGGCGACTTCGCTGCCTTCCTTGAAATTGCGCGCCCTTATGATCCCGCCGACCTGCGGCCGAACCTCGGCGATCAGGGAGGCCGCCGTGCGACCGGGAACTTCCGCCGTGATAGCCACCGATTGCGGATGCAGCGTCATGGCGCTGACTTCCACCTTGACCGCACCCATTGGATTCTGTGTGCTTGATTGCTCGGAGCACGACTGCAACGCGATGCCCATCGACAACAGCATAGGCAGCATCAGCGCCGACATCGGGATTTTGTTGTGAACGGCTGGAACGCAGGCGGGCCGGAGATGCGGCAAGTGGCTAAAGCGAAATTTGATACTCATAAGAGGTCTGTCCAATCGCGAATTCAACAATACAAAGGGCCGGATGGCGGGTTTGACATGGCCGTCAGCGCGATGTCCGCAGACACAGCTCCAACGCCAGCATCCGGAAAGCCGGATCAAGTTGAGCGGACCATCGCCGAGAGATGTCATCAAAGTTTGCCAACAGCGGGCAATTCGGTAATCAATTCTGTCACGGTCCGGCGACCGTGACATTTGGTTACAATTTTGATGTTGCGGGAAACGTCCCGAAAACTTCAAAGACGCATATCAAGCGTTCCTCGGGCGGAAGCCTTTGGAAACAAAGGAACCAGCAATGCAACGAACACCCCATGTCCTCGTCGTCGACGACCACAAGGAGATCCGCGACCTCCTGGCCAAGTATCTTGCCAAGAACGGACTGCGCGTCAGCACGGCGAACGGCGGGGCGGAGATGCGCCAGCAGTTGCGGACCGCCACGATCGACCTGGTCGTCCTTGATATCATGATGCCGGGGGAGGACGGACTATCCCTATGCAGGTCGCTGCGTCAGACGAGCATGGTGCCGATCGTACTTCTGACTGCAGTATCCGACGAAACGGACAGGATCATCGGCCTGGAGCTCGGCGCGGACGATTACGTCACCAAACCCTTCAACCCGCGCGAACTTCTGGCACGCATCCGCGCGCTGCTTCGCCGGGCCAATGCCACCGCGTCCGTGACATCTGATCCGGACCACAAGCGTTACCGCTTCGCGAATTGGACGCTCGACGTCTCGCAGCGATCACTTGTCGATGCATCCGGTAGCGAAGCGGCGCTGGGAACCGCCGAGTTCCGTCTGCTGCTCGCCCTCGTTTCACGGCCGGGCGTCGTTCTCACCCGTAACCAGTTGCTCGATATTACCGCCGGCCGGTCCGCGCAGGTTTTTGACCGCAGCATCGACAATCTCGTCAGCCGCTTGCGCCGCCGCATCGAAGACGATCCCCAGCAGCCGACGCTCATCAAGACCGTATGGGGAGACGGATACACCTTCGCCGGAACTGTCGAGGATGTGTCGTGAAGCATTTGCGCTGGTGGATATGGCCGCAGAACTTCGCAGCGCGGCTGATCATCTCGCTTGTCGCGGCTCTCGCACTCGCGCAGGTCGCCTTGATCGTCATCCTGAACAGCCAGCAGGACGGCATTGCCGAGCGGGTCGTCCATGGCCAGACCTTGAATGTGACCGCCACCCTGGCAAAGCTCCTTGCCGCATCCCCGGTCAACGAGCAGGATCGCATTATCGAGGCGTTTCGGGCGAGGCAATTGTGCGCCGGGATCGAAACGGCCCCCGCGGTCAGCCGTGAGATGAACGCGACTGAAAAGAACCTTGCCGATCGCCTCCTCCGGCAACTCCAGGGCCTGCATTCCGACGCCCCTCACATTGCCATCGAACAGGACATGGCTCCCTGTCTTGATCTCGCAAAGGGACCGGAGAATGCGGGGCAACCGCCTGATCCGAAGCTGCAAGCGGGTGACGATTTCCCATATCCGTCGCGGATCGTTACTGTCATCACGCAGGTGCCCCTGCCGGACGGGCGCTGGCTTGTCGTATACAATGGCATAGCTCTCCCGACCTTCTGGAGTCCGGTCGCCTTTCTCTCCCTCTTCCTATCGTCGCTGGCGGCAATCGTCGCCGTGGCAATCGCGGTCCGGTCACAGACAAAATCCCTGCGCATGCTGGCAAGCGCATCCGAGCGGTTTGGCCGTGGAGAGACATTCTCGCCCCTGAAAGTCAGTGGCCCGTCTGAAGTCGCCGCAACGATCCAGGCGTTCAACACGATGTATCAGAGATTGAGCCAGTTCATGCGCGACCGGTTGCGCCTCTTTGCCAGCATTAGCCACGACCTGCGAACGCCGTTGACGACGCTGCGGCTGAAGGCCGAGTTCATCGATAATGACGAGGTCCGGGAGGACATCGTCGCCACGATCGACGAGTTGACGACCATCTGCGAGGCCACGCTTGCCTTCACGCGGGCCGAGGTCAGCACGGAAGACACCACCCTGGTCGATCTGGCCGACCTCATCCGACAGGTTGCGGAGGAGTTTCGGCTGACCAAAGGCAATGTCCATCTGGCCGCCTTGCCGTCGCTTCCCTACCCCTGCCGCCCCGTCGCCCTGAAAAGAGCCTTGAGAAACCTGGTGGAGAACGCCATTCGCTACGGTGGCACCGCATCCGTTACCCTTAACGATGCCGACGGCGAAGTGATCATATCGGTCGAAGACGATGGACCCGGCATACCGGATGAAGAGATCGAGGACGCATTTGAGGCCTTCGTTCGCCTCGAACCCTCGCGAAGCACAGAAACGGGCGGCCTGGGGCTCGGGCTGTCGATCGCCCGCAGCATCGTCAAGGCCCACGGCGGCACCCTGTTCCTGCTGAACCGCGAAGACCACGGCCTCAGAGCCGAACTGCGCCTGCCCTCGAAATAAACGAGCCCAGCAAAAAGCCGACCGGAGCTTCCCCCGGTCGGCTATTGGAAACGCTAATATCGCTTCCTCAGTTTAGCTGCGCTTCCTGAGTACGCCGTAGACGATATTGCGGTTCTTGCCGAAGAACACGCTCGCCTCGTAATCCTGCCCATCCGTGGTCGCATGGATGATCTTCCACATGTCGGCTTCCGAACGGAGCAACAGTGCCCAGTTCATGAAGGTCTCGATGTAGCCGTCGACCAGAATGGGATACGAATAGTTGGCGAACAGGAAGACTCCGCCCGGCTTCAGCATTTCCAGGCAGCGCTGTGTCAGCTTGATGGCGACCTTGTCGACCAGATAGTCATAAAGACCCGAGGCATAGACGAGATCGAACTGACCGGGGCTCGACCGCCGTGTCAGCAGGTCGCGAACAGAACCGTTGATGGCTTCGACCGCGGTTCCCTGGAAATCACGGGCAATCGTGCCGATGCTGATCGGATCCTGATCGAGAGCAACCCAGCGCTTGAGCGCCTTTTCACGCAGTGCCACGGAATGGGCCGCTTCGCGCAGATGTCCGGCAGCCACGCTGAGGACTTCCGTTTCCGATCCCCTCGCCGCCGCGACTTCATCCACATGACGCGCCAGGATGTCCCTGCGATCCCAGTTGGCGAGCGAGGACGGAGCGGTGCTGGTGTATTCGAAAAGCGCCCGGCCACGTTCGGTGGCCCTGGCGACGCTGTCCATGATGCTTTCGTGCCGATAGATGAAGTCGAGCAACGCAGCGTCGCCCGAATAGCCTCTCGGTTTATCGACGGACCACTTGGTCAGCGGATCTTCCTGAAAATACGCGGCAACCGGGTGGTTCTGGATGATCGGCACCAATTCCTGCCAAACGCGCGGATGCAACGAATGGCGGGTTTCATGAAGCGAAAGCGTAACCCGATCGATAATCTCGGTCGGGTTATAGTCTTTCTCGAATTGCTGGCGGGCGAGTTCGAGCAACAGGGCGATTTGCCCCTTGCCGACGATCAATTGCTCATCGAAACGGTCGCTCTTGGGTAGCTCCAGCTCGTTCGCGATTGCCGTCGGGGTAATCAGGCTATGGCCATCGAAATCTATCTTCCGTTGGTTCATGCGAGTTATCCTCTGTTAAATATGAGTAAATTATAAGTTACCGTTGATGGAACCCAGAACTTCTTCAACAGGTCGGTGTTCCACTAATTTCTATCATAATGTGAAACTTTTGATTAACCATAGGATTTCTTAAACATGCTTAACGCCGGGCATTTTCGACTTGATTTTAACGGGATATAAAAAGCGACGGCCTAATAGGTGGGAAAATGGCCGGTCTAACGCATCTTCTCAGTCCAGGGATGGATCAGCGACCGCACGATACGTTAATGGAATCCGCAGAGAAGATGCACTGCGAAGCGTAGTAGAGCGAATGGAACAGTGCATGAAGCGCATGTTTGCCAATTCGGCAGAGATCGATCTCGACAAGAGACTGCAGAGGCCGTCTCCGGCTGAGCTTCGCGAACTCTATCGACGAGACGATGAGATGGCCCGCACGGAAGCGGCGCGGCAAGGCCTATGGATTGCGGTCCTGGTCTACATACTGTTCTCGACCACGGACCTGTTGCTGATCCCGGATGTGGCGACCTATACGATCATAGCCCGTTTGACGGTAGGCGTGATTGCGCTTGCCGTCTTCGAAGGCCAGCGACACCTGAAGGTGAGTATCACATATCTCGACCGCACCAGCGCCATGGCGCTGGTCTTGGGATATGCCGTGTGGATATTCCCGGCAATCCGGACCATCCATACCGATAGCCTGTCCTATTACATGATATTCGGCGCCATCTTCATGATGGGTGCCAATCTGTTTTTCAGCTTCCGATTCCTGCTATCCGTGATCGCGTCGAGTGCCGTGCTGGCGACCTTCTTGCTGTCTTTGACGGCGTTCTGGCCGACGAATATCTATGCGCTGGCCTTCAGCACGTTCTATGTCTCCTGTTTCGTCTTCACATCCTACGTGAACTGGAAGCTGAACCACGAGCGATACAACGTCTTCCTGAACGCGCTCGAAGCGCAGCTCCAGCACAGGGAGGCCACCGAACGGGGCGAGGCTCTGCTGCGGATGTCGAATACCGACTATCTGACGGGACTCGAAAATCGCCGGGCTGTCGACCACAGGCTGAGAAACTATTGGAAAGAATGGCAGGCCAATAGCCGTGGCTTCACGGCGATCCTTGTCGATGTCGACTTTTTCAAGAAATACAACGATTTCTACGGCCATCAGGAAGGCGACCGCTGCCTTATCCATATCGCAGCGTCGATCAAGGAGGCCGTGGCGCCCCTTGGTGGCTCGATCGGCCGCTACGGTGGCGAAGAGTTCATCGTGCTCGCCCAGTTTAGCGAGAAAGAGCGGGTAGCCTATCTTGCCGAACGGATCCGCAGCACTGTCGAGCAACTGCGCCTTCTCCATGAAGAACGGCGCGACGGCACTTCGGTCGTGACTGTAAGCGTCGGCGCCGCCTTCACCAGGGAGCAGAGCGGCGCGAAACTCGAAAAGATCATCCATGAGGCCGACCGCGCCTTGTACGGCGCCAAGGCGAGCGGACGCAACTGCACGCGCCTGTTCGACCCGAACGATCCCTACAGCAGCGATGAAAGCGAAAACATCGCGGCGCTATTGAAGATAGCTATCAATCAAAACCTTGTGTCGCTGGTCTATCAGCCGATCGAGGACGTCGCCTCCGGACGGCAGGATGTGGTCGAGGCACTCATGCGCCTCAGGACGCTTGACGGCAGCGTCATCCCTCCAAACCTCTTCATTCCGATCGCCGAGCGCACCGGCATGATCATCGAACTCGGCCGCTGGGTGATACGCACGGCATGCCGCGATCTTTTGGCGGACAATCATGTCCAGATCGCCAGCATTAATGTCTCCCCGATCCAGCTCAAAATGCCGGGTTTCGCGGCAAGCGTGGCGGCGATCCTTTACGAGACGGGCGTTTCCGGCAGCAGGCTGGCTTTCGAGATCACCGAGGGCCTCGAAATGGAGATGCACTCCGACATATTGAGATGCATCAACGATCTGAAAACGCTGGGGATCAGGATCTGGCTCGACGATTTCGGCACTGGCTTCGCCGGGCTGTCATGGCTGCGCCTGATCGACTTCGACACGGTGAAGATCGACCGCTCCTTCCTCCATGGCAGTGCGACCGCGAGGGGTAAGGCCATGCTTCAGGACATTATCGGCCTCATCCGCAACCGTGGGCCTAAGATTTTGGTCGAAGGGGTGGAAACCGAAAAACAACTCGCCTTACTGCGAGAGCTGCGCATCGACTACGCACAAGGCTATCACGTCGGGCGCCCGGCTTTGGCTCAGACCTTCCGCAACGACGCAGGAGAAGAGGTTCGCCCGTCATCGACGGCCGCACCATCATCATCGGCATGAGATTGCTCCCGCCTTCCTCAAGCGGGCGCATTTCCATCATCCATGCCTTCAGCTAACAATCAGAACTTGACGCTTGCGGAGAGAACCGCGCTGAAGGGTTCGCCGATCTGGTTGCCGAGATTGCTCGTTCCGATCGACGAGGTATAATAGGTCTTGTTGAAGATGTTTTTCAGATTGAGCTGCAGCGTCAGCGGCCGTTCCATCTGGAACGTATAGGCGGCGAAGGCATCCGCCACGATATAACCGGGCAGGAAATAGGCATTGGTGTTCATGCCCGCCCGCTTGCCGGCGCCGCGAAGGCCTGCGCCAACCTTCAGCGTGTTGCTGCCGCCGACCTCACCAAAATCATAGGCAAAGAACAGCGAACCGGTGTGACGCGGGACGTTGACCAGCTGTTTGCCGGCATAGGTCGGATCCTCGAGGACCTTGGCGTCCGTAAAGCCATAGCTGGCGATCATGCTGAGCTCGTCGGTAATCTCGCCGGCGACGTCGACCTCGACGCCGCGGGCACGAACCAAACCTGCCGTTTTGACGTAGGTTTCGCCGTCGATCGCTTCCGAATAGGCAACATTCTTCTTGTCGCTGGTATAGAGCGCGACATTGGCGGTCAGCCCCTCGGCAATCTCGAACTTGCTGCCGATCTCATAGGAGATGCCCTCCTCCGGTGGCAGGTTGCCATAATAGCTGGCAATCGAGGACTGCGGACGGAAGGTCTTGGCGACATTGGCGTAAAGCGAGACATCCGGTGTCAGCTTGTAGACGATGCCGCCGCGCGGCACCCACTTACCGCCATGACTGTCCGTATTGGTGATGAAGGGCCGCCCCTTGCCGGCCATCAGATCGTAATACTGATAGCGAAGGCCGCCGACGAGGATCCATTGGTCGTTGAGATGGAGCGAATCCTGGATATAGGCCGAGGCGGTGGAAATTTGCTCTGTCTGGTCGCTGTCGGCCTTCGAGACGGTCGTGCAAGCCGGCATTTTTCCATAGACCGGATTGTAGATGTTGAAGTTCACCGATTGTCCGCAGCGGATGAGATCGGTGCGCAGCGTATCGGCGTAATCATAGGAAGTGCCGAACAGCAATTCGTTGCGCAGACCACCGATCTCGACATCGCCGCTGAGATCGGCGCGGACGGCGTGATTATAGATCGTCGAGCCCTGCGTCGCGTCGGCGCGGCGCGTGACGTTGCCGGTTGCCGCATTGTAGGCCATGACCCGGGCCTGATTGTCGGAATATTCGTTATAGCTGTAGCCGTAATCGAGGCTTAGCTTCCAGTTTTCATTCAACTCGTGCTTGACGTTGATCGTCGCCATATCCGAGCTGCCTTTGGAGATATTGTAGGGCTCGTCGAAACGGATCTTCGGATCGACATTGACGGCGTGACCCGTGTTGAGATCGAAGATCGTGCCGCGATCGAAGGGAACGCTGTAATCCTCATGCGTATAGGAGACAGTGACCTCGGTATCCTCGCCATACCAGGAGAGCGACGGCGAGATGAGCCAGTCCTTCGTCTTGCCGAAATTGCGCCAGTAATCGACATTCTTGTATTCGCCGATCAGGCGGTAGGCGAAATCCGTGCCCACGATCGGCCCGGTGAAATCGAGGCCCGTCGAGCCGCCGCCGAAGCTGGAAGCAGTCCCGTAGATCTCGCCGCTGAAGGTCTGCTGCGGCTTCTTGGTGATGACATTGATCATGCCGCCCGGATCGAGAATACCGTAGAGCATCGAGGACGGGCCTTTCAGCACTTCGACCCGATCGGTGGTGGCGTTAAAGCTTCTCGGCAGCGCCGTCTTCAGGCCATTCGTCAGGATGGAACCGTCACGATTGTCGCCGAAGCCGCGGCGGATAACGGAATCCTGTGTGCCGCCGAGGGTGTTCGACTGGCTGATGCCGCTGATATTGGACAGCGCATCGTCCAGCGACTGCGCCTTCTGGTCTTTCAGCACGTCCTGGCTGACGACATTGACGGCCTGCGGGATATCGATCAGCGGCGTGTCGGCGCGCGTCGCGGTGACAGTCGACACGGGTTGATACCCCTTGGTCGCGCCATCCTGGCCACCGCTCTTGACGGTAATCGGCTTCAGAACCGTGTCACCGTCGACCCTGTCATTCTTCTGGGCTGCCACGGTTTCCGGCTTTTTCGGCTGTACCACGGCATCCTGCGCCATGACCGGATAGGCAGCGCACGCGCTCAATATCAAAAAGGCCGTTCGCACATGATGGATCTTTGCGCCCGCAACCGCCGTCTGCCCCTGCTTCATTCTGCCCCCGTATCCTTGCGGATATCGTCCAATTCCAACGCCTGATGTGAAGACCCGCGTGACCGTGGGTTTGGCGGCTTATTCTTTTCTTGAATGTAGTAGTCAACTTTTAATTCGATGAATTCTTTCCGGCCGGACGCGACACCGTTAGGCACGAGTGAATGAAACACATCCATTTACTCAAGTAGACCATCCGGAAATTCCATACTTTTCAGCAAGGTACGACAGTTCTCTTATCTTCCGGCATCAGCCCGCACTGGCCTCCCAATCCATTCCCCGCCCGCTGCTGCGAAGAATCCACGGAATTTACAACGCTGGAAATTTGACTACTACACTCAGGAATACTTTCCCTTGATACGGAAACAGACGCGAAAGAGTGCATGCGAGAAGGACAGAAAGAGATTTCGGAGCGACCGAACGGAGCAGCCACGCCTCTGCTGACCGTCGAAGGCGTCTCTGCAGGCTATGGCAAGCAGCTGATCCTCGACGGCATTTCGCTGTCCATTCCGGAAGCCACCATGACCATGCTCGTCGGGCCGAACGGCTCCGGCAAGTCGACGCTGCTGTCGGTCATGGCGCGGCTCCTGAAGCCGATGGGCGGGACGATCAATCTCGACGGCAAGGCATTGCACGCCATGCCGACGCGCGAGGTGGCGCGCAGGCTCGGTCTTCTGCCGCAAAGCCCGCTGCTGCCGGAAGGGCTGACGGTCTACGATCTCGTCTCGCGCGGGCGCTATCCGCATCAGGGTTTCCTCAAGCAATGGACGGAAGCTGACGAAGAGGCCGTTCAACATGCGCTGACGGTGACCGATACGCTGGACTTCGCCGGCCGGCCAGTCGACAGCCTTTCCGGCGGCCAGCGCCAGCGCTGCTGGATCGCCATGGCACTGGCGCAAGAGACGCCCGTCATCCTGCTCGACGAACCGACCACGTTCCTCGACCTGCATTACCAGGTGGAAGTCCTCGACCTCTTGCGGCACCTCACCCGCGAACACGGACGTACCATCGTCGCCGTTTTGCACGATCTCAATTTCGCGCTTCAATATGCCGACCGCCTGATCTTCCTGAAGGATGGCGCGATCGCCGGCATCGCCGAACACCCCGGCGAATGCAGTGCCGCGCTCATTCGCGACGTCTTCAACACCGAGGTGGTTCGTCTCGCGCATCCGGAAACCGGCCTGCCCCTTTTCCTTCCCTCGACCAAAGGGGCCAAGAGGGAGCGATGAGTGCGATCCCGGTTTCAGCCAGCTCCACACCACGGCGCGCGCGCCCGATGCGCAGCCTTCTTGCCCTCATGGCGCTGGCGGCGATCATTCTATTGCTGGCCTCGATCCATGCCGGCATCGGCGCGCGGCCGGTAGCACCGGCAACGCTGCTCAATGCCGTCTTCGCCTTCGACAGCCATAATTTCGAACATCAGATCCTGGTGAAGCTGCGGCTCGCCCGGCTTGCCGCCGCTCTTCTCGTCGGCGCCGCCCTCGGTATTGCCGGTCTCCTCTTGCAATCGCTGCTGCGCAATCCGCTGGGAGAGCCGCATGTTCTCGGCCTCAATGCCGGGGCAAGTCTTGCCGTCGTGTTGACAAGCAGCCTGCCGTTTCTGGCCGGTGGACTTGCCCGCCCGCTGGTGGCTGCACTCGGCGCCTGCCTGCTCTTTGCCGCGGTCCTCGCGCTCTCCTCCGCCGGCCGCGCGGGAATGACCATGCTGAAGGTCACCTTCTGCGGCATCGCGCTGTCAGCGCTCGCCTCCTCCCTCACCTCGGCAATCCTCATCCTCGATGAAGAGACATTGCAGGAGATGCGGCTCTGGCTTGCCGGCGATCTCGCCGGGATCGGCTATGAGCTGATCGGAGCGGCGCTTGCTCCCATCCTCATGGGAATGCTGCTTGCCTTCCTGATTGCACCGCGTCTGAATGCATTGGCACTCGGCGATGCCGCGGCGACCGGGCTTGGCGTGCCGGTCAAGAGCACCCGGCTGATCGGGCTTGCCGCCACGGCGCTTCTCTGCGGTGCTTCCGTCTCGGTCGCCGGCCCGATCGGCTTCATAGGCCTTATGGTTCCCAACGCTGCCCGGCAGCTTTCCGGCGGCGATCTCCGGTTCGCTCTGCCGCTTGCGGCGCTCAGTGGAGCGGCCCTGCTGCTGGCCGCCGATATCGCTGCCCGGATGCTGATGAGCCCGCACGAGCTGGCAACCGGTATCATGACCGCCATCATCGGCGCGCCGGTCTTCATATTCGCCGCCTCAAGGTATTTCCGATGAGCGTTGCGCGACAGAACGGCTATCATCTCGTGGTTCTGGGGCCGATGTCGCGCCGTGTCCATATGCGCAGTTGTGTCGTGCTTGTTCTGCTTTGCCTTTTCGTTGTTGCCATGGCCCTGGTCACCGCTCCACTCGGCAGCCATGAGGCAGGCTTCCGCGAACTCCTGACGGTGCTCTTCGACCCGGCTCAGGCGACCGGCGAAAGTCATCAGATCATCCGCGATTTCCGGCTGCCGCGCATCATCATGGCGGTGCTTTGCGGCGCGATGCTCGGGCTTTCGGGAGCCGCCCTGCAAGCGCTGACCCGCAACGGTCTCGCCGATCCCGGTCTGCTCGGCGTCAAGGAAGGCGCTAGCCTCTCGGTGATCACGCTGATCCTGTTCGTGCCGTCGGCGGGCCTCTATCTCAGGCCCCTCGTCGGCATGGCCGGCGGGTTTCTGAGCGCGCTTCTCGTCGCCTCGCTCGCGCGTGACTTGACACGCATGCGCTTCGTGCTGATCGGCATCGGGGTTTCCTGGCTGATGTCGGCAGCCCTTTCGGTGATCCTGACGACCTCGGATATCCGCGACGTGCAGACGGCCATGGTCTGGCTTGCCGGCAGTCTCAATGCCGTTTCCTGGGACGTTGTGCCGATCGCGCTTGTCTGCGCCACTCTTGGCGCCGCAATTCTGTTCCTGACAGCAGCCGCGGCTGACGCCGCCGTGCTCGGCGATCCCATGGCCATCGGGCTCGGCGTATCGCTGCGGCGGCTCTCGATCCTGCGCTTCGTCGCTTCGGTTCTTCTGACCGCCGCCTGCGTGTCCTGTGTCGGCAGCCTCGGCTTTGTCGGCCTCATCGCCCCGCATATGGCGCGGCTGGCGATCTGTGGCAGCGGCCAGTCGATGCTTCTGGCCGGCAGCGCGCTGTTCGGTGCAGCCCTGGTGCTGATCGCCGACAGCATCGGCCGCCTTGCCTTTGCACCGCTCCAGCTTCCCGCCGGTATCGTGCTTGCGATCGTTGGCGTTCCCGTCCTTCTGCTTCTGCTCTGGAAGCGCCGCAACCTTCTTTGAGGATTGTCATGTTTAGACGTTTTACCGCCGCACTTCTCGTGCTTGCCTTCACCGCGGGCCCGCTGCTTGCACAGGATATCGAAAAGCGCGTTTTCACCGATGATTTCGGCCGCAAGGTCGAGGTGCCGGTGCATCCGCTGCGGATCGTCTCCATGCATGATCTCGATATCACCATCCCGTTGCTCGAGCTCGGCGTTCGCCCGGTCGCGAGCCACGGTCGCACGGGCATAGACGGCAAGGCCTATCTGCGCTCCGGCCCGATCCTGACCGGGATCGATTTCGACAATTCCGGGATGCGCTATATCGGCGCTGTCACCGTCGACCTCGAAGCCGTGGTCGCGGCAAAGCCCGACCTCATCATCACCGAACCCGGCCGCACGACGCCGGTCGAACAATTGGAGAAAATCGCGCCGACCGTCGTCATCGACAACACCGTCGGCAGCGCGCCGCATATCTACGAGCGCCTCTCCGATCTCACCGGCACGCAGGACCGACTCGCCATCCTCGACCGGCGCTACCGGGCGCAGATCGAGGAGCTGAAACAAGTGGTGGATCCGTCCAAGATCACCGTCTCGGTACTGCAAGCGCAGAACGGCAAGATCAGCATCTATCATACTTACCGCGCGCTCGGCCGCGTGTTGCGCGATGCCGGTTTCCGCTTTCCCGACATTATCGAAAAGATCCCGGAGGGCAGGCGGATCGAGGTCAGCGCGGAGCGGCTGCAGGAGTTCGACGCCGATTTCATCTTTGATACCTACCGGTCGGATACCGGCGGCACGCCGGCCGAGGAAATCGCTGCGATGAACAAGGTGCTCCCGGACTATTGCCAGTTCCTCGCCGCCTGCCGCGAGGGGCGCTACATCCTGTTGCCGCGCGAGGAGGCGATCTCCAATTCCTATGCGGCGCTCAATCTGATGGTTTCGATGGTGCAGTCACATGTTGCCGGGCGTCCCGGCTTGAAGCAATAGCAACAGTGACGCGCCCAAGACTTTCAAAATCCGTCAGAATAGGACAATGTGCCTTCCTTAACATGACTATGTAATGAAGGTATCACCCGGCCATGGACGCCGCCTCCAGAAATCAGAAGAAGACGCGCCGGATAGACCGCTTCGGCGAACGGCTGAAGAACCGCCGCGCCTCCCTGTCGCCGAGCCTGCTCAGCGTCGCCGATTTTATCGACCAGCATCGCCACGCCATCCTCGGCAAGTCCGCGCTCGAAATTGCCAACGAGACCGGCACCTCCGACGCGACGGTCATCCGCGCGATCCAGGCGTTGGGTTTCGAGGGGCTGATCGACCTCAAGGACACGCTGGAGGCCCATATCGGCGAAACGGATTCGCCCTCCGAGAAGATGGCGACGACAACGCGGGAGCTGAACAGCAACGTCGATTCCGCCATCGATTTCGTCATCAACGATCACCGCAATGCCATGGAAGCCCTCTCCGCGCCATCCAACCGTCAAGGCATGGCGGATGCCATCGCGGTCATTCTAGGCGCAAAACGCATCGGCATTTTCGGCATCGGCGCCTCCGGCGTGCTCGCGACCTATGCCGCCCGTCTCTTTTCCCGCAACGGTTATCCCTCCTATGCACTGAACCTCACCGGGATTGCGCTCGCCGAACAGCTTCTGACCATGGAAGAAGGCGATGCGTTGATCATGATGGCCTATGGCCGGGCGCACCGCGAAGGCATGACGACCATCACCGAGGCCCAGCGCCTCGGCATCCCGATCGTCATGCTGCTCGGACAGGAGGATACGGTGCTGCGCAAGCATGCCGATGCGGCGATCGTCATTCCCCGCGCCAAGGTCGAGCACGTCGCGCTCCACGGCCCGACCCTCGTTTGCCTTGAATCGATGATGCTGGCACTTGCGACCGCAGCCCAGGAAACGACGCTGCAATCCCTCGATCGCCTTATCAATCTGCGTAGTTCCATCCGCCCGAGCAAACGTTGAGAAACCTGATTTATCAATCTGATAATTAACGAAAATATCAGATCAGCCGAGGCTTTTTCACCTAGACGATACTCCTGGCGCTACCCGGCAGCATGACGGGCGTCGAAGGACGAGCCTCTCCCGCGCGGAGCGCCCGGCCGTCGGCATGAAAGCGCCCTCCCAAACAACCGGAATACAAACGCCCCGGCTAAGCCTGCAACGAGTTCCAACGACAAAGCGATTGTATTAAAACCCATATAATATGTGGGTAATTCGTTCTAAGAAGCTCAAAGAAATAGCATGCGATTCCTCGCCCGTTTCCGCCTGCCTCTCTAGTTTCCGCGCCGACAAGGAGTTTTAAACCCATGAACTTTGCCAAGCGAACTTCGGCGACACTTTTTGCTGCCGCTCTTTCTATCGGTGCGCTTTTCAGCACGATCGCTCATGCGGATGCCACACTCGACCGCATCAAGGGACGCGGCTCGCTGACAGTCGGCGTCATCCTGTCCGGCGCGCCATTTGGTTATATCGATCCGGCCGGCCAGGAGCAGAAGGGCTATAATATCGACATCGCCAAGGCTCTCGCCGACAAGCTCGGCGTCAAGCTGGAAACGGTAACGGTGACGCCGCCGAACCGGGTGCAGTTCCTGCAGCAGGGCAAGGTGGATATCCTGATCGCCAACATGCAGTACACCGAAGAGCGTGCCAAGATTCTCGACTATGTCCCGACGGCTTACGACCGCAGCGGCGGCGCAGCCGTCGGCCGCAAGGACAGCGGCCTGAAGGACTGGAGCGATCTGAAGGGCAAGGCCGTCTGCGTATCGCAGGGTTCGAACTACACGCAGCCGCTCATCGAGCAATATGGCGCCGAAGTGAAGGCCCTGCCCAGCCAGCCGGAATCGCTGCTGGCGCTGCAGGGTGGCAATTGCGTCGCCGCCGTCCATGTCGGCGCCACCGTCGGCCTTCTCCTCCAGGACCGCCCGGAAGAATGGAAGGACTACACCATCCTCTTCCCCACCGAACTCATCCCATCCGATTCCGTGATCTGGCTGCGCAAGGGCGAGACCGATACGAGCAATGCGCTCGACAAGATCATCCGCGAGCTGCATGCCAACGGCAAGCTGCTTGAATATGCGAAGGCCAACCGGTTGCTCAATACCTCCTATCTCGAGGAAGAGCACAAGAAGCTCGAGAGCGAAGGCAAGTGACGTTTACCGTCGCTTGAAGCAAGGCTGCTCATGGGGAATACCCTTCTTCAGGCATTCATAGACTGGACGGGCAAGATCGGGCTCCATTACGAGTTCCTCTCCAGCGGTTATGAGGCACAGATCTGGCGTGGTGGTTTTATCACCACGCTTTATCTCATTGTGCTCCTGATTCCGGTCAGCCTTGCTTTCGGCCTCCTCTTTGCGGCCATGCTGACATCCAGCCGCAAGCTGGTATCCACACCCATCCGGGCATTCATCGAAATCACCCGCAACACGCCGACGCTGGTGCAGCTGATGTTCAGCTTCCTGGTGCTGAACACGCTCGTCTCCAACGTCCTCGGCGGCGCGCAGAACAATCCACTCTCGCCCTTCTTCTGGGTCGTGGCCGTCGTCGGCCTGCATGTGGCCGCCCTGCACGCCGACGCCATTCGCGCCGGCATCGAGGCCGTGCCGGAGCAGACGGTGGAGGCAGCCCGCGCCATCGGCTTCAGCCGCCTGCAGATCCTGAGGTTCGTGGAAGCACCCCTGGCGATCCGCGCCTCCCTGCCGGCCCTCGTCAACAATCTGATCAATCTGGTGAAGCTCACGACCGTCGGCAATGCGATCGCGGTGAGCGAGATCACCTATGCCTCGATCATGGTCTGGACGCAGCGCGACAACGTCGTCGAGCTGATGATCGTCATCCTGCTGTTCTTCAGCGCCATCAACCTGGCGGTCGCCCGGATCGGCCATTGGGTCGAGAAGCGCCTGGCCG
Source organism: Rhizobium sp. AP16 (assembly GCF_000281735.1). Classification (NCBI taxonomy): domain Bacteria; kingdom Pseudomonadati; phylum Pseudomonadota; class Alphaproteobacteria; order Hyphomicrobiales; family Rhizobiaceae; genus Rhizobium; species Rhizobium sp. AP16. Next base: position 33,251 of record NZ_AJVM01000022.1, on the reverse strand, counting down.
TGCCGGGATTCGGGGTGGGATCATGACCAACACCAAGATCCTCTCCGCGTCGGCGCACGGCCGGCTGCCATGGCTGTTCGGTGCGCTCATCATCCTTGCCGCCCTCTGGCTGCTTGCCGATCTGTCGCTCCTGTCGACCCTTATCGAGTGGCTGCCCTATCTCGGCACCGGCTTCCTCATGAATATCCTGATCAGCCTACTCGCCATGGCGGGTGGGACGACGCTCGGCGTAATCCTCGGCATTCTCGAACTCGCGCCCTTGAAGATCGTCCGCTATCCGGTCGTCTTCTATGTGCAGGTTTTCCGCAATGCGCCGCATCTGGTCCTGATCTTCGCCACGACCTACATCTTCCCCTTCGAAATCGTGATCGCCGGCCATTACCTGCCCTTCCCCGACTGGCTGAAGGCGGTGATCGGGCTTGCCATCCCGGCCAGCGCCTATGTGGCCGAGATCACGCGCGGGGCCATTCAATCGATCGCGACGACGCAATGGGAAGCGGCCAAGGGGCTTGGTTTTTCCCGGCTGCAAGCGCTGCGCTGGATCATCCTGCCGCAATGCGCCCGCCGCTCGCTGCCGCCCTGGATGAACCTCTTCGCCTCCATCACTATGGGAACGGCGCTTGCCTCGCTCGTCGGCGTGCATGAGCTTCTGCACGCCGCCACGGATGCAAGCACTGCCGTTCGTCGGCTGGATTTCACTGTGCTTGCCTATATCGTGGTGATGACGGCCTTCTTCGTTCTTTGCTATCCTATTTCCAGCCTGACGCGCCGCCTCGAGCGGCGCCTGAAAGTATGAGGAGCTGGGCATGAGCCAAGCCGCGACCAATCCGATCGTCGAACTGGCGGACGTCCACCTGTCCTTCGGGCCTACCGAGGTATTGAAGGGGATCGACCTGCAAGTGGCGCGAGGCGAGACGGTCTCGATCATCGGCCCTTCCGGATCCGGCAAGTCGACAATCCTGCGCTGCATCAACGCGCTGGTGACGCCGCAATCCGGCCGCATTACCGTCAATGGCGCACGCGTCGATCAAATGACCAGCGAAACGGACAGGATCAAGCTGCGCCAGAAGATCGGCATCGTCTTCCAGCAGTATAATCTGTTTCCGCATCTGACGGTCATCGACAACATCACCCTCGCCCCGATCCGTATCCTCGGCGTTGATCGGTCAGAGGCCGAGCGTCACGGGAAGGATCTTCTGGCGCGCGTGCGCCTTTCCGAGAAGGCGCAGATGTATCCGGGCCAGCTTTCCGGGGGCCAGCAGCAGCGCGTCGCGATTGCCCGCGCGCTTGCTATGAGGCCGGACCTCGTCCTATTCGATGAAGTGACCTCCGCCCTCGATCCGGAAACCGTCGGCGAAGTGCTCGCTGTTATACGAGACCTCGTGAAGGAGGGTATGACCAGCATTCTCGTCACGCACGAAATGCGGTTTGCCGAGGAAATCAGCGACGTCGTCGTCTTCACCGAAAACGGCCTCATCGTTGACAAGGGACCGCCCGAGCACATCTTCCAGAAGTCCGCAAATCCGCGCATCCGCCGTTTCGTCAACGGACTGGCTGGCGCGCGCGGTGCTTTGGAAGACGGCGAAGGCATCTGAAGGGATCGATTATGGACAAGGTCTTTCCGCTTACCACGGCCTTTGCCGAGGCCATCGTCTCGTCCGAGCCTCTGAAGGACAAAGCCGCCTTTCAGGCGGCGCGCACCGCGATTATCGACTGGCTGGCCTGCGCTTTTGGTGGCGCGCTCGATCGCACGACGCTGATCCTGCTCGATCAGCTCTCCCCCGGTGCCGGTAATGCAGTGATTGTCGGGCAAGAGTGCCGAACCGATGCCCTGACGGCCGCGCTCATCAATGCCCATGCCGGGCATGTGCTCGACTATGACGATGTGCATTCAAGCGTGCGCGGCCATCCGACGACGGTGATCGTTCCCGCACTTCTGGCGCTTGCCTCGGAAACCCGGCTTTCCGCCGAGCAACTGATTGCGGGCTACATCGTGGGGCTTGAAGCCATGGCTCGCCTCGGGCTTTCGCTCGGCACCAAGCACTACGAGAACGGCTTCCATGCGACCGCGACGCTCGGCACGATCGGTGCCGCGGCGGCCGTCGCCCATGTGCTCGACTACTCCGTCGAAGAGACCGCCGTGGCGCTTGGGCTTGCCGCCACTCATTCAAGCGGATTACGCCTGCAGTTCGGCTATGATGCAAAGCCCTACCACGCCGGCATGGCCGCTCGCTCCGGTCTCTTGTCCGCCAGGCTCGCCAAGGCAGGCTTCGGCGGTGCCAGGGATTTCCTCGATAATCCCATCGGCTTCTTCTCCGCATTCGCCTTTGGCGAAGAGCGTCCACAGGCCACAGTGGAGAGCTGGGGATCGCCCTGGCAGATCGTCTCGCCCGGACTGACGCTGAAGGCCTTTCCGTGCTGCACGGCAAGCCATCCCGTCGGCGTGATCGGCATTCAACTGCATCAGGAAGGTTTGCGTGCGGACGCGATCGAGTCGGTCACCTTCGCCTTCCCACCGGGCGGCGATGCCGCGCTGGTGGTCACGAACCCGACCACCGGAATCGATGCGCGCTTCAGCGCCGAATATGTCTTTGCGACCGCCTTGATCGACGGAGCACTCCGGATCGACCATTTCGGCGAGACGCCGGTGCGCCAAGATCTGATGGCGGTCGCCCGCCGCGTACGACGCCGCCATGACGAGGCAGCCCCTCGCCTGTCCAGTGACCCGAAGACACGCTTCGTGATCGCGGATGTGCTCCTCACCAATGGCGAGCGATTGACCCGCGAGTTCAAGGGGCTGCCCGGCGTCACCGACCCAACCGACAAATTCCGCGGCGCCACCGGCAAGCATCCGGCCGTTTCAGCCGTTCCAGAGCTTGCAAGGACGATGCGGAGCGAGGATGATCTCTATCGCCTCCTCGATTTGCTCGGCCAGCGGCTGACCTGAACCTTTTCCGCAATTCCAAGGCATGAAACCATGAGCAAGACCCGCAAGATCCATCTCGGCCTTTTCCTGCAGGGAGCCGGTCATCACGTCTCCGGCTGGCGCCATCCGGACGCCGAAGCCGGCAGCGAGAACTTCGACCTGCTGCGCCGCGTGGCGCAAATGGCGGAAGCGGCCAAGTTCGACATGCTGTTTCTGGCCGACGGTCTGACAAGCGGCGTCGACGCACACCCGTCGATGATCGCGCGCTTCGAGCCACTGACCCTGCTTGCCTCGCTTGCCATGGTCACCGACAAGATCGGCCTTGCCGCCACGGCATCGACCACCTACGGCGAACCCTATCATCTTGCCCGCGCCTTTGCCTCGATCGATCATCTGAGCCACGGCCGCGCTGCCTGGAACATCGTTACGACCTCCTATGCGCGCACCGCCGCCAACTTTTCCAAGAGCCACCCGGAACACGACGAGCGTTATGCCGTGGCGGAGGAGTTCGTCGATGTGGTGCGCGGGCTCTGGGACAGCTGGGACGACGATGCCTTCCGTAAGGACAAGGAAAACGGTGTCTATGCCGATCCGTCCAAGGTGCATGTGCTCGATCACAAGGGTAAGTACTATACGGTCAAGGGACCGCTCAACATTCCGCGCTCCCCGCAGGGGCAACCGGTCCTGATCCAGGCAGGCTCCTCCGGTCCGGGCCAGGATCTCGCCGCCCGCACCGCCGACATCGTCTTTACCGCACAGCAAAGCCTCGACGAGGCGCAAGCCTTCTACAAGAGCCTCAAGGGCCGGGTTGCCGGCTTCGGACGCGATCCTGATAGCGTGGCGGTCATGCCGGGCTTCCTGCCGGTGATCGGCAGGACGGCGGCGGAAGCGCGCGAGAAACTCGATGTCCTTAATCGCTGGACGGACATCAAGAGCGCCATGCCGCTTCTCGAAGAACGGATCGGCCACAGCCTTGCCGACTATGATCTCGACGGCCCGCTGCCGGATCTGCCGATTTCGGACCAGTTGCGCAGCCGCGCCGAACTGCTGACCGAGCTTGCACGCCGCGAGAAGCTGACGATCCGCGAGCTTGCCCTGCGGGTTGCCGCCGGCCGCGGCCATCACATTGTCCTCGGCACGCCAATCGAGATTGCCGAGCGCATGCAGCAATGGTTCGAAAACCGCGCCGCCGACGGCTTCAACGTCATGCCGCCCTTCTTCCCGGGCGGGCTTGAGGATTTCACCCGCGAAGTGGTGCCGATCCTGCAGGAAAAGGGTCTTTTCCGTACCGAATATGAAGGCACGACCTTGCGCGACCATCTCGGCATTCCCCGACCGTCCCTCGGCTGAGACACTCCGTCGGTTCGAAACCGGTAGGTTTGAGGCTCGCTCTTCAGATTGGAGAGCGGGCCTTTTTGCGACCGATCAGATGCGCGAGGCGCCTGTGCCTTTCAGATCGCGCGATGTTGAGGCGCGAGCCACCACGCGCCCGACAAACAGAACCAGCACGGCGGCTATCGTCAGGCAGCCGGCGAGGAAGAACATCGGTGCGATGGTGCTTCCGGTGGTGTCCTTGATCCACGGCACGACGTTCTGCGCGACGAAACCTCCGAGATTGCCGATGGAGTTGATCGCCGCCAGACCTGCAGCGGCACCAGCCCCTTGCAGGAACCGTGACGGCAGACTCCAGAAAACCGGCTGTCCGGCGAAGATGCCAGCTGCGGCGACGCAGAGGAATGCGAACTGCAGCGTATGATTGGGAATGACCGCCGACAGCACCAGGCACACAGCTCCCGTCAATGCGGAAACGACTATATAGGGCGTCTTGGAGGCGGCCTTGTCCGCCATCGACGGGACAACATAAAGAGCGACCGCGACGAGCAACCAGGGAATGATGTTCAGGAACCCATTGGTGGTGTTGCTGACCCCGAAGCCCTTGACGATGGTCGGCAGCCAATAGCTGAGGCCGTAGGCTGCCAGCGGAAAGCCGACATAGCAAATCGCCATCAACAGAACGCGCGGGTTGATCAGAGCCTTGAAGCCGTCGGATGCATGCTGCTCCATGCCTGCATTTTCAGCGGCAAGCCGATCCTTGAGCCACTTCTTTTCGTCAGTGCTGAGAAAGCCCGCCTTTTCCGGCAGATCGGACAGATAGAAGAAGGTTACGAATCCGGCGATAATGGCTGGAATACCGGTGACGATGAAGACCCATTGCCACCCGGCATGACCATAGAGGCCGTCCATGTCCAGCAGAAGGCCACCGATCGGCGCTCCGATCGCATTGGCCAAGGCGCTGAAGATCATGAACAGCCCGACCATGGTGCCGCGATAGGCCGAGGGATACCAAAGCGTCAGGAGATAGAGGACACCCGGAAAGAAACCCGCTTCGCAAGCGCCGAGCAGGAAGCGCAGAATATAGAACATGGTCGGGTTCTGGGTATAAGCCAATGCGACCGTGACAATGCCCCAGGACACCAGAATGCGCGCAAACCACTTGCTCGCACCGAACCTGTCGAGGAGCAGGTTGCTCGGGACTTCGAACAGGAAATAGCCGATAAAAAACAACGACGCGCCCAGGCCGTAGGCATATTCACTCATGCCCAGAGCGCCAACCATTTCCAGTTTCGCGTAGCTGACATTCTGGCGATCGATATAGGCGATAAGATAGAGAATACCTAGAAAAGGCATAAGTCTCCAAGTGATCTTGGAGATAAGCTGTTTTTCGTCAACCACGTCATTTCCTCCCTGGGGCAAAGCTGGACCATGTAGATAGCGCAGCCCGGTGGTTTTCAATCTAAAAGCGATTGAAAAAACAAGACGGCCCGCGTGCGTTCCGCCTCCCCATCCACTGGCAATAGAGGAAAAGTCGCTACAGGCGGCAAAACGCGCCACCGACGACCACCAGTCGGATGTATTTTCCGACGAAATATCTCTTAGTTTGGAAATTATCGCATTGGATTGACCTAAGAAGATCAAAACTAACATGATGGTTGCGGCATTCCGTTCTGCTGTAGCGCCTGATATGGAAGGCACACGACGGGTATTTGGAGCGCCGCAGGGCAAAAATAACTCCGAATGCCAGCAGGATGCTCGTATGTTTCAAACATGTGATTGCCGTCGGTTAATTTAGTGAAATTTGTCACAGTTTGGCCGGATTCGCTCATGAACGCTCGGGAGGCGCTTGGCGTTTTGCCGGTCCACACGGGGCTTAGGAAGAAGTGTAAAACGCAAACGACAAGAACAATATTGGGGAGTTGGCGCCGTCAAGGAGAGTGTCCGACAAAGGCTGAAAACCGGGGGTGTCTATGTCGAATACGCGCGACCGCCAATTGGACGGGCTGAGAACTCTTGCCGTCACAATGGTGCTATACGCACATTTCGTCGCGGCCGACGGAAATTTTTGGGGGCATCTCGGTGTCCGTCTCTTCTTTGTGATCAGTGGATTCCTGATCACGCGACTGTTGTTGGATGCGCGCTCCGCCGTTCAATATGAGCCGGCCACCGCGCTGAAATCATTCTATATTCGCCGCGCGCTGCGTATATTCCCTCCCTACTTCGCGCTGCTGGGCTTCGTTTGGTTCGTCAACCTCGAGGGCGCCCGCGGCAGCCTGAAATGGCACGCGCTTTATCTGTCAAACTACTGGTATGCCATTCGCGATCAATGGACGCCCTGGTTTCTGTGTCACACCTGGAGCCTCAGCATCGAGGAGCAATTCTATATTGCCTGGCCGCTGGTGATGCTGTTGGCACCACGCCGGATGATCGAACGGATCTGCGTCGCCGTCATTGCATGCTCGATCGCCTACCGCCTCTGTTGGCCCCTGACGGGAACGCCTTCGCTCATGCGCGATCTGCTTCCCTCGGCGTCGATGGACGCCCTGGCGGCAGGCGCGCTGCTCGCGGCTTATCGTGGCAGGACCGATGCCTGGCCGCAATGGATGCGGCTAAGCTGGATGCCGCTTACAGCCGCGGCTGTCATCGCACTGTGGCTGAGATCAGAACCCATGACACCGCTGCTCGACTGGACAGTTTGGATCGGCAGCGAGGTTTTGCCGCTCATGCCGCTAGTCATGCTGGTCGGTTGCTGTTCGTCAGGGCTAACGCCCCCCCTCGGCCGGCTGCTCGAACTCCCGCCTATAATGGCCATTGGGCGCATCAGTTACGGCATTTACCTTTTCCATCCGATCGTCCTGTCCTTGATCGTCAAGGCTCAGCCCTGGATTCCGATGAATGTCTCGGAACAAGGTCTTGCCCGCTTCGCCATCGGCAGTGCGGCCACGTTAATGCTCGCCTCGATCTCCTGGGTGATGTTCGAAAAGCCACTCAACAATCTCAAGCGCTACTTCCCTTACGTGGTCGCGAAAGACCATGCCCTTGCCACGCCAACCGCGATTGCGGGCGGTCCAGACCTCCGATCTCCAATAAGCATGCGAGCTGAATAATGACTGTTCCATTGGTCTCCGTCGTACTGCCCGTCTACAACGGCGAACTTTATCTTGCCGCGGCGATCGAAAGCATCCTGCGCCAGGATCACGAACGCCTCGATGTCATCGCAATCGACGATGGCTCCACCGATCGATCGCTGGATATCCTGCAACGGTACCGAAAGGCGGATGATCGCATCCGTATCGTCTCGCGGGAGAACCGTGGCCTTATCGCAACCTTGAATGAAGGCATGACCCTGGCGAAAGGCGACTTTGTCGCCAGGATGGATGCCGACGACATTTCCTATTCGACACGCCTCTCGCGACAGGTTTCCTTGTTCACGCAGCGGCCCGAGCTGGCGATCAGTGGCACGGGCATCGACCGGCTCATCGGCAATCGTGTCGTGCGCGGCACGCAAAACCCGATCCATCTTTCAGCGGACTGGCATGTACTGTCGATGTTCTACACCGTCTTCATGCACTCGACCGTGATGTACAATCGCAATGTCATCCCCCAAGGCATGCTGATGTATGACGCAAGCTATGTGCATGCGGAAGACTTCGATCTGTTCCGACGGATTACGCGAGAGTTTCCGGTCGCCATGATCGAGGAGAGCCTGGTCGCATACCGCATTCACGACGAGAGCGTCACGAACAAGCATAAACGGCAAATGCGCCGGACCCATCTGAAGATCGCCGCCGAGAATCTTCTGCGGGAATCCTTGATCGACGATCCGGACGCTCTCCACGACATCGGTGCGATGGTAACGCCCGACACGGTTCGCCGCGTCGCCGACTGTCTTGTCTCCATGGAAGAGAAAATCGCGACCCGTACCAAGGCACCGTCGTCAAGCTATGAAGACGGTGCTTTGTGCTTCTTCTACTTCCTCTACCAGCTCATCGCTGACGAGAAGCAACCACAACTGACGCACGCATTCCTGACGCGCACCGGAAAATGGCACCTTATCCGGCGCCGGGAACGGTACGGCCTTCGCGCCGGCGCCTATGCGCCATGGTGCAGCCGCGTCTGGAGCGAGGCAAGCACGCAGCTGGACGCGCTGGCGCGATATAGGCAATCAGTGCCTATCAAAGCGGTGCCACCGCTTCAGGGTCTCGCATAGCATGGCCGGGGGACGCCCCGACATAGTGCGAGAGCACACGCAGAAAGCCGCTAAGGTTCCATCCTCTTCCGGAGGGTACGGTCCCGTGGCAAGCTTTATCGTCTGCACCCGCAACCGCGCCGCAGCGCTCGAAGCATGCATCCGGTCGATCGAGGTCGCCTGTCGCTCACATGCGACGATAGCGAGCGAACTTGTGGTGGTCGACAATGGCTCGACCGACGATACCGCCGAGCGTCTGGCCCATATCGCTGTGACCTCGAGCATGACGATCATACCGGTGATGGAACCGCGCCGTGGTTTAGCGGCCGCCCGCAATACGGGCATGGAGCGGTCGCGCGGCCAGATCTTGATTTTCATCGACGATGACTGCGAGATCGACGATCATTACCTACAAGACCTGGAGCGGCACTATGTGACCGGCGAGCAATATATCGTTCGGGGCGGCCGCGTCGAACTCGGCAGCGCCCATGATCTGCCCTTCACGATCAAGCGATCGCCGGAGCGCGCATTTTTCAGCCCGGACGTCCATCCCGGCGGCTTCATACTGGGTTGCAACATGACCATGCACCGCGAAGTCGCCATGCGCATCGGTCTCTTTGATGAGCGGTTCGGCGCCGGCGCCGCCCTGCAATCCGCCGAGGATACCGATTATCTGGTCCGCGCCTTCCAACTCGGCATCCCGATCGAATATGTGCCCGACATGACTGTTTTCCATTATCATGGGCGGGATACACGCGAAGCGATCGAGCGGCTTCATCGAAGCTACAGCCTTGGAAACGGAGGGCTTTGCCTGAAGCACATGTTCAAGGCACCGTGGTTGTTGCGTCACTTTTGCTGGACCCTTCGGTCGGCCTGGCAAGAGCTGTTGGGTGGATCTCGTTTTGACCCGGAAGTCTCTCTATCGCACTGGCCGATCATATTCATGAATTTGCTGGGCGCCGCCGAATTCGTGCGTCTCACTGTGACCGGCCGGCGGGAGCAGCCGGACGTAAACCAGATCAAACAGGCAGCTCGTTCGCTGAGGTGATATCCGCCATGCTGAAATTCTTCCTGCCAGGCCTGCAGCTATTACGCCACGCATTGGGCCGGCAAACACGCCTGCTTCCGATCGTGGTCGTTTTGGGGCTAAGCAGCGCGGTGCTGGAGGGCGCAGGCATCGGCCTGATTATTCCCATGCTCGGCATCATAGGCGGCCAGAAGGATCCGTCGGGAATGGGCGGCCTCTCCGCCGCATTCCAGCAGGTGGGATCCAGCCTGGATGATCGGCAAAGGTTGCTGGTCATCGCGGCTGCCGTGCTTGCATTGATCACGCTGAAGAATGTCCTGGCCTTCGCCAATACCGTGCTGACCAACTTCATCTACGGCAAAGCCGGCCATGCGATCCGAAGCGCCCTCGCCGACCAGCTCTTGAAGATCGGATACCCGTTCTTCCAGCAGGAAAGTCCGGGGCGGCTGCTGAACATCATTTCCAATGAATCATGGCGGGCGTCGGATGCGATACAGACAGCGCTTGCGGCCATCGTGAACGCATCGGCCGCCATCATTCTTCTGGCCTTCCTGCTGCTTCTGTCATGGCAGATGACGCTCTGCGTCGCCGTTGGCCTCGTCCTTGTCCAGATCGCGCATGCTGTTCTGTCGGCCGGGCTCAAACTGCCCAGCCGCGATGTCACCTCCTTCAACAACGAGCTTGCCACCAGAATGCTTCATCTTGTTCATGCCGGACGACTCATCCGCATATTCGGGCAGGAAGAGCGCGAGAAAGCCATTTTCGACGGGGCGTCGAATGCCGTGCGCAAGGCGGGTTTTGTCCTCCAGACCCGTCAGGGCATCTTACCACCGCTGACCGAAGTGCTGCATTCGGCGCTCTTCCTGGCGGTGGTCGTGAGCGCATGGCTCTGGGGCATAAACTTTCCGATCATCGTTGCTTTCGTGGTCCTGCTCTACAGGCTGCAGCCGCATGTGCGCGCCTTGCAGCAAGGATGGAGCCAGGTGCAGGGCTGGAGCGGCTCTCTGGAGGAGGTCCGATGGCTACTGGATTCCTCCGACAAGCCGAAGCCGCCGACGGGACAGGAACCAGCACATGAACTCCGCCAGCATATCAAATTCGACCGGGTGACCTTCAAATATCCAGGCTCCAGCTCCCGGCCCATGGTGTTGCGCTCCGCCAGCTTCGAGATCCGCCAGGGTTGCTCGACGGCGATCATCGGCCGGTCTGGCGCCGGAAAGACGACGATCGTCAATCTTCTCTGCCGGTTTGTCGAGCCCGACGACGGCGACATTCTTATCGACGGATTGCCATTGAGCCGGATCGACCCGACCCAGTGGCGGGGTAGAATTGCGCTTGCCAGCCAGGATCTGGAGCTTGTGGACGGCACGATCCTGGAAAATATAACCTATGGACAAGATGCTTCGCTCGCCGAGGCGGAGAGCGCAGCCAGGTTTGCCGAGGCGCACGAATTTATCGAGAAGCTGCCCGACGGATATCAAACGGTCGTCGGCTACAGAGGAGCAAGCCTATCGGCGGGCCAACGGCAGCGAATAGCGCTGGCGAGGGCGCTTGTCCGTGATCCCGATATCCTGATCCTTGACGAGGCCACCAACGCCGTGGACGGATTGTCGGAAGCGGCCATCGTCGAGACCTTGAAGTCGAGAGCCGGCCGCCGCACAACCATCGTCATCAGCCATCATCGCAGCACCATTTCATTCTGCGACGAAATCGTCATCCTCGGCGGTGGCCGCGTCCGCAACCAAACCCCGTTTGCCGCCGTCGCCTCCTTGAGCATGGATCAGCTTTACGAGCATGGGATGCTCGAGAAGCATTAGAATTCATGATCCTCAGGGAACCAAGACGATCTTCCCGCTAACGGCACGGCGCTCGATCGCCTCATGCGCGCGCCAAGCCTCGCGCAGCGAAAACTGCCCGCCTTGCAGAACACGGATTCGTTGGTTGGCGGCAAGCTCAAAGAGTTCCGTAAGATCGGACCTGATATTGTCCGGGGAAAGCAGGGGCAGCAGGGCGAAACCTTTCAGAGACTGGTTCTGTGAGAACAACTGATCCATATCGGCCTTGTCGAGATCGAAACGGCCGAGCGCGGCGAAGACCAATTCCCCAGCCGGCGCCAGCGCCGCCAATGCCGCTTTCGTCACGGAGCCGCCGACAGTGTCGTAGAGGATATCCACGCCGACATCGCCGGTCTGCGCTCTGACGACATCAGCCCAATTCGCTTCGCCGTAGTCAATCGCCAGATCGGCGCCGAGCGACAAGGCAATATCTCGTCTTTCCTTCGTACTTGCCGCAGCGATCACCTGCCGCGCGCCTTCCCGCTTGGCCAATTGCACGAGCAACGAACCGACGCCGCCGGCAGCTGCGGTCACGAGAACGCTCTTGCCCGTCGGCGGGTTGCGCCGCGTCATATGCAGTGCCGTCAATCCCTGCACCATCAATGCCACGGCATCGTCAAAGCCGATGTGATCCGGCAGGTGGACCAAAGACGTGGCATCGACGGCAATGAACTCCGCATAGCCGCCGCCGCGCCCCAGCGCGAACAGCGGAACGCCGACGCGAACACCAAGCAAATCCGGATCGGCTCCCTCGCCGACCCGCTCGACGACACCCGCCACTTCAACGCCCGGGATCATCGGCAGCTCGGGCGTGACGGCGTAGCGATCGGCCCGCATCAGCACTTCGAAGTAGTTGACACCAGCGGCATGGACGCGCACCAAAACCTCGCCCGGCGCCAGCTCCGGAACGGGTATTTCGATGACATCAAGGACATCCGGCGGACCGAAGCGACTGAACTGAACGGCTCTCATGGCAGACCTCACGTTGAAATGCTGTGAGGCAGGTTTTACCTATGGACTCCGCGCCAAAATACACACCCTTTCGTTCCCTACCCACCAGGAGGTGACCATGGCGGATCCGATGAAAAGACTGCCGAAACTACCCGTCGAACGCGCGCTGAAAGTCATCGCCGGCCGCTGGAAGCCGGTCATTCTCTATTATGTCTTCGACGGCCCGAAACGCCTGTCCGAGCTGAAGCGAATGATGCCCGACATCACGCAGAAGGTTCTGATCCAGCAACTGCGGGAAATGGAGGAGCATGGGCTCGTCCGGCGGCAAATCTTTGCGGAGGTCCCTGCCCGCGTGGAATATACGGCGACGGATCTCGGGCTGGGTCTGGAACCCGTATTGCTGGCGCTTTGCCGATGGGGCCAGCGCCATGCGGAGGAACAAAACGAAGCGGATGAGCTGGCCGATTGCATCGTCCATCCAAGAGCCGGACGGACTTACGCGAGGACCGCAGCCTGACGGGCAGTCGCGAATGCTGCGGTCGGCATGCCGGTTATATTCGTTCCCCGGGTGCCGAAAGTGAGGGCACTGAGGCAATCAGGTCGCGCGTATAGAGATGTTGCGGCTGATCGAAAATCTGCTCCACCGATCCGGTTTCGACAACCACGCCGTCTTTCATGACGGCGATGCGATGGCTCATATGCTGCACCACGCCGAGATCATGCGAAATGAAGACCATCGACAATCCCAGCCGTCCCTGAAGATCGACCAGCAAGTCCAGCACCTGGGCCTGGGTCGTGACATCCAGCGCGGAAACAGGCTCGTCGCAGATCAGCAGTTTCGGTTCGGCTGCAAGCGCTTGGGCAATAGACACGCGCTGCCGCTGGCCGCCGGACAAGGTGTTCGGCCGGCGCGCTAAAAGCTCCGGCGACAGGCCTACGAGTTCGATCAGTTCCGCTATTCTCCGCCGCCGCGCCACTCGGTCGAGCTTCCCGCGCAGCCGTAATGGCTGGTCGATGATCCGCTCCACAGTGAAGCGCGGATCGAAAGAGCCGAGAGGGTCCTGACTGATAGTCTGGATCAAGCTGCGCAGGGGCCGCCGCTTGGCTTCCGGAAGTGCGCTCCACGGCTTGCCTTCGAAGAGCACATCGCCATTAACCGCGTGTCGTAGCCCCAGCGCCACCTTGCCGATCGTCGTCTTGCCGGAACCGGACTCGCCGACGATGCCGAGCGTTTCACCCCGGCCAACGTCGAGCGAAACCTGCCTGACCGCTTCAAACCGGCTGCCGTCGGGTCGCTTGAAACCCACCGAGACATTGCGGATCTCCAGGAGCGGCGTTTCAGCCTCCGCGACCTCCCGGCGGATAGGCGCGCCTTCGCTTGCGCTGAGCCAGCGGCCACGGGTCGCGGCCGTTGGCACGGCGGCCAGCAGGCGGCGCGTATAATCATGCAGCGGCGCGGACAGCACCTCGCGCGCGGGACCTGCCTCCACCAATTGGCCATTCTGCATCACGACCACGCGGTCGGCGAGCTGGGCTGCAACCGCGAGATCATGCGTGATGATGAGAACGGCATGACCCGCCTGCGCCAGCTCCTTGAAAACCGCGAGGACCTGCCGCTGCACCGTCACATCCAGTGCCGTGGTCGGCTCGTCGGCGATCAGCAGGCGCGGCTGGGCAGCCAGCGCCGAAGCGATCAGCGCTCTTTGCCGCAACCCGCCGGACAGCTCGTGCGGATACTGGGCGGCACGAATTTTCGGATCGGGGATGCCGGCGCGGCCGAGTAGTTCTTCGACACGCTCAGCCACTTGCGATCGAGGCAGCAAACGGTGTGCAAGGATCGGTTCAGCAACCTCGCGGCCGACCGTGCGCAAGGGGTCAAGGGAGACCAAGGCGTCTTGGAGGACGAAGCCAATCTCCCGCCCGCGAATCTGACGCCAGGATCGTTCGGAAAGGCCTAGAAGATCCAGCGCCTGTCCATCATGGCCGACAAGCGTCATCGCTTCCGCCCGGACGTCGGCCCGGGAGCCGGCAAGCCCGACGAGCGCACGCGCCGTCACCGATTTTCCCGACCCGGATTCACCGACAAGCGCGAGGATTTCTCCGGCTGCGATTTGAAAGGAAACGTCCCTCACCGCCTGAACCCGTCCGCGCGGCGTCGGAAAGGTTACGCTCAGCCCCTTTACCTCCAATAGCACGGGGCTTGAAGGAACAGCCGCGAAATGGCTCCGCAGGATGGTGTTATCCAGGTTCAACGGGCTCCCCCCTTGGACAAGAGGTTCTGCAGCCGGCGGCCGAGAAGGGTGATCGAGATCACGGAGATGGCCACTACCGTCGCCGGCAACAGGCTGGTCCAGGGAGCGATGTCGAGGAAATTGCGGCCGTTTGCCAGCAGCGCGCCCCATTCCGGTGCCGGCGGCACGACGCCGAGGCCGAGAAAGCTCAGCGCCGACGCGGATAGGACGGAACTCCCGACCCCGATCGTTGCCAGGATCAGCAGCGGGCGGATGGTGTTTGGTACGATATGCCGGGTGACGATCGTCCAGGGATGTTCACCGAGCGTGACGGCGTGCTCGACATAGCCCGAAAGCTTGACCTGTAGCACCTGCGAGCGGACCAGCCGCGCATAGGACGCGACACTGGAGAGACCGACCGCAAGCAATGTGTTCAAAGGTCCGCGTCCGAGCACTGCGATCACCAGCAGCGCCAGCAGTATTTCGGGAAAGGCAAGCAGAATATCGATCAGGCGCACCAGAATGCGGCTGACCGCCTTCGGCGCAAGTGCTGCTGCCGTGCCGAGCAGTATACCGCCCAGGGTGGCGATCACTGTGGCACCGATACCAATCGTCAGCGACAGCGATGTTCCATGCACGACGCGGGAGAAGAGGTCGCGCCCGAGTTCGTCGGTCCCAAACCAATGCCGCAAATCCGGCGGCATCAATATCGCATCCGTATCCACCGCTTCCGGATCGAAAGCGGTGAACCATTGCGGCTCCCAGATGGCGACCGTGAGAACCACCACAATGGCGAGCGGGATGAGCAGGCCGGGTGCCAGCCAAGGATTAGCGCCGGCGCCGCCATCTTGACGCCGGCGTAGCGCCGCATCGAATAGTTCCGCGCTGCTCATTGTGGCACTCTCCGTAGACGAGGATCGATCAGCAGATAGAGGGCATCGACCAGCAGATTGATAATGACGAAAACGCAGGCCGACAGCATCACCAGGCCGAGCACCAACGGCATGTCGCGGGTCTTGATCGCCTGTAGCGTGATCTGGCCGATACCGGATCGACCGAAGACCGTTTCGGTGAGGATGGAGCCGCCGAGCGTGCTGGCAAACAAAGTGCCGGTCAGGGTGGATGCGGCGAGCGCGGCATGGCGCAGACCGTGGCGAAACCGCAGGAGCGTTTCGCCAACGCCGCGAGCCCGCACCGTCAGCGCGAAGGGTTGCGACAGAGCCTCCTCCAGACCATCGCGCAGAACCTGGCTCAACAGCGCGGTCAAGGGCAGGCTGAGCGCAATCGCCGGCAGCACGAGAGAGGCAAACCCATCATTGCCGGTCACCGGAAACCATTGCAGTTGAAAACTGAACAGCGACAAGAGCACGATGCCAATCCAATAGACCGGTGTGCTCAGCAGGATCAGCTCGAGACCGGAAAGCGTCACCGCCAGCCCTCGCCTGCGGCCTGCCGTCGCCAGGGCAACAGCTACCGCCAGGCTGAGTGCGATGATGACGGCGCTGCCCGCCAGTTGCAGCGTCGGGCCGGCGGCCTCCGCTATGACGTCGATAACGGGCTGCCGATACTGATAGCTCTCACCGAAATTGCCGAGCAGCGCATTGCCGATGTAGCGCGCATATTGCAGCACCAGCGGCTGATCCAGCCCATATTGATGGACCAAAGCTGCCCGCTCGGCCGCATCGACGACATTCTCGCCGCCGGAGAGGATCGAGACCGGGTCGCCAGGAATGAGCTTGACGGCGATGAAGGCGATCGTCGCCGCGCCCCACAACACGGCGACGATCACACCCAGCCGCCTCGCGACGGCATGGATCAGGTTACGGGTTGAGCCAGGCATCATAAAAATTCGGCTTCGCGTTGGTGGCCCAGCTAATGCCGAGAAGCTTCTTGGAGGCGCCAAGCTGGTAGGCCGCGACATAGCGCGGCACCGCATAGGCCTGATCGATAATCTCCGTCTGGATCTCGGCATAGAGCCGCTTGCGCTCCGCATCGCTCGCGCCGATCGCCTTGCTCAGCTTTTCGTCAAGACTGCTGACGCGCGCATAGTTGGCGCCGTTCGGCGGCGCGTAGGCGGAGTGAAACACCGTGCGCAGAATATCCGGCTCGGCACGCACGTAGTTGAGCGAGACGAGGTTATAGTCATTAGCATTGGCGCGGGCAATCAAACCCCCGGCATCGGTAGGATCAAGCTGAAGATCAAAACCGGCCTGGCGCACCTGATATTGAGCCGCCTGCGCCAGCGTAATATCGGAGTCACCCACCTGGGCGGTGTCGTAGACATAGTGAAGCGTCAGGCGCTGTCCGTCCTTTTTACGAATTCCGTCGGTATCCTTTTCCTTCCAGCCGGCTTCATCAAGCAGGCGGTTCGCCTTGGCGAGATCGAAGCCCCATTTGCCGCCAAGGCGGGGTTCGTAATAGAGCGTCGAAGGCCCGAGGATATTGTCGGCCGGCTTCAACGTGCCGAAGTAGGCCGCCTTCACGGCTGCGGCGACATTCACCGCGCTCTGGAACGCCTGGCGAACCTTGACGTCCTGGAAAGGACCCTTCGAAATATTCAGGAGAAAGGCACTGGTAACACCCGGGTTCTCCTTCGTCACGACCTGCAATTTGCCATTGCTCTGCACCGAGCGGAAGTTGGCGGGCGGAACGGCATCGATGGCATCGACCTGCCCACTCGCCAGAGCGCCGAGACGAACAGAGGCTTCCGGCAGGTATTTGAAATCGATCTCATTGAAATGAGCCGGCCCCTTGTGGGTGGCGTAGCCGGGTCCCCAGTTATAATCGGTGCGCCTGGTCAGCTTGCTGCCGCTGCCCTTCACGAAACCATCGAGGACAAAGGCACCGGAGCCGACAACGGTATTGGTCGTGCTGGTCGCCTTCTGCAGATAGATTGGGGACTGGATCCCGAGATAAGGCAGGCTAAGTCCCTGCAGCAGCGGTGCGAAAGACTGGCGATAGCTGATCACGACGGTATTTGCGTTCGGCGCCTCGATCTTGTCGACTGGACCGAGCAACGACTTTGCGTAGCTAGAGGTCGTCTTCGGATCGAGGATGCGATCGAAATTATACTTCACCGCCGCCGCATCGAGCGGCGTGCCATCGCTGAAGGTCACGCCCGGCCGCAGATGAAATGTATAGACCGTGTTGTCGCCGTTGATCTCCCAGCGCTCGGCCAGCCAGGGCGTGAAGCTGTTGTCCTCGGCCTGACCGACCAGCGAGTCGACGATATTGCGGGTGATGACGGCGGTAATCGAACTGCCGGTAATCGACGGATCGATGATGGCTGTATCCGTCCCCAGGCCAACCTTGAGGATGCCGCCATCGATCGGCTTGGCGCCCTCGGACGCCGCCCAGGCATGGGCACCGGCCAGCGAAAGGAAAGAGAAGGCAACGGCCGCGCGGACGCTGCTTCTTAACGAAACTCCAAAGACTGCACGCCCCATATTCTAAGCCCCGATATTGGAAACGATCAAAATTGACCGGCCCTGCCGGCGTGCAAACCTGCAACGCATCGGCAATCCCGTGCTTGGAATATTGTCTATTAAATTAGTGGACTAAAGGTATTCTGGTTCTTTTGACGCGACGTTCGAAAAATACCGTTTCAATCTTACGCGGCTTATCTATCCACGGAAGGTCATCCGGCCTCCGGTCGCAGTGGCTTGACCTGCCAGGATGCAAGGTCCCGCCAATATCAAATACTAGGCGACGCGCTCGAAGCGGGTACGGATATGTTCGATGTAATGCTGGCCGGGCGAAGCCGCCTTGACCATGGCGATAGCGGCCTTTTCCGGAACGCCGGCAAACAGACGCTCCTCGCCGTTTTTGAAGCGAATATAAAGACGTCCGTCCTCGGGATGGAAAGCGACGGATTTAATGATTTTCGATGAAACTGCAAACTCTTTCATAGCGCCCTCTTCTTTGAAACGGTTATGCCATGAAAATCCCAACATCACGTGAAGTGACCTAGTTAAAGAAGAGTAGCCTGCAACCATCAGTTTTTATCGAACGGCGGAAGCGATGGCTTGCCGGGCTAGACCTGACCCTATTTCTGGCCGGTTTTCGGGGCGGAATTTGTCAATCGCCTACATGGGGAGACCGAGCCGCCGCCTGCCCAGCAGGTGCAAGACGGCGGCCGCAATCAGCGCAACCATCGAAATGCCTGCCGACAAGTAGAGCGCACCGGCTTGTCCGAAACCGTCTATGACGAATGCATAGATCACGGGTGCCGTGGCAGAGAGAACGAAGCTCGGGGCGATCAGGCTTCCCACCACCGAGCCGTAGCTGCGGGGATCGAACAGGATGAGCGGAAGCGTGCCACGGGTGATCGTCAGCAGTCCATTGCCGATGCCGTAGAGAGCTGCAAAGACGATGGCCGCGACTATCGATGTGCCGGCAAACAGGCCCGCGGCGAAAGCAATCGGAAGCATCAGGGATGCGAGAAGAGTGAGGAGGAGCGGATCGATCTCGCGGCCGAAAAGCACCTCGCAGAGGCGTGCGAGAGATTGCCCGACGCCGCGCGAAGCGGCGATCCAGACGGCTGCCGACGCAGCCAGACCAAGACCGGTCAGGATACCGACCATATGGGCGGACATGCCGGCGTTCAGGAAATTGGCAAGGCCCGTCAGCAATGCATAGAGTCCGCCGAAGACGATGACGTGCCTAGGCTCGCTTGCGAGCGGCGGAGAATGCGCGGCGGTCTCTGACTGGGCTCCCGCCTGCTCTTCCGGGATCGCCAGATAGAGAGGGATTGTCAAAAGAGCGAGGCCACCATAGACGGCAACCGCGCCGCGCCAGCCGAAAGTGACGGCAAGGAAATGACCGACCGGCCAGAAGGTGGCGGAGGCAAGGCCGCCCAACAGGGTGATCTGGGACATGGGGCGACGGGCCTGGAGACCACCGATCCGTGCGAGCGCCGCGAATGCCGCATCATAAAGGGTGAGCCGCATGGCGATGCCGAGACAGATCCAGGCAGCGTAATACCCTGTCAGCGTCTCGCAGATGGCCAGCGCGAAACATCCGATCGCCGTCAGCACCGCCCCCGCGACCATCACTTTTCGTCCACCCAGACGATCGATCGAGCGCCCGGCAAGCGGCGAGACCACGCCCATCGCCAACAGCCCTATCGCAAATCCGCCATGGATGATCTCGCTTGACCAGCCAAGATCGGCAGCCATCAACTTGTCGAATACGCCGATCAGGTAATAGGTAACACCCCAGGCGACGAGCTGCGATAACGCAAGGCACAGGATCGTCCTGCCGGAAATCACCGATCCGCTTCCGGTTTGTTTTGCGCCGGCGTCGTCTGGTCGCCCTCCCCCAATGCCCGTTGCATCAGCACCGTATCCACCCATCGGCCAAGCTTGAAGCCTGCGGACTTGAACGTCCCGATGGGTTGGAACCCCATCCGGCGATGCAGTGCGAGCGAGCCTGCATTGCCGCTATTGCCGATGACGGCCAGCATCTGTCGCCAAGGCCCCTTCTCGCAGCGGGCGATGAGTTCCTGGAGAAGCGCGCTGCCGACACCCCGGCCGCCGAGACCATCCGCGACGTAGACCGAATCCTCGATCGAGAAACGATAGGCGGGGCGAGGTCGATAGGCGGTCGCATAGCTGTAGCCGACGATCTCGCCATTCAATTCGGCAACGAGATAGGGCAGCCCCACGCCGAGCACGGACGCCCGGCGCGACCGAAGCTCGTCGGCCGATGGCGGCACCTCCTCGAACGTCGCCAGTCCGTGGAGAACATGATGCGTATAGATGTCGCGGATGGCCTCCATATCCCCATCGCTGGCATCGCGAATGGCGGGCCGATCCCGCTCAATGGATATGTCTCGGTCTTCCAAGGTCTGGTCGCTTTTCATTGCTCAATCTCTTCTCAACACGCCGTTATCTTTAACGATGCCGCATCATGGAGAACGGCAGATCATGAATGAAGCTTTTAGAAATTATACGAAGCATAAGGAAAACTTTGCCTATCGACCGACCCGGTACTGCTCCGGCGTCTTGCCGGACAGGCGTTTGAACATGGCGATGAAGGCCGAAGGCGTGCTGTAGCCAAGGTCGAAGGCAATTGCCTGTATGGTGCGACCCTTGTCGAGCCACTCGACGGCGCATAGGAAGCGCATCCGCTGCCGCCATTCCCCGAGCGAAATCCCGAGTTCGCGCTGGCAGCGCCGCTCCAGCGTGCGGACCGTCATATGGAAGCGCTCCGCCCAGGCCGCGAGCGGCAGGTCGCTTGCCGGATCGGCCTGAAGCGCATCCAGGATCGACTGGATTTCAGCCGAAGCGGCATGAGGCAGATAGGCCTCGTGCGGTGGCGCGATCTCGATCTGGTCGAGCAGGACCTCGGCGAGCCGCCGGTCACGATCGGTCTCCGGCACATGAATGTCACGTTCGGCGAAATCGACGAGGATCGCCCGCAAGATCGGGTTTAGTTCCAGCGCACAGGGCCGATCGGAAAACCGCCCCGAGCACTGAGCTGAAATATAGACCGAGCGATAGGCGGTCGCGGTCTCATTATAGGCGCTATGTTTCCAGCGCGGCGGGATCCAGACGGCATAGTGTGGCGGTGACAAAAAGCGCTTGCCCTCCACATCGATGTTCATCGAGCCGTAGGAAACAAAGCTCAACTGACCGAAGACATGTGCGTGCGGCGCCATATAGGTGTCGGGACCGAAATCCTCCGCCCGGAAATAGACGTCCGAAGGCAGATCTTCCAAAGGCGGCGGCACGGCGATGGTGGGCATCTGTCAGTCTCGCATTACGCTTTGTCGCAATCGAAGCATATACCGAGAAGGCGACGCGATCTACGCTGGCCTTGAACCAAATGGACAGGGCGGATGAGCTACATCCTTCTCCTCATCACGGCATTGATCTGGGGTGGCAACGCCATCGTCACCAAGGCATCGGCCGGTGTTATCTCGCCGGCCGAAATCGCCTTCTACCGGTGGGTTCTGGCAATCCTGATCCTGACGCCGTTTGTCGCCCGGCAGGTCTGGACGAACCGTGCGGTGCTCGCCACTCATGGCTGGCGCCTCCTGATCCTGGGCCTTCTCGGCGGCGCGGCGCTCCCCTATCTCTCCTATATTGCCGCCCGATACACCTCGGCCATGCATCTCGGCATTATCCAGTCGCTGATGCCTCTTCTGTCTCTGGTTCTGGCGATCATCCTGCTCGGTCACCGGATGACCTATGGCGCGCTTGCCGGCGGGATCGTCTCGCTCCTGGGCGTTGCTGTCGTCGTCTCGCATGGGCGGCTCGCGACCCTGTTTACGCAAGGCCCCAATATCGGTGACGCGATCATGCTGGCGGCAACCGTCTGCTATGCCCTCTACACTGTTCTTCTCAAGCGCTGGCCGAACGGTCTGCCCCTGCTGCAATCGCTCTACCTTCAGGCATGTGCCGCCGCCGTCTCGCTGCTGCCGATCTATCTCCTATCCCCCAGGCTGGGCATCAGCGCAGCCAGCCTGCCGCTGATCGCCTATGCCGGCGCCGCCGCTTCCGTTGCAGCACCTTTGCTCTGGATGCGCGGGATCGATCATATCGGCCCGGCAAGGGCATCGCTGTTTTTCAACTTCGTGCCCGTCGTCACCGCCATCCTGGCGATCCCGCTGCTGTCCGAGCAACTCACGACCAGTCTTGTCCTGGGCGGAGCCTTGACCATGAGCGGCGTCATTCTCGCGGAACTTTGGCGTCGACCGCTGGCCGGTGAAAACCCGGAAGCCGGCCGGCATCGCCTCCAAGGTTCAACCGAAGGAAATTTGCGCAGCGGCGAGTGAGATTTCCACAAGCGGAATCTTTACAAGCCGCATTGTCACAAAACTGTCGTATATTCTCATTTCTCAGCATAAATAGATGGTTCGGATGATTCAGTCGTCGTTGCCTCTTTCCAAAAAGAGCGAAGAAATGACGAAGGGCAATCGTTCTTGCCGCGAGGAATCCGTTGCAAACAGCGGTTTTCGAATGGAATGTCCGGCGTGAGGATCGAGGAGGATCCTCGCTGGAAATGGGGTTAGGTGCGGTCTGCGCCTGTCGGGACACTTGGGAGGAAACATGTCCATACGTTTTATCTGCGCTTCAGCTGCGGCGATTACCGCCTCGTTTTCCGTTACATCGAACGCATTTGCGCTGACCGAGCTGCAATGGTGGCACGCCATGTCGGGCGCCAATAACGAGGTCGTCGAGCAACTGGCCAAGGAATTCAACGAGAGCCAGAAGGACTACAAGATCGTCCCGGTCTTCAAGGGCACCTATCCGGAAGCGCTGAATGCCGGCATCGCCGCGTTTCGAGCCAAGCAGGCTCCGGCAATCCTGCAGGTCTTCGACGCCGGCAGCGGCGTGATGATGGGGGCCGAAGGCGCAATCATGCCGGCGGCTGACGTACTGAAGAAGGGCGGCTATACCTTCGACAAGTCGCTGTATCTGCCCGGCATCGTCTCCTATTATTCCAGGCCCGACGGGACCATGCTGTCCTTCCCCTACAACTCCTCCTCGCCGATCCTTTATTACAACAAGGACACCTTCAAGAAGGCCGGGCTCGATCCCGAAAGCCCGCCGAAGACCTGGCCGGAAGTGTTCGACGCCGCCAAGAAGATCAAGTCGAGCGGTGCATCGGCCTGCGGCTTCACCTCCACCTGGCTCACCTGGATCCAGACCGAGAACTTTGCCGCCTGGAACAATGTCGCCTATGGCAGCAATGAAAACGGCCTCGGCGGCACCGACGTCAAGCTCGAATTCAACACGCCGCTCTTCGAGAAGCACTTCCAGGCGATCGCCGATCTCGCCAAGGACGGCACCTTCCGCTACGGCGGCCGTACGTCGGAAGCCAAGCAGCTCTTCACCTCCGGAGAATGCGGCATCCTGACGGAATCTTCCGGCGGTCTCGGCGATATCGTCAAGAGCGGCATGAATTACGGCATCGGACAGCTCCCCTATTACGACGGAGATGGCCGGCCGCAAAACACCATCCCCGGCGGCGCCAGCCTTTGGGTTTTCGGGGGCAAGACCGATACCGAATATAAGGGCATAGCCGAATTCTTTCACTTCCTCTCGCAGACCAAGATCCAGTCGCGACTGCATCAGGTCTCCGGCTACCTGCCGGTGACGATGGCGGCCTATGAGGAGACGAAGAAGTCCGGCTTCTACGAGAAGAACCCCGGCCGCGAGACGCCGATCCTGCAGATGCTCGGCAAGGCGCCGACAGCGAACTCCAAGGGCGTGCGCCTGGTCAACCTGCCGCAGGTGCGCGACATCATGAACGAGGAGTTCGAGGCGATGCTGGCCGGCAAGGAAGACGCAAAGACCGCGCTCGACAAGGCCGTTCAGCGCGGCAACGCCGCCATCCAGCAGGCCATCGGCAATTGACGCATTGATGCGGTCCAGCCCGCAGCCGCTGAGGCTGCGGGCAATTTCCCTGTCCTAGGAGATCGCCGTGCAGCGTGTCGTCTTTCCCAACAAGATCCTTCCCTATCTCCTCGTTGCTCCGCAGATCATCCTGACGGTGGTCTTCTTTTTCTGGCCGGCAAGCCAGGCGCTTTATCAGTCGATGCAGCGCGAGGATCCCTTCGGACTGAAGAGCGGCTTCGTGGGGCTCGCCAATTTCCGCGCCGTGCTGTCCGACGAGACCTATCTGCACTCCCTGCAGGTGACGGTGGTCTTCAGTGTCGCGACGGCGCTGCTGTCGATGATGGTCGCGCTGGCGCTTGCGACCGCCGCCGACAAGGTGGTGCGCGGGCAGACCCTCTATCGCACGCTGCTGATCTGGCCCTATGCGGTCGCACCCGCCGTCGCCGGCATGTTGTGGCTCTTTATGTTCAATCCGGCGATGGGCACCCTCGCCTATATTCTGCGCCGCAACGGCTTTGCCTGGGATCCGCTGTTGAACGGCAACCAGGCCATGGTGCTGGTGATCGTTGCCGCCGCCTGGAAGCAGATCAGCTACAATTTCCTGTTCTTCGTTGCCGGCTTGCAAGCAATCCCCAAATCACTGCTGGAAGCCGCCTCCATCGACGGCGCGCGCGGCAACCGGCGCTTCTGGACTATCGTCTTTCCACTGCTCGCGCCGACGACCTTCTTCCTGCTGGTGGTCAACACGGTCTACGCCTTCTTCGACACCTTCGGCATCATCCATGCCGTTACCGGCGGCGGTCCGGCCAAGGCGACGGAGACCCTCGTCTACAAGGTCTACAATGACGGCTTCGTCAATCTCAACCTCGGCTCCTCGGCAGCCCAGTCCGTCATCCTCATGGTGATTGTCATTGCGCTCACGGCCTTCCAATTCCGCTTCGTCGAGAAGCGCGTGCATTATGCGTGAGGCGAGCCGATGATCGAAAAACGTCCCGTCGCCAATCTCATCGGCCATCTGATGCTGATCCTCGGCATCATCATCGTCGCCTTCCCGATCTATTACACCTTCGTCGCCTCGACGATGACTTCAGCTGAAATCCTGCGGCCGCCGATCTCGCTGCTGCCCGGCGGTCATTTTGTCGAGAACTATGGGGAAGCGCTTTCCGGCGGCGTCGAGCGCGTGGTCGGCGTCAGCCTGCCGCGCATGCTCTGGAACACATTCGTCGTGGCGGTCGTCATCGCCGTCGGCAAGATCGCGATTTCCTTCCTGTCGGCCTTCGCGATCGTCTTCTTCCGCTTTCCGCTGCGGATGGTGTTCTTCTGGATGATCTTCGTGACGCTGATGCTGCCGGTGGAAGTCCGCATCCTGCCGACCTACAAGGTCATCGTCGATCTCGGCATGATCGACACCTATGCCGGCCTGACCCTGCCGCTGATGGCGTCAGCCACCGCGACCTTTTTATTCCGGCAATTCTTCCTGACGGTTCCCGGTGAGTTGCTGGAGGCGGCGCGCATCGACAATGCCGGACCCTTCCGCTTCATGCGCGATATCCTGCTGCCACTGTCGAAGACCAATATCGCCGCCCTGTTCGTGATCCTCTTCATCTATGGCTGGACGCAGTATCTGTGGCCGCTGCTCGTCACCAACGACGCCAAGATGTCGACGATCATCATCGGGCTCCGGAAAATGGTGGATTTCGCCGATGCGGCGACGCCGTGGAATTTCGTGATGGTGACGGCGATCCTGGCGATCATTCCGCCCATCGTCGTCGTGGTGCTGATGCAGCGCTGGTTCGTCAAAGGTCTTGTGGAGACGGAGAAATAATGGCTGGGATCACCCTCAAGGATGTCCGCAAAACCTATGGCGGCGGCATCGACGTCATCAAGGGCGTGTCGCTCGATATTGCTGACGGCGAACTCGTCGTGCTGGTCGGGCCTTCCGGCTGCGGCAAGTCTACGCTGCTGCGCATGATTGCCGGCCTGGAAAGCATCACATCGGGCACGGTGTCGATCAATGATCGGGTGGTCAACGAGCTGGAGCCGTCGGACCGTGACATCGCCATGGTCTTCCAGAATTATGCGCTCTATCCGCATATGACGGTGCGCCAGAACCTGGCCTACGGGTTGAAGAACCGCAACATGCCGAAGGACGAGATCGAGCGGCGGATCGCCAAGACGGCTCGCTCGCTCGAGATCGAGCAATTCCTGGAGCGCAAACCGCGCCAATTGTCCGGCGGCCAGCGCCAGCGTGTCGCCATGGGACGCGCCATCGTGCGCGAGCCGGCGGCCTTCCTGTTCGACGAGCCTCTGTCCAATCTCGACGCCAAGCTGCGCGTGCAGATGCGCGTCGAGATCAAGCGGCTGCAACGCTCTCTCGCAACCACCAGCGTCTACGTCACGCACGACCAGATGGAGGCGATGACGCTGGCCGACCGACTTGTCGTGCTGAATGGCGGCCGGATCGAGCAGGTCGGCACGCCCATCGAGCTTTACGAGCGCCCGGCCACGACCTTCGTCGCAACCTTCATCGGCTCGCCGTCGATGAACCTCCTGAAGATCACGGAGAAAAGTGGCCTTGCCCTTTCGGCAGGTGCCGGCTCCGTCAGCAGCGACACGACCATCGGCATCCGGCCCGAAGACCTTCATCTGGCCGAAGGTGGAAAGGCCGCCGCGTTTAGCGCAAGGGTGCGCGTCCAGGCGGTCGAGCTGGTGGGCGCGGAAAGCTATGTCTACGGCATCCTTCCGGATGGTCAGGCCATCGTCTTTCGCGTGTCCGGGCGGTCCCAGATCGCGATCGATACCGAGCTTGTGGTTGCCGCTTCCGCCAATGCCTTGCATTTCTTCGACGGCGAGGGAAACAGAATAGAGCCCGCCTGAACGGTTCAAACCTTGGGACGACGCTGTTGGAGTGTGTCGTTTCCCAGGCGTATCGGCTTTTCATGTCACGCTCCGTCATTTATGACGGATTTATGACAACGCATGTTTGGAGCGCCGACAGTGAACTGGTTTCGTAAATTGATGCCGCGGGAAGATCGCTTTTTTGATCTCTTCGAGCGGCATTCCCGCACCATCGTCGGCGCGGCCGAAGCTTTGAACGAATTACTGGCCGGCAAGGACACGGAGCAGCATTGCCAGCGCATCGTCGCGCTCGAGAACGAGGCCGATGAGATTGCCCGCGAAGTACTGCTCGCCGTGCGGCGCAGCTTCATC
Source organism: Rhizobium sp. AP16 (assembly GCF_000281735.1). NCBI lineage: Bacteria > Pseudomonadati > Pseudomonadota > Alphaproteobacteria > Hyphomicrobiales > Rhizobiaceae > Rhizobium > Rhizobium sp. AP16. Next base: position 6,200 of record NZ_AJVM01000022.1, on the reverse strand, counting down.
ACGCCCTTCGATCGGGGTGATATCAAGGACCTCATCATGTCGATGGATGATGCCATCGACATGATGCACAAGGCGGTCAAGACCATCCGGTTGTTCGAACAGACCAGTTTCGATCCCAGAATGCAGGAGATGGGCGCTGCGATCGTCCAGGCCGCCAAGCTGGTCGCCGAGGCAATCCCGCTGCTCGATCGCATGGGTGCCAACTCGGCGCGCCTCAGCGTGCTCACCGAAGAAGTGGTGAAAGTCGAGGGCCGTTCCGACGAACTGCATGAGCAGGGTCTCAAGGATCTCTTCCGCCGTCATGGCGGGTCGAACCCAATGGCCTATATCATCGGCAGCGAGATCTATGGTGAACTGGAGAAGGTGGTCGACCGCTTCGAGGACGTCGCCAATGAGATCAGCGGCATCGTGATCGAGAACGTCTGATGGAGGCCACCCTCGCCCTTCCGCTGCTGGCGGGCCTGATTGCCGTCGCACTGTTCTTCGACTTTCTCAACGGGCTGCACGACGCGGCCAATTCGATTGCTACCATCGTCTCCACCCGTGTCCTGCGGCCGCAATATGCCGTGATGTGGGCCGCCTTCTTCAATTTCATCGCATTCCTGTTCTTCGGGCTGCATGTGGCCGAGACCCTCGGCACCGGCATCATCGATCCGGGCATCGTGACGCCGCAGGTCATCTTCGCCGCGCTGATGGGCGCCATCGTCTGGAATATCGTCACCTGGATATTCGGCATCCCCTCAAGCTCGTCGCACGCGCTGGTCGGCGGACTGGTGGGCGCCGGACTGGCCAAGGTCGGCACAAGCGCGATCGTCTGGTCGGGGCTGCTGAAGACGGCCGGCGCCATTGTTCTGTCGCCGCTCCTGGGCTTCCTGCTCGCGCTTCTCCTCATCTTGTGCGTGACCTGGATCTTCGTCCGGCAGACACCCTTTGCCGTCGACAGCACCTTTCGTGTGTTGCAATTCATCTCCGCCTCGCTCTATTCGCTCGGCCACGGCGGCAACGATGCCCAGAAGACGATGGGGATCATCGCCGTGCTGCTCTATTCCCAAGGCTATGGCGGCGGCGAATTCCATGTGCCTCTCTGGGTGGTGCTGTCCTGCCAGTCCGCCATGGCGCTCGGAACCTTGTTCGGCGGCTGGCGGATCGTGCACACGATGGGTTCCAAGATCACCAAGCTCAATCCGATGCAGGGCTTCTGCGCCGAGACCGGCGGCGCGATCACATTGTTTGCCGCGACATGGCTTGGCATTCCGGTCTCGACGACCCACACGATCACCGGCGCCATTATCGGCGTCGGCGCCTCCCGGCGCCTTTCCGCGGTGCGCTGGGGGCTCGCCGGCAATATCGTCATCGCATGGGTGGTGACGCTGCCTGCCGCTGCTGCGATCTCCGCGCTGGTCTATTGGGTCATGAACTGGGTGGGCTGAGCGCCCACCCAAAGACTCGGTGCCTCTTCTGTAACAGCGGCTCTCTCGGCAGCACCCATCAATCGCAGCCGTAGACCTTTCGTCTACTATCTCTCCCTCGCGCTCCTCTCGAACATTTGCTTCTGCGCCAGCATTTAGACCGGTGCTTTTTTCGGCAATTCAAGCTTCTCCCCGCCCGCCTGCATCCACTATGAGCAATTAATACGCACCTCAAGGGCGCGCTCAAAACTTATGCGAATTTTCCAAGGGAGCCGCTTGACAGGTAGCGCTTGGGAGGCTCTTAATGCGACCACTGATGCAAACATATACCAGTATATCGGTTGACCATCGGAGCGTCGTCCGCCCTGGCTGACACGCAAAAAGCTCCGATCCGTTGAATAAGCACCGCCCCTTCTGACAGCCGTAGCCCGGCTTTCGGAGCGATGCCGCAATGCAAAGTAACGTCCGCAAGCAAACGAAAATCCATAAGGGGAACTTCATGCGACGCCTGCTTTCCATGTCCCTCGCCCTGATCCTTACCGCAAGTGCCGCCCATGCCGCGCCGGTCGAGGGCGGCAAGATCAATCTCATCGTCCAGCCGGAACCGCCGGGGCTGATGATCGGCATCGTCTCGAACGGTCCAAGCGGACTTGTCGGCGGTGAAATCTATGAAAGTCTGCTGCGCTACGACGACAAACTGCGGCCAATGCCTTCATTGGCGAAATCGTGGGAAATCTCATCCGACGGACTGACCTACACCTTTCACCTGCAGGATAATGTGAAATTCCACGATGGGCAGCCGATGACGTCAGCGGACGTCCTGTTTTCTGTGAAAGACTTCCTGCCCAAAACGCTTGCGAAGCATCGAAATACGATGGCACGCGTGGAAAGCGTCACTGCGCCGGATGACAAGACCGTCGTCTTTAAGCTCAAGCAGCCCTTCGAGCCCTTCATCCGCGCCATGGATTACGGCGCAATGCCCATCATCCCGAAACATATCTATGAGGGCACGGACTATATGACCAATCCGGCCAACGAAAAGCCGATCGGGACGGGGCCGTTCAAGTTCGTTGAATGGAAAAAGGGCAGCTACATCAAGCTGGAGAAAAACAAGGACTATTACATCAAGGGCAAGCCCTATCTTGACGAAGTCTACTACCACATCATCCCGGACGCAGCATCCAGATCGGTTGCCTACGAGACGGGAAAGGTCGATGTCCTGCCCGGCGGATCGGTGGAGAATTTTGACGTTCCCAGAGTGTCCGCCCTTCCCAATACCTGCGTGACACAGAAGGGATGGGAGTTTTATTCGCCTCTTTCGTGGTTGTGGCTGAACAACCGCACCGCCCCCATGGACAATCCGAAATTCCGTCAGGCGATCATGTATGCGCTCGACCGGGGGTTCGCGCGCGATGCCCTGTGGAATGGAATGGGCAAGGTTGCGACCGGTCCCTTCTCATCCGGATTGCCCTTCTATGCGCAAGGCGGCCCGGAATACCCCTATGATCCTGACAAGTCCAAGGCCCTGCTGAAAGAGATCGGCTACAACGGCAAACCGCTTCGGCTTCTCCCCTTGCCATATGGCGAGACCTGGCAGCGTTGGGCGGAGGCCGTGAAGCAGAATCTTGCAGATGTCGGCATCCCGGTGGAAATCGAGGCCACGGACGTGGCGGGTTGGAACCAGAAGGTCAGCAACTGGGATTACGACCTGGCATTTACCTACCTGTACCAGAATGGCGACCCGGCGGTTGGCGTAGAGCGCAATTACAAGTCGGCGCAGATTGCCAAGGGTTCCCCCTGGAACAATGTCGAAGGCTATAGCAATGCGGATGTAGACAAGCTTCTCGAGCAAGCGGCCTTTGCGTTTCCGGCGGAGAAGCGAAAGGTCCTCTACGATCAGGTGCAGGTGAAACTGCAGGAAGACGTGCCCGTGGCCTGGCTTCTCGAACTCAGCTTCCCGACGATCTACAACTGCAAATTCAAGGATCTGATCACCACCGGAATGGGTTTGAACGATTCTCTTCGTGACACCTACATCGAGCAGTGAATGCTGCGCGAGACATGTCTCGCGCAGCTCTCCCGCAATGCATGGAAACCCTAACCAGGGGGCTGTTATGGTGCGCTTCGTGGCAGGACGATTGCTAAAGGCTGCTGTCATCCTGATCTGCATAACAATTTTGAACTTCCTCCTCATTCATGCCGCTCCGGGTGACCCCGCGGCGGTCATGGCGGGAGAAGCCGGCGATGCCGACGCCACCTTCTTGCAACAATTGCGGGAGCGCTTTGGACTTGACCAGCCGCTTTATGTACAGCTCTGGATCTATGTCTCATCCGTCATGCGGCTCGATCTCGGCTATTCCTACCGCCAGCAGCTCCCCGTTATCCAGTTGATCGCAGACCGCCTTCCAGCGACGCTTCTTCTCTCCCTCACCGCCTTCGTCATTTCATTGGGGCTCGGCATTCTCGCCGGAGCTGTCGCCTCGGCTCGACAGGGGCGTTGGTCGGATACGATCATCTCGCTGGTAGCACTTATCTTCTATGCGACGCCGCTCTTCTGGCTGGCACTGATGGCGGTACTTTTGTTTTCCGTGCAGCTCGGCTGGCTACCCGGCTTCGGTTACGAGACGGTCGGCGCCGATTACACGGGCTTTACCCGCGCCTTCGATATTCTTTATCACCTCATCTTGCCTGCCCTGACGCTCGGGCTGTTTTTTATGGCCGTCTATGCGCGCATGACGCGTGCCTCGATGCTGGAAGTGAGCCGCATGGATTTCGTCAAGACGGCGAAGGCCAAGGGGCTGCGCCCCGCCGTCATCCAGCGCCGCCATGTCCTGCGCAATGCCATCCTCCCGGTCGTGACCCTTGCCGGCCTTCAGGCCGGGCAACTGGTGGGCGGCGCGGTTTTGATCGAAACGGTCTTCGCCTGGCCTGGCATTGGGCGCCTGATGTTCGATGCACTATCCCAGCGCGACTATAACCTGCTCCTCGGCGTCTTCATCGTCTCCGCCGCCATGGTGCTTCTCTTCAATCTGATCACCGATGTGCTCTATCGCATCGTCGATCCGCGTATCCGGGTGACGTCATGAAGGATTTCTGGAAACGCTTCTCCCGCAACAAAGGCGCCGTCATCGGTCTCCTTATTCTGTTCGCTGTTATCGCCCTTTCGATTGTCGCTCCATTTCTCTACCCGAAATCGCCCTGGGCCATGGTGCAACGGCCGTTCCTGGCGCCTTTCACCATGGATCGGTTTCCGTTGGGAACCGATCCGATGGGCCGCGACCTCGCCTCCGGCCTCGCCCATGGCGCTCAGGTCTCGCTGCTCGTCGGCTTCGTCTCGACGGTCGTGTCGCTGGTAATCGGCATACCGATCGGCGCGATCGCCGGCTATTTCGGCGGTTGGGTGGACGATTGTCTGATGCGCTTTACCGAATTCTTCCAGAGCGTGCCGAGCTTCGCACTTGCCGTGGTACTGGTCGCCATCTTCCAGCCGTCCATCGCATCGATCGTGGTGGCGATTGCCGTGGTGTCGTGGCCGCCGGTCGCCCGGCTGCTGCGCGGAGAGGTGATGTCGCTCAGGTCACGGGAATTCGTCGAGGCGGCGGTACTGTCCGGCCAGACGCACGCAACCATCATCTGGCGGCAGATCCTGCCCAACACGCTGTCTCCGATCATCGTGCTTGCCTCGATGATGGTGGCCGCCGCCATTCTCATCGAAAGCTCGCTGTCCTTCCTTGGGCTTGGCGACCGCAACGTCATGTCCTGGGGCTATATCATCGGCGCGGGTCGCACGGTTATCCGGCAGGCCTGGTGGGTCAGCTTCTTTCCGGGTCTTGCCATCCTGCTCACAGTGCTCGCCCTCAACCTCGTCGGCGAGGGACTGAACGATGCCCTCAATCCGCGCCTCGCGCGCCGTGGAAAGTGAGGGGACATGATGACCGAAGAGATATCTTTCGACATCGACATTCATCCGGACCGCATCGAGCGTGGCGAACCGGTGGTGCATATCGACCGGCTGAGCATCGCCCTGCCGGAAGGTGCTGACCGGCCCTATGCGGTGGATCGCGTCAGCTTCCAGCTGCATCCGGGGGAAATGTTGTGCGTCGTCGGCGAAAGCGGCTCGGGCAAGTCGATGTCGGCCAATGCGCTGATGGGACTCCTGCCCGAAACTGTTCGCGTCGCTCAAGGACGCATCCTGCTTGACGGCGCTGACCTCCTACAACTTCCCCCCGAGCAGCTTTACGGCATCCGTGGCCGCCGCGTGGCAATGATCTTCCAGGAACCGATGTCGGCGCTGAACCCGCTGATGAAGGTGTCGGCGCAAATCGAGGAAGTGTTCGAAGCGCACGGGCTGCTGAGTCCCAAGGAGCGCAAGGCGAAGGCGCTGGATCTGCTCACCGAGGTCGGCCTGCCGGATCCGATACGCGCGGCGGGCTCCTACCCATTTCAGCTTTCCGGCGGCCAGCGGCAACGCGTCATGATCGCCATGGCGCTGGCGCTGGAGCCGCAGGTGCTGATCGCCGACGAGCCGACGACCGCGCTCGACGTCACCACCCAGGCGCAGATACTGCAGCTGATCCGCCGCCTGCAGACCGAGCGCAACATGGCGGTGATGTTCATCACCCATGACTTCGGCGTGGTGGCGGAGATCGCCGACTATGTCACCGTCATGCAACTCGGCCGCATCGTCGAGCAAGGCCCGGCGGAGGATGTGCTCTATTCGCCACGGCATCCCTATACGAGAAAGCTGATCGCCGCGATTCCGAAGCCGAGCGGCGGCAGCGCCTCGCAGCC
>NZ_AJVM01000021.1:0-12920 GCF_000281735.1 Rhizobium sp. AP16 | reverse complement strand
CGATCGCTGCGACAATCCCGCGCCTGGATGTACAGGTGACCCTCAGTACATAATGCGTCATTCTACTCTCATCTGCTTGAAATTCATCGACATGTTGTGGAGGGTTGCTGGTTGCATCCCTACCGGTCGCCATCGGCCAGAAGCCGCAGAAAAGCCTGCAGTTCCCCATCCTCGATTGAAACGAGATGTTGCCTTTCCGGATAGGCACCAGACCGGACATCCGCGGCAAACTCGCTGAATGCGGCAATGCGCTCACGCTGCAACCGCTCATACTCGACGGCAAAGTTGCGATATTTTTTCGCGTGGCGCGGATAGTGGCCGCCATGGCTGCCGAGCACATCGTCCGCAAAAAGATACTGCGCATCGCAGCCGCTTCCCGCCCCCATCGAGATCATCAGCATCGACGTATTCCGGCTGATGGCTTCAGCGACGCCAGCCGGCACCACCTCGATCTCCACGGCGAAGGCGCCGGCCTCCTCCAGCGCTTTGCTCTGCCGCCAAACCTCGAGGGCGCTTGCCACCGTCTTGCCGACGGCGCGGAAACCACCCGTCCAGGTCGCCTTGGATGGAATAAGACCGACATGGCCGCAGACCGGAATGCCTTCCTCGCGCATCCGCCGGATCGTCGGCAACCCGGCAGCGCAATAGACCGCATCGCCGCCTGCCCTCAGCGCCTTGAAAGCCTCGCGCATATACTCTTCCGCCGAGACATAGTCGCCATATTCAAGACCGGGAATGGCAAAGGGCGTGGGGGCGACCTCGCGGAAAGCCGGACCGAGCAGCGCCGGCGGGACAGACACGATATCGATCCCCGCCTTCTCGGCCGCTTCAGCCTCAGCCAGCGACGTCACGCGCAACATGGTGAGCTGTCTGCTGCCTTTCATCGCCAGGAGATCGGCGACGGTCGCGCGACTGTGTTTTTTCATGGAATTTTCCTCGGAAAGAGATGGGCCATTCACACGGCAAGCGGCGATTGCGCGTCCCGCGATGTATGCAAAAAGGTAACGGACACGGTGGCCGTAAACAGGCAGCGGTCTCCCTTCCTCATTTCGATCATTCCAGCCTCCCGCAATACGCAAAATGCGTGTCCTACCTCTTGGCTCGAAGGATAGGCCGGGTTTACGTCAGCCTCAATGCAAACGTGATTGAATCTATCAAAAAACGTCAAATCCCCATCTCATGAATGATGGAATATATCATCTACCCATCTCCATCTTCACGACCAGCGAGATATTCATTGGGATATAACGTCGTTGTATCCGTCCGGATATCATGCTAGCGGTCGACCTCTTCCAGGAGGACCTCGTCTTGAGCCGCAGCCGTATCGCCTTCATCACTAAAATCGCCTTTGTGATCAGCAGCTTATTGCTTGCGACTCCCGCCCTTGCGGATCGCGTCGTGACCGACCAGATCGGCCGCCAGGTGCATGTCCCGGATACCGTCAACCGGGTCGTCATCCTGCAGCACCAGACGCTCAATATCACCGTCCAGCTCGATGCGATGGACAAGGTGGTCGGGGTGCTCGATGATTGGAAGAAGCAGCTCGGCGCCAACTATGTGCGGCTCGCACCGCAACTTCCGAAGCTTGCCATGCCCGGCGGCCTCACCAAGGTGAACATCGAGGAGCTGCTGAAGCTCAAGCCCGACGTGGTCTTCGTCACCAATTACGCGCCGGCCGACATGATAAAGCAGATCGAGGATGCCGGCCTGCCGGTCGTCGCCATCTCGCTTCTCGACGTGCCGCCGCAGGAAGCGGTGAAGCTCAATCCCAGCGTCAAGGACGAACCCGCCGCGATCGATGCCGGGTTTGCGACGGGCGTGCGGCTCATCGCCGATATTCTTGACCGCAAGGACAAGGGCGAGGAGATGATCACGGTTACCAAGAAGACCCGCAAGCTCATCGCCGATCGCCTCGCCGATCTTCCTGACGACAAGCGCGTGCCGGTCTATATGGCCAATCCCGACCTCACCACCTACGGACGCGGCAAATATACCGGCCTGATGATGGAGCGCGCCGGCGCCAGGAACGTCGCCAACGGGATCGCCGGCTTCAAGCAGGTGTCGATGGAGGATGTGCTTACCTGGAACCCGGCCGTAATCTTCGTGCAGGAGCGCTATCCCGCCGTGGTCGACGAGATCAAGACGGCGGCACCGTGGCAGACGATCGATGCCGTCAAGAACGGGAAAATCTATCTGATGCCCGAATATGCCAAGGCCTGGGGGTATCCGATGCCGGAAGCCATGGCGCTCGGTGAACTCTGGATGGCGAAGACGCTCTATCCCGACCGCTTTGCGGATATCGATATGCAGGCACAGGCGGACGCCTATTACAAGGAATTCTACCGCACAGACTATCGCCCGGGCCAATGAGCCGGGACGTGTTTTCGCCCCGCTCGCCTCGGGTGGCCATAGGTATCCTGACCGCCATGCTCGTCATCGTGGCGATCGGTTCCCTCGGCGTCGGTCGCTATGACATCTCCTTCGCCCGAGTGGTGCAGATCCTGCTGGTACCAGTCTTTCCACCTGAAATGCCCGTAACTCCGACCGAGGCGAACGTCGTCTTCACCGTGCGCCTGCCGCGCATCCTGCTTGCGCTGCTGTCGGGCGCGGGCCTGGCGCTCTCCGGCGCGACGCTGCAGGGCGTCTTTCGTAATCCGCTGGTCGGCCCGCAGGTCATGGGTGTTTCCTCAGGCGCGGCCTTCGGCGGCACGCTCGCCATCCTCCTGAGCCTCTCGCGGGCCGGCCTGCTCGCCACATCGTTCGCTTTCGGGCTTTCGGCTCTTGTCCTCGTCTATGCGCTGAACGGCGTCGTGGCACGGCGCAACATTCTGGCGCTGGTGTTGGCTGGTGTGGTGATCAGTGGCTTCTTCGGCGCACTCGTCAGCCTCGTCCAATATGTGGCCGACACCGAAGACAAGCTGCCGGCCATGGTCTTCTGGCTGCTCGGCAGTTTCGCAACGGCCAATTGGGAAAAGCTCTCCCTCATCGCCGGACCGGTCCTCATCGGCAGCATCCTGCTTTTGGGCTTGCGCTGGCGTATCAATCTTCTATCGATCGGCGACGAAGAGGCGCGCGCCCTCGGCGTCCGCGTCGAGCCACTGCGCTGGCTGATCCTCATCCTCGTCTCCGCGATCGTCGCGGCGCAGGTGGCCGTCAGCGGCATTATCGGCTGGGTCGGCCTCATCGTGCCGCATATGGCACGGATGCTTGTTGGCTCCGACCATCGGGCGATGATGCCCGCGTCGCTGATCATCGGCGCGCTCTACCTGCTTGTCATCGACGATATCGCGCGCACCGCGACCGGCACGGAAATCCCGCTCGGGATTCTCACCGCGCTGATCGGCACGCCGATCTTCGTGCTCGTTCTGTGGCAAACCCAGAGAGGCATCCGTGGCATCTGATCAGGCAATGTTGTGGATCGAAGCCGCCAGCCAATCCTATGACGGCATGCGCTGGCAATTCCGCGACCTCGACCTCGGTCTGAAGGCGGGAGAGATCGTCGCCATTCTCGGTCCCAACGGCCGGGGCAAGTCGACGCCGCTGCGGGTACTGGCCGGCCTTCTGAAGCCAACCTCCGGCAAGCTGGGGCTGAATACGCGCACCGGTTTCGTACCGCAGGAGTTCTCCGGCTCCTTTGCCTATTCAGTGCTGGACGTGGTGCTCATGGGCCGCGCCCGGCACATCGCGCTGTTCCAGACGCCACGCAAAACCGATATCGAAAAGGCGATGGAGGCACTGCGCACCACCGGGATGGCGGATTACGCATCACGCAACATCAACACGCTCTCCGGCGGTGAACGGCAGCTCGTTCTGATTGCCCGCGCACTCGCCGGCGAAAACGTCGTCTTGCTTCTCGATGAACCGGCTTCGGCGCTCGACCTCAAGAACCAGGACGTCGTGCTTTCGCTGCTCGGCGAACTGGCGGATCGCGACGATCTCGCCATCGCCTTCACCACGCATCAGCCGAACCACGCGCTGGCGGTCGCCGACCGCTCACTGCTGATGCTCGATCGGGCGCGCATCATCGTCGGCGCAACGGACGAGGTCCTCAATGAGGCCAATCTCGAGGATCTCTACGGCATTCCGGTGCGCTCCGCACGCCTGGGCGACAGCCAGGAAATTGCCTCTTTCGTACCGCTATTCCGGCAAAGGGATCGGAAAGGAAGAAATCCATGACCAAGCCTGCTCAGCCGCTAAGCATCCTATCCGCAGGCAGCATGCGGTACGCTTTCCCGGCGATCATCGCAGCGTTCGGCGAGCTGAACGATGTCCCGATATCCTTGACCCTCGGCCCCGCCGGTCTGCTGCGGGAGCGCATCGAGGCGGGCGCGTATTTCGATCTCTTCGCCTCGGCCAACATGGCGCATCCCCGCCATCTGGCGGCACAGGGGATTACAGACGATGCGGTCTGTTTCGCCCGCAACAGGCTTTGCGTACTCGCGCGCAGCGACCTCGGCCTGACGACTGCGAACCTTCTCGGCGTCATCACCGATCCCAGGATCAAGATCGGTACGTCGACGCCAGGGGATGACCCCGCCGGCGACTATGCCTTCGAGGTCTTCGACCTGATCGAAGCCAAGCATTCTGGTCTTGGCAAACCGCTCAAGTCCCGCGCCCGGCAACTGGTCGGCGGGCGCAACTCGCCGCCGACGCCGCCCGGCAAGGGCGCCGGCTGGCCGATAACCGATGGTGAAGCCGACCTCTCCCTGAGCTATTATTCGAATGCCCGCCTTTTGAAGAGTGATCCAGCATTCAGTGTCGTCGCGCTTCCGGAAGAATTCTCGCCGATCATCGAATATGGCGTGACGATTCGCAAAGGCGCTTGCGCAGAGGCTGGGCAACTCCGAGACTTTCTGTTGTCCAGCCATGGTCAGCGAATCTTGGAACGGAATGGGTTTGAGCCCGTATGAACATGATAGCCCATCATGCCAATCGGTTGGGCCGGAACGTCGAAGCACAGACACGCTTTGATGTTCTCGCTTGCAACACCGTTGCGCGATCCCTATATACCGCAACGAGGACTGCGATCCCGCGTTACTATCCGTAGCGCCTCGAAGCCGTAGCTTGAAACTAGCCGCTGCAATTTTTTGAACCGTAGCTCCCGTGCCCTCCGCACTCTCGCGTGACGGCGCTCCCACTATCCATTGTCATTGACGCTGGTCGAATGACCAGCAGAGGAAATTTATTGAACAATACGAATATCGCTGCCGCGCTTGCGGTGGTGAAGCCGCATGAACGCAACGAGGCCGTCAACCGGCCCGACAAGAACTGGAAACCCTACCCCTGCCTTCTCACGCGCAAAGAGCTTGAGAAGCTGGTCGCCGAACAACTCGGCTGACGGGGCAACGATTTTATCAACATCAACAACAAGGAGAACAAATGCACATTCTGGTCAGAGACAACAATATCGAACAGGCGCTCAGGGTTCTGAAAAAGAAGATGCAGCGCGAGGGTTTGTTCCGGGAAATGAAGGCACGGCAGTCCTATGAGAAGCCGTCCGAACGCCGCGTCCGGGAAAAGGCGCAGGCCATCAGCCGGCATCGCAAAGCGATGCGCAAGCAGATGCAGCGCGAAGGGCTGATTCCCGGCCCCAAGCGGAAGGCACCGCCGGCGCGCTGACAAAATCCTACCATTTGATGCGATAATTCACATTCACGTTGCCCGCTGGCGTTAAAGCCAGCGGATCGACGACGGATGCAGTGAAGTTAAGGTTGGGCGCGATCGGCTGATTGAAAGCCACCGTGCTTGAGACGGTACCCTTAAGGTCCGTCACAGCACCGTTCGCCGAGATCGATGTGCCGGTCCAGGGAAAAATCATCGTCACACCCTGCGAGGCGGTGACGGATGCCGGCTGGCTCTGCGCGCCCACATAATTCACATTCAGCGCGCGTGTTGTCTGCATATCGAAATCTTTCGAAACGATCCAGTTTCGCGAACGGCCAAGATACAGCGTTCCGCTCCCTCTCAGTGTGTCTATTCGCAGCGCGATTTCGCGACGCGACTTGCTGGCAAAGTTACGGCTGTCGTCCACTGCCCTTCCCCAGAACGTGGCAAGTTCGGAACCGCTCAGGATTTTTCCACCGGGCGCGCTTCCAAGGCCGATATCCGCGCCCGCGCTCATTTCCCACGCCATCGGCAACCGAAAGCCGATCGTCGTCTGATAGGTCCGAGGAGCAACCTTGACCGGCGTCCAGATCAACAGATCGCTGGCGTAAGCCGCCTGTGAAAACGACGCTGTGCCGACAAAGGCGCCAAGAAAAACGCGCGTTAAAACAAGTCTCATCACAAAAGCCCAATCAGCGTTTGTATCAACGCCAGCGCGCCAAAGTGCTGCGCCGACAGCCAAGCGCGATGCGAAAAACCGCATTCGGCCTCGGCTTGATTTGGTTGTTAGGTGCCGATCCAGCGATGCATATCGGCACCCATCAGGCACCTGCATCGCACCACGCGAGGAAGAGACTCCTCGCATATCAGCCAACTCTCACTAAAACGATCCCATCCGCGGGACGGCTTGTAAACCCTCTGGGTTCAAGTTTTTTGCTGCGGTGCACATTTGCCGCAGTTGCTTGATGACGGCTAAAGCCCGGCGTCGCGGGCTGATCAGGCGCGACCCCGATAGACAAAAGCGGGCGGTTCGCTGAGGCCGTCTTCTTCGGCGCGAGTCGCGATATCCTGATGAAACGGTGAATGGATGCAGACGGGATCGGTTGCTTCCGCGCTGCCCGCAAGCGCCATGGCCTGGCAACGACAGCCACCGTGGTCGACATGCTTTCGCGCGCAACTGCGGCAGGGCTCCTGCATCCAGTCGTCACCGCGATAGGCGTTGAAGGCGCTGCCGTGATACCAGATGTCCGCGAGCGGCTTGTCCCGCACATTGTCAAAGGCAAGCGATGGAATCGTCTCCGCGGCATGGCAAGGCAACACACGCCCCGATGGCGTAATATTGAGCCCGGTGCGACCCCAGCCTCCCATGCAGGCCTTCGGATAGCGGGAATGGTGATCGGCGGGCACATAGTCGATGACCAGAATGCCGTCCAGTGTCTTGCGCGCCTCCTCGACCAGCGCCGTCGCCCGCTCGACCTGCGCCTGCGTCGGCATCAGCGCGGCACGGTTCTTCTCGGCCCAACCATGGAACTGCACGGTTGCGATCTCGATCCGGCGCGCACCGAGTTCGACCGCAGTGGCGATCATGTCGCTGATCTGATCCATGTTCTGCTTGTGGCAAACGGCGTTGACCGTCAGCGGAATGCCGCTCTCGCGGACCCAGCCGGCAACCGCCAGCTTGCGGGCATAGCCGCCTTTATAATTGCCGACATGATCCGCCATTTCGGGTGTCGCACCCTGGATCGAAAGCTGGATGTGATCCAATCCGGCATCCGCCAGTTCCAAGAGGCGCGGTTGCGTCAACCCGATGCCGGAGGTGATGAGATTGGTGTAGAGGCCATAGGAGGCGGCACCCTTGGTCAGCGCAGCCAGATCACGGCGCGCGACCGGTTCTCCGCCGGACAGATGCAGGTGCAGGACACCCAGCTCGGCCGCCTGCTGGAAGGCGGATAGCCATTCCTCAGTCGTCAATTCGTCGCGGCTTTGGGTCAGCTCCAGCGGATTGGAGCAATAGGGACAGGCAAGCGGGCAGCGATGCGTCAATTCCGCCAGCATGGCTATTGGCGGCGGCGCGGCGATGCGGCGCTCCTTGCCATTGCTGGTTTCAAGATGCTCGCTCACCGGCTCAGCTCCAGCATTCGGCGGCTGGAAAAATCGCGGATGAAGGCGATCACGTCGTTGAGGATCTCCTCCTTCGGCGCCTCGAACTGCAACGCGAATCCGGCGGCGATGTCGTCCAGCGTTCTCACCCCGTCGAGGGCTTTGACGATCGCCACCGCGATCTCATCCAATGCAAGCGCGCGCTCGGGCGCAAGCAGGATCGTCTGTCCGCGAGCCGCATCCTCGCGCAGCCTGACGCCGCGCGCGAGCTTGGCAATGGTCCGGCTGTCGATCTTGAGGGGGTCGTCCTCACTCATAATATCACCCCTTCGCGCCCATCCCAGCCGCCAGGCGGGATAAGCCCGGGGCTAACATAGGCGTGGGAAAGCGCATCCAGCTGCGACCAGAGGACATCGGTCTTGAAGGTCAGAGCAGCAACGGAAGCATCCTGTTTTTCCAGCGTGTCGGCATGGTCGAGAACGTAGTTCAGGCCGAACGCCACCTCTTTCGGCGCTTCGTTGAGGCGCTGGCGGAAATAGGCAAGCGCGCTGTCATTGGCAAAGGCGTAATGCTCGATCAGCCCGGCGATACGGTTGGCGTGGATGGCCGGAGCGAACATCTCCGTCAGCGAGGAGGCAACCGCTTCCAGCATCGGCTTTTCGCGGACGAAATGAACATAGGCCTCGACCGCAAACCGCGTGCCGGCAAGCACGCCGCGTGTCGAAGCGACATAGTCCGGATCAAGCCCCACCGCCTCGGCGAGCTTCAGCCAGCGGCGTATCCCGCCGCCTTCGTCAACACCGCCGTCGTGATCCTCAATGCGATTGCGCCATGCCCGCCGCAGCTGCGGATCCTCGCAACGCGACAGGAAAGCGGCATCCTTCATCGGAATACGGCTTTGATAATAATACCGGTTGATGACCCAGGCCCGCACCTGGATCATGCTGCACTGACCGCCATGCAATTGCTGATGAAACGGGTGCTTGTCGTGATAGCGCACCTCGCCGACCGCGCGCAGGCGCGCTTCGAACGCTTCTCTATTGGCTGCCTGTTGCAAGCGTGATCTCCATTCCGTCATAGCCGACCGCGAAGCCGTGTCGCTCAAGCTCGGCGCGCTCCGATCCAGCCCGCCAGATCGGGTTGGTATTGTTGATATGAATATAGATGCTCCGCCCGATCGACAGGCGGGACAATGCCTCGAGACTGCCGTCGGGGCCGCTGATGGGCATGTGCCCCATCCGCCGGCCGGTCTTCTGGCCGGTGCCCGTCCTGATCATCTCGTCATCGGTGAAGACCGTACCGTCGAAGAACAGCAGATCCGCGCCGGCGATTCGATCCGCCAAAGCGGGGCTGATCGCCCCACAGCCCGGAATGTAGAAGATACGCCTGTCGCCGACACGAAACTCCATGCCAACGGTCTGTTCGCCTTCGAGCCCAAGCTCCGGCTCGCCCTTCTCAAGATAAAGCGGAACCTTGCCGGCAACGGCAAAGAGCCTTGTTTCAAGTCCATCCAGCGGAAAGAACGGCGTTTCCAATTCAATCGGCTTTTGCTTAACGTGGGCGGGATCGAGAACCTTGAAAATCGGATTCTCTTCCAGCGTCTCCAGCAGCGCCTTTGTTGCGAGGAGTTGAAAGGGCTGCTTTTCCCGCAACGTCAAAAGCCCCGCGACGTGATCGACATCGCCATTCGTTAGCACAACGCTCTTGATCGGGCTATCGCGCAAGTCTTTCGGCCATAGAGCGTGCCGGTCATATAGTTGCTGGCGGATATCCGGAGATGCATTCACGACCAACCAGTTGCGGCCATCGACACTGACCGCCAGCGACGATTGCGTCTGCGGAGCAAGGGTACCCTGTCGTGCCGCCGCACAGTTTGGGCAGCCACAGTTCCACTGCGGCAAGCCCCCTCCGGCGGCGGCGCCGAGCACAAGAAATCGAACAGTCAATCTGTTGCTTTCAGATGATCAGCGATCAGAACAGGATCGGCTCGGAACCATCGGCCGGCGCATACCGGTTGATTTCCATGCCGCAGCTTACCTCTACGAATTTCGGAGCATGCCATTTCATTGGTCGTTCCTTTCATGAGATTTGCAGTGCAAGATTAGACTCGATTGCCCGCTAGGGCAATTTCGGATGGTCGTCGTTTAATGCTGTTAATGCCACGCCGTTCCCGACCTTCTTGATCACAATAAATTGCTTAGAAAAACGACCTCGCGACGATTTGAGAAAGCCAGTCCCCCGCAATCCGCACATCGCGGCCTCAGATTTTTCTACCAGCCCCTCCTGCCAGAATGGCAAGCTGGCGCTCATCGTGTATCCCTTGGCGATATAATTCAATGATCAGCGCCGCCACCCGCTCCGCCTCCTCACTGTCTTTCGTAAGCTTCAATTCGACTAAAAGAGCATCAAAAGCGCGCTGACAAAGGTCCAGATCCAACGAATCCAAGGGATGGTCATGCTTGCTGAGATATCTTCGGATCATCGCGCTCTTCTCCTTTCCCGGCACAATTGGCGTGTTTGACGATAAGATATTTATGTCAGACAAGCTGCCACAAGGGCATTATAATATTAGATATATAGAAAATACTATCGGCGCTATTTTTTCCTGGCCGTCTGCAGCGACGCCGCAGACAAATCGCCATTCAACGCATCGGCAAACTTCCGCATCAACCGGACGAGATCATCGATATCATTGACATCCCAGGATTCAAGGATTGCGCCACCGATCCTGTCACGCGCGCCGTCTACCGCATCCGTCATGATCTTTCCCTTCGGCGCAATAATAGCCTCGCGTACGCGGCGATCCACGGCGGAGGCCTGGCGCACCACGAGATCTAGGCTCTCCAGCTTCGCCACCTGCCGGCTGACGGTCGTGTGGTCACGGCCGACACGATCCGCCAGATCGACGACACCGATCGGACCCAAACGCTCGATCAGAACCAGCAGCGGGAAAAGCGCCCGATCGAGCGGAATTCCGGCCTCCCTGATCAGCGCCTCGTCACCCTGAGGCCGGTTTATCACGGCAACGATATCCAGCACCGCTGCATGAAGCTTCCGAAACTGGGACTTAATATGTGTATTTTGCACATTATTTCTTGCCATCACCAACGATCTCCTTTATGTGTGCATTATACACCTAATTTGCATGATCGAAAAGGAGATATGCCATGAAGGCAGCCATCGTGCGAGGAGCCGGCCAACAGCCTGCCTATGAAGATTTCGAGAAGCCTGTTCTATCGGCTGGCGAGAACCTGGTGCATGTGAGCGCCGTTGCCATCAGCCAGATCGTCAAGAGCCGGGCGTCAGGCGCGCACTACAGTTCCGCCAATCAATTCCCCTTTGTGGTCGGAATCGACGGCGTAGGGCGACTGGAAGACGGCAGGCGCGTTTATTTTGTTCTGCCGCGTGCGCCCTATGGCAGCATGGCGGACATGGCACCCGTGCCATCCAACCGCTGCATTGCGCTGCCGGACGATCTGGACGATGTGACAGCGGCGGCCATCGCCAACCCGGGAATGTCATCCTGGGCGGCCTTTAGAGAGCGTGCGAGGCTAGAGCCGGGCGAAACCGTTCTGATCAATGGCGCAACCGGAACGTCAGGCCGGCTCGCCGTCCAGATCGCTAAATATCTGGGCGCTGCCAAAGTCATCGCAACGGGCCGGAACGCCGACAGTCTCAAGGCCCTCGAAAGGCTCGGCGCGGACGTGACCATTCCCCTCACCCAGGACAAACCGACCCTGGAAGCCGCATTCAAGGAACAGTTCGCCGGCGGCGTGGATGTTGTTCTCGATTACCTGTGGGGCGAAAGCGCGGAAAGCCTCCTTAGCTCTGCCGCAAAGGCCGGCAAGGATGCCGTGCCGATCCGCTACGTCCAGATCGGCGCAATCAGCGGTGCCGACATCAGCCTTCCAGGGGCCGTGCTGCGATCATCCGCCATTACCCTGATGGGCAGCGGCATAGGCAGCATCTCTCTTGACCGCCTTGTCAACGCGATCGCCGAACTGTTCCAGGCAACCGTCCCCGGAGACTTCGAAATCGCCACGACGATCGCTCCACTTTCCGAGGTCGAGAAGGCGTGGCCGCTCGACGACAGCAATCAGCGTACGGTCTTTACGATCAGACACTAGGAGCGACTGCTACGGATAACCGGTTTGCTATCGACCGGGCTTTCGAAATATCCGGACGAGCGTCGTGCGGGTTACATGGCCAGAGGTGATCAACACGGAGAGAAAGACCGGAGCATTTATCGAGTCGAACTCCGCAACACGCTCTTCATGGCAACGCGCTGTTCGCGAACAGCTTTCGCGAACGCCAGCAACATCCACTATAGCTTTTTCTTATGATCAATCACCCATTTTTGAATGGGAGCACGCGTGGAAGACAAGCATGCTGCCTTGTCGATCCGGGCGGAGGTCGCACGCAGCCAGGCTGCCTTACAATGCGGCGAACGGCCGCTCAATGGATCCAGGGAGGCCATCGAATGAAGAAGAATCGTGCATTTCGCGCCGTGATCGCAGGCGCGCTGCTGGCTCTTGCCATGCAGCCTAGCCCTGTATGGGCGGCTGATCCGATTGGCATCGTCAAGCCAACGGTATCATGCGCGAGCCTGGCACAGACCGATTTGACGGCCATCGGCGGTGCGGGCAGCCATGTGGTCAAGGCCGCTGAGACCACCAAGGGAGCGATCACGACATGCGCCGTAGAAGGCATCCTTGCCCCGACGATCACCTTCAAGGTCGAACTTCCGACATCCACCTGGACACAGCGATATCTACAGATCGGCTGCGGCGGCCTTTGCGGCCACATTTCGATGGAAGCGGGTGCTGCCGACGGATGCGCCGTGCTCGATAGCAACGGCTTCGTGACCGCGAGCACGGATATGGGACATGACAGCATGGGCGGCGAGTTCGGCCGCGATCCGCAGAAGCGCCAGGACTTCGCCTACCGCTCCGTTCACCTCACCGCTGTCACAGCCAAGAAGCTGATCGAAGCCTATTATGGCCACGGCCCCAGCCATTCCTATTTCAACGGATGCTCCGATGGCGGGCGCGAGGCGCTGATGGAAGCGCAGCGCTATCCGGATGATTTCGACGGCATCATCGCCGGTGCACCCGCGATGAACTTCCAGGTTCAGAATGGCCTTTACCATGCCTGGCAGGCACGCTCGAATACCGGCGCCGACGGCAAGGCAATCCTGACGGCGGCGCGGCTGCCGC
>NZ_AJVM01000020.1:0-19793 GCF_000281735.1 Rhizobium sp. AP16 | reverse complement strand
GATCGATACCGGCGGTTACGCCCGCCGACGTCCATATCTCTCCATCCTGAATGAAGATCGGATCGGGTTCCAGCTTCACATTCGGAAAGCGCTTGGAGAACTCGGTGCAACGATGCCAATGCGTCACAGCGAGTTTGCCCTCCAGCAGGCCCGCTTCGGCGAGAAGAAAGGCACCGCTGCAAACCGATGCCGTCCGCCGCGCCCTTGCCGAACGCCGGCGGATCCAGTCGATGAGAGCGACGTCCTCACACGCCTTGTTCACGCCCCGGCCGCCTGCGACGATCAAGGTATCGATCTCGATATCATCGTCGGGCAGTGGTGCGGTCGCAAGTGACAGACCCGAGGTCGTCCCGGTCTGTGGGCTCGTTGCGACCGTGATCGCGTCATAGGGTCTTGGCAGACCCGCTGCGAGAGCTGCCTCATTGGCACTTGTAAACACCTGCAGTGGCCCGGTTACGTCGAGCAGCTGGGCGTTTTCGAAGGCGAGAATTTCGATGCGGCGCATAGTTTGGCTCAAAATGAGGGTACATTGGCAAATACGCCAGATAGTGATCGCGTAAGCTTGCTGAAGTCAATCTTTGGAGATGAATATGACGATCCGTTTCGGCCTGCTCACCTTTCCCGGCGTTCAGCAACTCGATCTGACAGGGCCTTACGAGGTCTTCGCCTCGACGGAAGGCGCGGAGGTCCATCTGGTCTGGAAGGATGTCGCGCCGATAGTAGCCTCAACGAAACTGGTGTTGCAGCCGACGACGACTTTCGAAGATTGCCCTCAACTCGACGTTATCTGCGTGCCGGGCGGCGCTGGCGTGAACGCGTTGCTCGAAGATGAGGTTGTCTTGTCCTTTATCCGCGCACAAGCGGCGCAAGCGCGTTTCGTGACCTCGGTTTGCACTGGCTCCCTCGTTCTCGGCGCGGCCGGCCTGCTCAAGGGCAGGAAGGCAACGACGCATTGGAATGCCCATGATTTTCTCGCCCATTTCGGGGCTATCCCGACCGCGGGCCGCATCGTTCAAGACGGCAATCTCATCACGGCCGGCGGGGTAACGGCCGGTATCGACTTCGGGCTGGCTGTCGTCGCAGCCCTGCGCGGCCAGGAGGAAGCCGAGATGATCCAGCTCTCGCTGGAGTACGCGCCGGCGCCGCCGTTCCATTCGGGGACACCAGAAGAGGCGACAGCCGAGGTGCTTGCCAGGGTGAAGCAGCGTTTGGCCGGCTCGCGGGCGGCGCGAGAAGCCATCCTCGCCCGCCTGGCCTCGATCTAACCTCAGCCGGCTGAGAATTGCGTTGGTCGCTGCGGGCTCCCGGTGTTTGATCCGGGGGCTCGCGCTTTAACATGCCGACCATCGCCAGGCATTAAATTCATTATCTTGTGGACGTCGCCCAGCATATGCCGCAATGCTCACGCGTTCCTCATCAGGATCGTTATGCTCTCGCGAATCGCTTTATGCCAGTTCCCGCGAATGGCAGGTGATCGCGATTGAAATTGATTCAAGGGGACCTTCATGGCCGACATCCGCACATCATTATCCGAAGTGATACCGAAGATTTCCATCGTCGGTGTCGGTGGCGGCGGCGGCAACGCGATTAACAATATGATCGCGGAAGAGCTTCAGGGCGTTGAATTCATTGCGGCAAACACGGATGCGCAGGCGCTCGCGATGTCGAGCGCAGCGCGGCGCATTCAGCTCGGGACCCAGGTGACCGAAGGTCTCGGCGCCGGCTCCCTGCCGGAAATCGGACGCGCTGCCGCCGAGGAATCCATCGATGAAATCATGGACCACCTCCGGGGCACGCATATGTGCTTCATCACGGCCGGTATGGGTGGCGGCACCGGCACTGGCGCGGCTCCGATCATCGCGCAGGCGGCGCGACAGGCGGGCATCCTCACGGTGGGCGTCGTCACCAAGCCCTTTACGTTCGAAGGCAACCGACGCATGCGGACCGCCAACGAGGGTATCGAGCGCCTGCGTGAAAGCGCGGACACTGTCATCGTTATTCCAAATCAGAATCTGTTTCGCATTGCGGATGCCACGACCACCTTCGCGAACGCTTTTGTGACCGCCGACCGGGTCCTGTTTGCCGGTGTTAGCTGCATCACGGATCTGATCGTCAAGGAAGGCCTCATCAACCTTGATTTCGCCGACGTCAAATCCGTCATGCGCGGAATGGGCCGCGCCATGATGGGGACGGGTGAAGCGAGCGGAGAGGGCCGTGCGCTGAGGGCGGCAGAGGCTGCCGTCGCCAACCCGCTTCTTGACGATATGAGCATGAAGGGCGCGCGGGGCGTGCTGATCTCCATTTCCGGCGGCACGGACATGACGTTGTTCGAAGTGGATGAGGCCGCCAGCCGCATACGCGACGAAGTCCTCGATGATGCCGATATCGTTGTCGGAGCGATCTTCGACAGAACCCTTGATGGGGTGTTCCGGGTATCGGTCGTTGCAACGGGTCTCGATGGGTTCGCAGCCTCGGGCAATCTCTCCGAGGCTATGAGAAGCCAAAGCGCTCAGTAAAGATTACTTCGGACTGTTCGAGGCGAGGGATAGGAAGAGGAGAAACCTCGGGTGGCGTATCCGGGGGTGGAGAGCTGTGCCTTCAGCCATTTTACGATCATCAAGCTATTCTCTCTGGCTGAGACGGCGCGCCCCCGCCTGTCATGCTGCTTTGAAAAATAGACGGTATCCAGAGCTGAAGACAGACGAAGCTGTTGGCAGTTGCAACCGAACAGAGCAATATTGCCTTCAGGCTGGGTAGCGGAAAGGTCAATCGTGTGAATGGGCGTCGGTCATTTCTCTTCATGCTCCCTTTCTTGACGAGGTTGATGGCAGCGCTGGCGGTGACCGTCCCCCTGGTGCTGCTTGGTTCACCCGCCCAGGCTCTCGATCCGGTACCACCGATGCAGGTCTCGAACGATCAGATCGATAAGCTGATCGCGACACTGCATCAAACCTACGACGGCATACAGGACCTCCGCCAGCGGCGCGGCGCCTTCGAGAGGTTGATGGCATCGACGCCGGATCCGACGCGCGTCCAGATCCGTCATGCGGATGTCAACGGAGTTGAGGCCGATCTGATCTGGCCGGCGCGGCTGCATCATCCGCTCGGCCGGCGGGCGATCCTCTATCTCCATGGCGGTGGCTTCTATAGCGGTTCGTTGAGGACGCATCGCAATATTGCGGGCTCTCTTGCGAAGGCTGCGTCCGCCGATGTGCTGCTGATCGACTATCGTCTCACACCGGAACACGGTTTTCCCGCCCAGGTCGATGATGCGCTGGCATCCTATCGCTGGCTTCTCGCCTCCGGATATCGAGCGGAAAACATTGTGGTTGCCGGCGAATCCGTCGGCGGGACCCTGGCGATCGAGGTCACCCTCAGGCAGCTCCGGCTCAAGGGGCCTTTGCCGGCCGCCGTGGTGGCGATGAGCCCGGTGACCGATTTTGCCATAACAGGCGCCTCGATGACCGCGAATGCCGGGAGCGATCCTTTCATGGGCAAGGGCGAGCTGGAGCTGATACGCAAGGCCTATATCGGCGATCGTTCCCCGGTGAATTGGGAGAGGTCACCGCTTTATGCGAATATGACCGGCTTTCCGCCACTGCTGCTGCAGGTCGGTTCGCGTGAGACGCTGCTGGACGATACGCTGCGCCTGGAGGACAATGCGCGTCAGGCAGGGGTCAATGTCACCGTCGAGATCTGGCCGGGCATGATCCACCAATGGCAGGTCTTCCCGTTTTGGCTTGACGACGCGAGGAAGTCGAACGCAAAGGTGGCCGAATTCGCCATCGCGCATTTTGCGGACAAGCCCGCACAGTAGTCATCGTCATCTGACACAATCAGCCGCATCTTTCAGACCAAGTGTATCGCGCAGGGGCTGGACCCGATGATTCCATGCGTTCAGTCGTTCAGGTGTCATGCCGGAGTGCTGGTTGCCGCTCAATTTATTATTGCACGATAAGATATTGCGATAAATTTCTTATGGACAGCAATTCGAATTGGCTCTACATAGATAAATATCGCAATAACAAATCGTGCGATATATAAATGATTGGAGATTGAAATGAGCAACTCGATCAATCAAGCTACCCGCCGGGGCGTTATGACGGCCGGATTAGGTCTGGCCGCCACGGCGGCTGTCATGCCCTTCGCTCAACCCGCACAAGCCTCTGCAACAAAGCAGTCTTCGAAAGGGAAGGATACCACTATGAGCAGCAACACCATTACGACCAAGGACGGAACCCAGATTTTCTACAAGGATTGGGGAACGGGTCAGCCGATCGTATTCCATCACGGCTGGCCGCTGAGCGCCGACGACTGGGATGCTCAGATGCTGTTTTTCCTCGATAAGGGTTTCCGCGTCATCGCCCATGATCGCCGCGGCCACGGCCGCTCGAGCCAGACGGCAACCGGCAACGAGATGGATACCTATGCCGCCGATGTCGCGGCATTGGCCGAGCACCTGGACCTGAAGGGCGCCATTCATGTGGGACATTCGACCGGCGGCGGCGAAGTTGCCCGCTATGTCGCCCAATATGGCGGCCATGGCCGCGTCTCCAAGGCGGTGCTGATCGGCGCCGTGCCGCCGATCATGGTCAAGTCGGAGAAGAATCCGGGCGGCCTGCCGCTTGAGGTCTTCGATGGCTTCCGTTCGGCGCTGGTCGCCAATCGCGCCCAGTTCTTCCGCGATATCCCGGCCGGCCCGTTCTACGGCTTCAATCGTTCGGGTGCTAATGTCTCCCAGGGCGTCGTCGATAATTGGTGGCGCCAGGGCATGATGGGCGGCGCCAAGGCCCATTACGATTGCATCAAGGCCTTCTCGGAAACCGATTTCACCGAGGACCTGAAGAAGATCGATGTGCCGGTTCTCGTGATGCACGGTGACGACGACCAGATCGTGCCGATCGCGGATTCTGCTCTTCTGTCCGCCAAGCTGCTCAAGAAGGGCACGCTGAAGGTCTACAAGGGCTTCCCGCACGGCATGGCCACCACCCATGCGGATGTCATCAACGCCGATCTGCTTGAATTCTTCAAGGCATAACGATCTCCAGAAAAAACAGAGCGCCCGCTGGAAGGCGGGCGCTCTGCCGCCGACAATCTTAACCGGGCGGCTTATCGTTGCTTCTGACTTTTTGCGCATCCAGATAGCCGTGGTCGAATGCTTTGGCGCTGCTACTATCTTCGGGATAGGGGTTCTTGTCGGTGGCAGCTTCCCGTTTTCCGGCCTCGAAGCCGCGGGCATAGGCAGTCGAGTCATCATCCCTGGCGATCTTCGGCGGTTCCACCGAAGGCGGCTGAAGGGGATTTGGAAGGCCAGTTTCCGGAGCCGGGATCGGCGGCAATGTCGGGTCGTGCTTTGCCATGGCTTTCTCCTCTTCTGAGAAAACGTCATGGCGGGATCGTGGTTCCCTTGGGAGCACCAATCTCTACCTGTTAGGCCCAGATCGGTGGTGACATCATCGATCCAGCTTGAGCGAAAGCTGCACGGCGCGCGGCAAGGGCGGCAGCGGTCGGCTGATATCGACGCGGCGTTTCCACGCGGCGAGCCGTTCCTGTTCGCGTTGCCGCAAGGCTTTCGAAACTGCGACGAATGTCATGGCACGCTCTATGACTTGCTGTGTGTCAGTCATGGATATCTCCATATGTTCACTGTATGTTCTCACAATAAGCGTAGATAGTCAAGTCGGTGGGCGCCGGCCGATCCGTGGGCACTTTGTCGCTCCTCGGGCGAGGCGCTTGCTGGGCGAAAGAGGGATTGTTATTCGGCCGCAGCTGCGAGGCATCCGTCGATGATTCCACGGATCTCCGCGCGGCAAGAGCCGCAATTGGTACCGGCATTCAGCGTTTTGCCGACCGCCTCGACGCTGTGGCAACCGTTACGGACTGCACCGACGATCTGATTGACGCCGACACCGAAACACGAGCAGACGGTTGCTCCAGGATCGGGCGTGTCGGCACCCGGTCGTCCGGCAACGAGCGCGAAGCGTTTGCGCAGATCGCTATGGGACGCGGCGAGCTGGGCGATAGCCCAATTGCGGGCGACAGCGACAGGCTGGCGGGCGAGGAACAGCGCCGCGAGCAATCGTTCGCCGTCGAAGAAGGCGAGACGAAAGTCGCCGGTCGTTCGATCGGCATAGCCGAGCGGTTCGATATGCGCGGGGATATCGAAAGTGGCGCGACACCAGCTTGCCCAATCCTCCTCCGTGTCACCGAAGGCAAGTTCCACCCGCCAACCACCATCGGCTTTGGCGAGCGCCCAATAGGCGCTATCCAGCCACTGCGGCCTTGCCATGGAAACGGCAAAGCCATAACGCGCCGCCTTGAAGGGGCGGGCAGCGACAGCGACATTCTTTGATGCCGGCTGGCCGGAAATGGGGTCGGTCAGGGGTGTGACGACAGCGTCGATACGCGCCTTTGCGGCGAACCGGTCGTTCCAATGCATCGGCACGAACAGGCTGCCGCGCGCCTGCCGCTCTGTCACCAAGGCGCGCACGATCACCTTGCCATGCGGGCTTTCGATCTCGACCAGACTAGCGTCGCCGACGCCGATCTCGATCGCGTCGCGGGGATGGATCTCAGCAAAGGGCTCGGCGATATGTGATGACAGGCGGGCACTCTTGCCGGTGCGGGTCATCGTATGCCACTGGTCGCGAATGCGGCCGGTATTGAGCGTGAACGGAAAGTCTGTGTTGGTGCGGTCTGATTCTGGAGCCTTGACCGGCACGAAGCGGGCCTTGCGATCGGGATGAAAGAACCCGCCGGCTGCGAAGAAGCGTGACGTCTGCCGCGCTGATCCCGCGGGCTGTGGCCATTGAAACGGCGAAAGCGCGTTATAATCGTCAATCGCGATTTGCCCATAAGCGCCGATATCGAAATCCCGGCTGCTATCATTTTCGAAGCTGGAAAGGGCGGCGTGTTCGGCAAAGATTTCAGCGGGCGACCTAAAGGCAAAGGCGTCGCCAAATCCCATGCGACGGCCGACTTCGGCCATCTGCCACCAGTCTGATTTCGCGTCGCCCGGAGCGGGGAGATACTTGCGCTGCCGGGAAATGCGGCGTTCGGAATTGGTGACCGTGCCGTCCTTCTCGCTCCAGCCGAGAGAGGGCAGCAGGACATGGGCGTGCAGCGTCGTGTCCGTCTCTTTCAGGACATCGGAAACGACGACGAAGGGACAGGCCTTGATGGCCGCCTCGACGGCATCGGCATCCGGCATCGAAACCACAGGATTGGTCGCCATGATCCACAATGCCTTGATGCGGCCATCGGCGACCGCACGGAACATATCGACCGCTTTCAGCCCCGGCCGCTCGGCAATTGTCGGCGCTTTCCAGAAGCGCTGCACCCGGTCACGATCCTCGGCATTTTCGATCGCCATATGGGCAGCCAGCATGTTGGCAAGGCCGCCGACCTCTCGCCCTCCCATGGCGTTCGGCTGGCCGGTGAGCGAGAAGGGCCCCATTCCGGGCCGGCCGATGCGCCCGGTCGCCAGATGGCAATTGATGATGGCGTTGACCTTGTCGGTGCCGGAGGAGGATTGGTTGACGCCTTGGCTGTAGCAGGTCACCACCTTTTCCGTTGTTTCGAACAGACGGAAGAACTCGCGCAGCTGCATCGCCGGCAGACCGGTCTTGTCGAGCATGTCGCTGAAGCTCAGCGCAGACGCTTCGGCAAACGCGTCTGCGAAGCCTTCCGTATGGAGCGCGATGAAATTCTGGTTGATGGCGGCGCTCTGGGCAAGCTGGGCGAGGAGGCCCATGAACAAAGCGACATCGCCATCAGGGCGGATCGCCAGATGCAGATCGGCAATGTCGGAGGTCATCGTTCGGCGCGGATCAATGACGACGACCTTCATTCCCGGCCGCGCAGCCTTGGCGGCGGCAAGGCGCTGATAAATGACCGGATGGCACCAGGCGAGGTTGGAGCCGGTCAGGATCACCAGATCGGCAAGCTCGATATCCTCGTAGGTGCCGGGCACCGTATCCGAGCCGAAGGCGCGGCGATGGCCGGCAACGGAGGATGACATGCAAAGCCGCGAATTGGTGTCGATATTGGCTGAACCGATGAAGCCTTTCATCAGCTTGTTGGCGACATAATAGTCTTCGGTCAGAAGCTGCCCGGAGACGTAGAAGGCGACGGAATCGGGGCCGTGTTCCGCGATGGTTTCTGAAAAGCGAGCGGCGACGAGATCGAGCGCTTCGTCCCAATTCGCCCGTTGGCCCTGAATCTCCGGATAGAGGACGCGGCCGTCGAGATCGATGGTTTCGGCCAGCGCCGACCCCTTGGAACAGAGCCGGCCGTAGTTGGCCGGATGCTCCGGATCGCCTTTAACGAAGACCTTGCCGTGGTCGTCGACGCTGGCGATGACGCCGCAGCCGACGCCGCAGTAAGGGCAGGTGGTTTTGGTCTCAACGGACATGACTGCTCCGGTCACTCCGCCGCCATCATCAAACTATCGAGAGCAATCGACAGGGCTCCGTTCTCGTTGCGCACCGGAATGGTCCTGACCGAACCCTTGTCTGCCCCGAGCGCCTCGCCGGTTTCGAGCGAGATCACCCAGTTGTGCAGCGGGCAGGTGACCGCAGCGCCATGGACGATTCCTTGCGAAAGCGGGCCGCCCTTGTGTGGGCAATGGTCCTCGATGGCGAAGACCTGGTTTTCGGCGGTGCGGAAGACGGCGATCTTGCCCTGCGGGGTCTTCACGCAGCGCGCGCCGCGCAGCGGGATATCCGAGATGTCGCCGATTTCTACCCAGTTCATGTCCATCTTCTCACTCCGCCGCCTGATGGAAGCCGACCGTCGCCATCGGCCGGAATTCATGCTTGTCCTTGCCGGAGACGCGCTCCGACCAGGGATCGACCTGTGCGAATTTCTGGCTAAAGACGAAGCGGTCGTAATAGGCCTTGCGCTTGTCGGCATCTCCCATGATCTGCCGGCGGATCTCGTCGAGGCCGATGCGCTTTGCCCATTTGTAGATGCGTTCGAGATAGCGGCCCTGTTCGCGGTACATCTGTGTCAGCGCCACGATATGCTCCAGTGCCTCATCCTCGGTCTTGACGAGGCCGAGCACTTCCGTGCCCTTGATGTCGAGGCCGGCGGCGCCAGCGAAATGAATCTCGAAGCCTGAATCCACGCAGATGACACCGATGTCCTTGCAGGTCGCCTCGGCGCAGTTTCTCGGACAGCCGGACACCGCCATCTTGAGCTTTGCCGGCGTCCAGGAGCCCCACATGAATCTCTCGATGCGGATACCGAGGCCGGTCGAATCCTGGGTGCCGAAGCGGCACCAGTCGGAGCCGACGCAGGTCTTCACCGTGCGCAGACCCTTGGCATAGGCCTGTCCCGAGATGAAGCCGGCTTTGCCGAGATCGGCCCAAACGGCGGGCAGGTCCTCTTTGTGAATGCCGAGCAGGTCGATGCGCTGACCGCCGGTCACCTTCACCATCGGGATTTCGAACTTGTCGACGACATCGGCGATGGCGCGCAGCTCACCGGAATTTGTAACGCCACCCCACATGCGCGGCACCACGGAATAGGTACCGTCCTTCTGGATGTTGGCGTGGACGCGCTCATTGATGAAACGTGACTGGTAATCGTCGGCATATTCGTCCGGCCAGTCGCAGACGAGGTAATAGTTCAGTGCCGGCCGGCATTTGGCGCAGCCGCAGGAGGTCTTCCATTCCAGTTCCTGCATAACCGCAGGAATGGTCTTCAACCCCTTGGCTTTTATGAGCCTTCTGACATCATCATGCCCAAGCTCGGTGCAGGTGCACATCGGCTGCACCGCGGCTGGATTGTAGCTGTCCCCAAGCGTGATCGACATCAACTGTTCGACAAGACCGGTGCAGGAGCCGCAAGAGGCTGACGCCTTTGTATGGGCGCGCACATCGTCGAGCGATGTCAGCCCCTTGGCGGTGATTGTTGACGTGATCTTGCCTTTGCAGACGCCGTTGCAGCCGCAGATTTCCGCATCATCCGGCAAGGCTGCAACGGCCGCCATAGGGTCCAGCGGCGACCCTCCCTGGTAGGCCTGTCCGAAGATCAGCGTCTCGCGCATCTCCGAGATATCGGTGGCCTTCTTTTTCAGATCGTTGAACCAGGCGCCATCGGCGGTTTCGCCGTAGAGCACGGTGCCGATGATGCGGTTGTCCTTGAGCACCAGCCGTTTGTAGACGCCGGCTGAGGCATCGCGCAGCACGATCTCCTCGCGATCGTCGCCATCGGCGAAGTCTCCGAGCGAAAACAGATCGATGCCGGTGACCTTGAGCTTGGTCGGGGTGTCCGAATGCACGAAGCCGGCCGATGTTTCGCCGGCCAACTGCGCGGCGGCAACACGCGCCATCTCGTAGAGCGGCGCCACCAAGCCGTAGACCTGGCCACCGACTTCCGCGCATTCGCCAAGTGCGTAGATATCGCCGTCCGATGTGCTCATGCCGGCATCGACGACGATGCCCCTGTTGACCGCAAGTCCGGCCTCCTTGGCGAGCCCGGCACTCGGGCGAATGCCGACCGCCATCACCACCAGCGTTGCCGGAATGATGGTGCCGTCGGCCAGTTCGACCCCTTCGACCTTGCCGTTACCGACGATCGCCTGGGTGTTGGCTTTGGTAATAACCTTGATGCCGCGCTCCTCGATCGCCTTTTCCAGCAGGTAGCCTGCGGCCGGGTCGAGCTGGCGTTCCATCAGCGTCGAATTGACGTGCAATACGGTGACATCCATGCCGCGCAGATTGAGGCCCGCCGCAGCTTCGAGACCCAGCAGGCCGCCGCCGATGACGACCGCCTTGGCACGGGACTGGGCGGCAAGCAGCATGGCATTGACGTCATCAAGATCGCGATAGCTCAGGACGCCCGGCAGGTTTGCTCCGGGAACGGGGATGATGAAGGGCACAGAGCCGGTGGCGATCACCAGCTTGTCGTAGCTCTCGGTGACGCCGTGATCCGAGGTGACGGTCTTGGCAGCGCGATCGATGGCGACGATCTTGTGGCCCTTGTAGAGGGTGATGTTGTTCTTGATGTACCAGCCATCGCCATGGATGATGATCTGCTCGTAATCCTTCTCGCCTGAAAGGACCGGCGACAGCATGATGCGGTCGTAGTTGACGCGCGGTTCGGCGTTGAAGATCGTGACCTGATAGAGGTCTGGCGCCTTTTCGAGAAGATGTTCCAGCATGCGGCCGGGCGCCATGCCGTTGCCAACGATGACAAGTTTCTGGGTCATGGGCTTACTCCGCGGCTTCGACGAAGCGGTGGCGTTCATAAAGGAACTTCAACACGGCTTCGCGGCATTTGAGGTAGGTTCGGTCGGCGGCAAGCTCGAGGCGGTTGCGCGGCCGGGCGATCGGCACGTCGAGCACATCGCCGATATAGGCGGCCGGACCGTTGGTCATCATGACGATACGGTCGGAGAGCAGCACGGCTTCGTCGACATCATGAGTGATCATCACCATGGTGCTGCCGAGGCGGGCATGGATATCCATCACCGCATCCTGCAGATGCGCGCGCGTCAGCGCGTCGAGTGCGCCGAAGGGCTCGTCCAGCAACAGGATCTTCGGCTCCATGGCGAGCGCCCGGGCGATGCCCACGCGCTGTTTCATGCCGCCGGAGATTTCCGACGGGCGCTTGTCCTTGGCATGGGCCATCTGCACCAGGTCGAGATTGCGCATCACCCAATCATGGCGCTCGGCCTTGGTTTTCGTGCCGCGGAACAGTTTCGAAACGGCAAGGTTGACGTTTTCATAGACGGTCAGCCAGGGCAGCAGGCTATGGTTCTGGAAGACGACGGCGCGCTCGGGACCGGGTGCATTGACCTCCCGGTTTTCCAGGAGCACCGCACCGGCCGAGACCGGGGTCAGGCCGGCGATCAGGTTAAGCAGGGTCGACTTGCCGCAACCGGAATGGCCGATGATCGAGACGAACTCGCCTTTTTCGATAACGAGGTTGACACCCTTCAATACCTCGGCCCGCTGACCGCCGCGGTCGAAATATTTGTCGATGTGATCAAGCTTGAGATAGGAGCTGGTCATCATGCTTTCCTTAATTGGCCGTGGCGCCGCGGGTGACAAAGGCGCCGATCGCAGCGACCAGCTTGTCGAGGATGAAACCGGTGATGCCGATATAGGTGAGGGCGACGATGATGTCGGGCAGGCGCGAAGAGTTCCATGCATCCCAGATGAAGAAGCCGATGCCAACGCCGCCCGTCAGCATTTCGGCCGCGACAATGGCAAGCCAGGACAGGCCGATGCCGATGCGCAGGCCCGTAAAGATATAGGGAGCGGCAGCGGGCACCATGATGCGGAAGAAGAACTCGATCTGGTTCAGCCGTAGCACCCTGGCGACATTGCGGTAATCCTGCGGAATGTTGCGCACACCGACGGCGGTGTTGATGATCACCGGCCAGATCGAGGTGATGAAGATCACGAAGATCGCCGATGGGCTCGAGTTCTGGAAGGCGGCAAGCGACAGTGGCAACCAGGCGAGCGGCGGCACGGTGCGCAGGATCTGGAAAATCGGATCGAGGCCACGCATCGCCCAGATCGACTGTCCGATCAACGCGCCGATCAAGACGCCGGCAATGGCGGCAAGACCGAAGCCATAGGCGACGCGCTGCAGGGAAATGAGCACGCGCCAGGCCAGGCCGATATCCTGGGGACCGTTATAGAAGAAGGGATAGGCGATGAGATCGTAGCTCTCCTGCCAGACCTGGGACGGCGGCGGCAGGCTGGCGCCGGGCTGCTCACAGAGGAGCTGCCAGACGCCGAGCAGGATGATGAGCACCACCAGCGGCGGCACGACGGCACGTAGGATTGCCAGTGCGATGAGCTTGACATCAATGCGGCGAACGGGACGAGCGGAGAGTTTCACGACGCGGCTTTCGTCTTGAGGTGCGGCCGTCGCGATGACTTCCTGTTTGCGGGCTGTTGCAGACATGAATCAGGTCCTTGAATCTTGCGCGACGCGGAGAGTGCGGAGCTCTTGAGGCATGACACCGATCATCACGACGCCACCTTGATGGAGAGGCTTTCGAGATAGGCGGAAGGGTTCTCCGGGTCGAAGACCTTGCCGTCGAAGAAGGTTTCCTTGCCGCGTGAGGTCGAGGCCGGAATATCGGCAGCAGCAACGCCAAGATCCTTGGCGGCGTCGCGCCAGATATCCTGGCGGTTCACTTCGCCGACCAGTTTCTTGACGTCGGTATTTGGCGCGAACTTACCCCAGCGCATGTTCTCGGTGATGAACCAGGCGTCATGGCTCTGGAAGGGATAGGAAACGCCGCCCTTCCAGAATTTCATGTAAAGATCGGTTCCGTTGGCGACGCGCCCATTGCCGTAGTTGATGTCGCCCTTGAGACGCCCAAGAATATCCTTGGGCGGCACGTTGAACCACTGCCGCTTGCCGAGGATGGTTGCCATCTCGTCCTTGTTGT
Organism: Rhizobium sp. AP16; assembly: GCF_000281735.1. NCBI lineage: Bacteria > Pseudomonadati > Pseudomonadota > Alphaproteobacteria > Hyphomicrobiales > Rhizobiaceae > Rhizobium > Rhizobium sp. AP16. The sequence continues at coordinate 6,376 of NZ_AJVM01000020.1, read as the reverse complement.
CCATGCTGTCGCACCATTGCTGGGCTTCCATGACGGCCATCAGCAATGCCTTGGCGGCATTGGGATTCTTCTCGATCCATTCGGCGCGCATGCCGAGCGCCTTTTCCGGATGGCCTTTCCAGATCTCGCCGGTGGTACAGGCGGTGAAGCCGATGCCCTGGTTGACGAGCTGCTCGTTCCAGGGTTCGCCGACACAGAAGACATCCATGTTGCCGACCTTCATGTTCGCCACCATTTGCGGCGGCGGCACGACGATGGTCGAGACGTCCTTGTCGGGATCGATGCCGCCCGCGGCGAGCCAATAGCGGATCCAGAGGTCATGCGTGCCGCCGGGGAAGGTCATGGCGGCCTTGATTTCCTTGCCGGCCGCGCGCTTGGCATCGAAGGCTACCTTCAGCTTGGAGGCATCCAGTTGAACGCCGGTATCGGCATATTCCTTGGCGACGGAGATGGCCTGGCTATCGTAGTTGAGGCGCGCCAAGAGGGCCATCGGTACGGGCTGGTTGTTCTGTGTGACCTTGCCCGTGTGCATGAGATAGGGCAGCGGCGAGAGGATATGCGCGCCATCGATGCCGTTGGCAGCGCCTCCGAGCACGAGATTGTCGCGTGTCGCGCCCCAGGATGCCTGCTTTTCAACGTCGACATCCGGCAGGCCATGTTTTGCAAACAGGCCTTTCTCCTTGGCAATGACCAGTGGCGCTGAATCGGTGAGCGCGATGAAGCCGAGCTTGGCGCCGGAGACTTCCGGTCCGCTCGTGGCCGCCAAGGCGCCGGAGGGAAAGGCAGTCTTGACCGCACAGATAAGGGCTGCGGTGCCGGAGGTCTTCAATAGGCTACGGCGCGTAACGCTGCCGGACAGGATCTTCTTCATATGCGGGCCCCTCTGCTGGTGTCTGACGGATTTTTGGGAATAAAAAAACGCCGCTCGGTTGATGCAGCCCGGGACTTGGGAGAGTCCCTCGGGGCAAAAACCTTGCGACGTCAATGTCACTGCGAGCGCGTTTCTCGCGCTCGGCTTACCTCGATCGCCGTTGACCGAAGTAATGTTTATCAAGCAAGCGGCGTGCCAGTTTGGTGGTTGTTTCCTATCCTTATGAAACTATTTGGGTATTTCCCACTCTGCTGCGTTTGCTTGTTTTTAGATCGAGATTGAATTCTGCAAATATTTTGAGCGTCTGCAGTTGAGGGAGCACGACGAGCTGCGTCGATTTTGTGCAACGCAGCGTCTGTCGGTCGTCAGATCTCTTCGCCTGAAGATGCTATCTGCGTCTTTGCCTTGACTGCAAATCCTGCGACATAAGAGGCCATGTCCGAGGGATCGAAGATGAACCCATCCATGAAGCGATCGTCGTCACTGTCTCCTTCGATACGGATATCCGCATCGGCGGGAGCGGCGTCGTTGCCGAGCGCCAGCCGGTAGAGGTCGGGTCGATAGGCGGAGGCGGCCATGCGTATATTGTGTTCGGAGAGGGCACTCTGGCCCCAGCGCACCATCTGGCTGAGGATCCATAGCGCCTGGCTGGGGCGTGGATAATTGGCGAAGCCGGCATGGAAGCTGAAGTATCTGTCGATCACCCGGCGATTGCCCTTGGCATCGAGGCCGAACTCGCCGGCAAGCACGTTGCGGATAATGCCGACGGGAGCCGCGATATAGCGCTGATCGGCGAGCGCTTCTGCGAGCGCATCGTGGTTTTCCGGCCGATCGCACCAGCGTGCCGCCGCATCGAGTGCCACGAGCAAGCGGGAGACGGTTTCGGGATGGCTTTCGGCCCAGTCCGGTCGCATGCCGATGACCTTCTCCGGGGCGGAAGGCCAGATATCCTGCTTGGCGGCGACGATGCGGCCGACGCCTCGCTCCGAGGCGACCATGTTCCACGGCGCGCCGACGCAGAAACCGTCGATGGCGCCAGCCGCCAGCGCGTCGGATGTCAGCGGCGGTGGCACGACGACGAGCTTCACATCCTGATCGGGATCGATGCCGCCGGCGGCAAGCCAGTAGCGGAATTCGTAATTGTGCGAGGAGAAGGGGTAGGTCATGCCAAGCGTCGGCGGTTGCTCGCCACGCGCCTTCATCTGCTTTGTCACAGTCGCCAACGCCCGGGCATTTTCCAAGGCACTCGCCAGGTCCGATAAGCCCGTTTCCTCACGCATGCGGTCGAACAGCCGCGTCGACAGGGTGATGGCATTGCCGCCGCTGCCGAGCGAGAAGGGCGTGATGGTCGGGGAGGGGTTGGAGCCAAGTCCCAGCATGGATGCGACCGGCATCGGCGACAGCATATGGGCGATGTCGAACTGACGGAAGGCGAGGCGGTCGCGGACATTGGCCCAGGAGACATCCTTGACGAGGTCGAGCGTGATGCCTTCCTTCCGTGCAAAGCCGAATTCCGCCGCCGCGATCAGGACGGAGGCATCGACGAGCGGGATGAATCCCGCGCGTAGAACCTTCGGCCCTTCGCCTGTCAGGCGGGACGGCGATGCGAGATTGCTGCCGGAACTGCTGCTGTTCATCATATCCACTCCGGTTTCCTCCGGAAACTTCCGCTATCGCGTATCGGCATCACATCAACAGGCCCGCGGCCGTGACGACGCTTTGCGCGATATCTGAAATCTTCTTCTTCTCGTTCATCGCCGTCTGCCGGAGGAGCGTGAAGGCTTCCTCTTCCGACAGGCCGCGCATCTTCATGAGGATGCCCTTGGCACGCTCGACGATCTTGCGCTCCTCCAGCGCCGATTTCGCATCGGCTAGCTCGCGTTGCAGCCGACTGAAGGCATTGAAGCGACTGACGGCCATGTCGAGGATCGGCTTCACCCGCTCCTTCTTCAGCCCGTCGACGATATAGGCTGAAACGCCAGCATCGACAGCCGCCTCGATCGAAGCCGTGTCGGAGCGATCGACGAACATGGCAATCGGGCGTCCGACCGTCCGCGTCAGCTGGAACAGATGCTCCATCATGTCGCGGTTCGGGTTCTCGATATCGATGATAATCACATCGGGCTTGAGTGTTTCGATCGTGCGGGCCACGCCATGGACCTCGTGGATGACCGTCACGCGCGCATGACCGGCCTCCCGCAGCCCCTCTTCGATGATCGAAGCGCGGATGGTATTTTCGTCGATCACAAGAATGGTCAGATCCAGGCGGCTCATGCCGCCTTTATGGCGCAACGCAACAAAGCGGGCAAGCCATGCGCCAAAATATTAGGCGATGCCATGAGTGCCTAAAAAATATTCAATCCCGTCGTTCTGTGGCGAAGCCTAGGTTGCGGTCCTCGACGCCAAAGCCGTGCAGAGATTTCCCGAGGCAATAAAAGCACATCGTCTTATGCGTAATTAAGCGACATCAACTTGAAATTTCTCCCTTCTTCCGCCACCTCTTCGGCGCGACTTTTAATATTCCCAGGAGACGAGACGCACATGACGACAACCACCGCAGAAAATCCCGCCGAAAGCCATGTTTTTGAGGCCGACGTTGCCCGTCTTCTGCATATGATGGTTCACTCGGTTTATTCCGATAAGGATGTATTTCTACGCGAGCTGATTTCGAATGCGGCCGACGCCTGTGAGAAGCTGCGATACGAGGCGATCGCCACGCCTTCGCTGCTGGCAAGCGATCCGGACAGCCGTATCCTGCTGACGCTGGATGAGGAGGGCAGCCGGCTTGTTGTCGAGGACAACGGCATCGGCATGAGCCGCGACGAGATGATCGAAGCACTCGGAACGATCGCCCGTTCCGGTACGCGCGCCTTCATGGAGCGCATCGAGGCAAACAAGCAGGGCGAGGGCGCGCAGCTGATCGGTCAGTTCGGCGTTGGCTTCTATTCCTGCTTCATGGTCGCCGATCGCGTCGATGTCGTCTCGCGCCGCGCCGGCACGGATGATGCCTGGCTCTGGTCCTCCGACGGCAAGGGCGGCTACAGCGTCAGCCCGATCGATGTCAGCGAGGCGCCGGCCCGCGGCACGCGCATCACTCTGCATCTGATGGAGGATGCCAAGAGCTACGCGTCCCGCTGGACCGTCGAGCGGATCGTCAAGGCGCAATCGGGTCATGTGCCCGTGCCGATCACGATCGCCGAAAAGCCCGGTGCGGAGGCGACGCAGCTGACTGACGGCACGGCGCTCTGGACGAAATCGAAAAACGATATCACCAGCGAGGAATATACCGATTTCTATCGCGGAATTTCGGGCCAGTATGACGAGCCGGCGCTGACGGTGCATTTCCGCGCCGAAGGCCGCCACGAATATTCCGCGCTTGCCTTCATTCCCGGTTCCCAGCCTTTCGACCTCTTCGATCCCGATCGCAAGGGCCGGATGAAGCTCTATGTGAAGCGCGTCTTCATCACCGATGAGGCCGAATTGCTGCCGCGCTATCTCCGTTTCGTGCGCGGTCTTGTCGACACCTCCGATCTGCCGCTGAACGTCTCGCGCGAAATGATCCAGGAAAGCGCCATCCTCTCGGCGATCCGCAAGGGCGTCACCAACAGGATCATTACCGCCATCGAGAAGCTTGCGGAAAGCGACAATGATGCTTTCCTCAAACTCTGGGAATCGTTCGGAAGCCTGATCAAGGAAGGTATTTACGAGGATTACGAGCGGCGCAGCCAACTGGTCGCGCTGTCGCGCTTCCGCACGACGGCATCCGGGGAGGGCTATCGTTCTCTTGCCGACTACGTCAAGGATATCAAGGAAGGCCAGCAGGCGATCTATTATCTCGCCGGCAACAGCCTCGAACAGCTGAAGGCATCGCCGCAGCTCGAAGGGTTTCGTGCCCGCGGCATCGAGGTGCTACTGCTCTCGGATTCCGTCGACAGCTTCTGGGTGACGAACGCGCCGGAGTTCGAAGGCAAGGCGTTCAAGTCGATCACGCAAGGGTCGGCCGATCTCGCCCAGTTCAGCAAGGTCGAGCAGGACGCGACCAAGGACGAATCAGCGCCGGCGGAGGTTCAGGCTTTCATCGATTTCGCCAAGGATAAGCTCTCGGATCAGGTTTCCGATGTTCGCGCATCGGACCGCCTGATCGAAAGCGCCGTCTGCCTGGTCGCCTCCGAACAGGGCTACGACCGCCAGCTCGAAAAAATCCTGCAGGGCGCCGGGCAGCTGCAATCCGCTGCAAAGCCGATCCTGGAAATCAATAGCGATCACCCGCTCGTCAAGGCCATCGCCGCCAAGGGCGACCAGTCGTCCCTGCGCGACGACGCGGCATTCCTGCTGCTCGACCAGGCGCGTGTCCTTGATGGCGACAAGCCTGCCGACCCGCGTGCCTTTGCCGAGCGGCTGGTGCGCGTGATGGAAAAGGCTTTGCAGTAGAGCTCTGATTGCTCGCGGCATAATCTCAAGCAGACGGATACGACGGCGAAGCTTCGCCGTCGTGAGGCCGCATAGGTCTATTCCGCACGGGGCTTGTAGGGCTGATAGAAATCCGCGCCAGCCCAAGGCTCGATGACGGCTTCCTCGCGGTCACCACGCGTGTAGCTGGCTGCGAGGTTCGGATCGCCCTTGCCCTTGTACTTCGTGGTGTAAGGATAGGGGTAGACCGGGCGCGACCGGACGATCTTGTCGGAGGATTTTGCGGTCGGCTTCTTCGTCGCGTCTTTGGGTGGCGCACCGTTCGGCTGTCCAAAGCCGCTGGTGTCACCGTCCGCCGTCTGCCGCGCGACGATCTCCTGCGGAGCGGTGCCCTTCTCGACCCAGTTCAGCATCTGTGTCAGCAGGTCGATCTTGTTCGGACCTTCGCCGCCCTCGCAATGATACATGCTTGGAAAGAGGTAAAGCCGTGTGAACTGAGCGGCGCGCTTGGCGCCCAGGAGCTTCTCGACCGCTTGATAGTAGGCAATGGTGTTGATCGGCGAGATATGCTGATCGGCAAGGCCATGCCAGAGGATCAGCTTGCCGCCGGATTTTTCGAAGGCCGAGAGATCGGGGTTGGTGGCGTCATAAAGCGAATGCAGCGGACGCAGCCGATCGAAATACGCCCTGTCAAATGTGACGTCGGCGAGTTTGTAATCCGCGGGCGGATTTGTTTCGAAGTTGAGATTGAGGATTGTGCCCATCGCGATGATCTCGCTGAAGATCGGTTCGCTCGGCCCGCGCGGCACGAAGACGCCGGCCCAGGCGAGTTCCGAACCCGGCAGCGGTCCGCCAATCGTCAGGCGTTCACCCGTTGCGGGGTCTCTTGGACCGTTATAGAGGCGGCGAACTGTCTCGACTTCCGCGGTGATCAGGCAGCTATCGGTGTTCTTTGCCGTCGCAGAGCAAAGCAGCGTACCCGGATCGAAATGGCACTTCAGCGGGTCGGATATCAATCCGTCGACCTGCCCGTCCAGCGCGTCGCAGGCGGCGACGACCGCTTTGTGCAGGAGCGGCAGCCGCGCCGCCGTCAGG
>NZ_AJVM01000019.1:0-69306 GCF_000281735.1 Rhizobium sp. AP16 | reverse complement strand
CCGCCAATGGCGGCTGGCCGCAGATCACCCCCGGCGATCAGAAATTGCAGCTCGGCGTCACCGATGGCGCCGTTCAGGCGCTGCGCCAGCATCTGATGGTGACGGGCGACCTGCCGAGGGAAGCCGGCATTTCCTCCGCCTTCGACTCCTATGTCGACGGCGCCGTGAAGCGTTTCCAGGCCCGCCACGGCCTGCCGCCGGATGGTGTCCTCGGCGACTTCACGCTGAAGGCAATGAACATCCCCGCAAACGTCCGCCTGCAGCAGCTGAACACCAACCTCGTTCGCCTGCAGACCTTCCCGGCCGATCTGGGCCGGCGTCACGTCATGGTCAATATTCCGGCGACCCGTGTCGAAGCCGTAGAGGACGGTCAAGTAGCGCTGCGTCACGAGGCGATTGTCGGCCGGGAATCGCGCCCGACGCACCTTATCAATTCAAAGATCTACGAGGTCATCCTCAACCCGTACTGGACGGCGCCGCGCTCCATCATCATCAAGGACATCATGCCGCTGATGCGGAAGGATCCGACCTACCTGTCGAAGAACAACATCCGCCTTCTCGACGGCAAGGGCCAGGAGGTTGCGCCTGAGACGATCGACTGGAATTCGGACAAGGCTCCGAACCTGATGTTCCGTCAGGATCCGGGCAAGACCAACGCCATGGCGTCCACGAAGATCAACTTCTATAATCCCAACAACGAATATATGCACGATACGCCTGAACAGGGCCTGTTCAACAAGCTGATGCGTTTCGACAGCTCGGGCTGTGTGCGCGTTCAGAACGTCCGCGACCTGGCGACCTGGCTGCTGACCGATACTCCGGGCTGGCCGCGTCAGCACATTGAGCAAGTCATCTCCACGCGCGTCAACACGCCGATTAAGCTGGCGACGGAAGTGCCGGTCTATTTCGTCTATATCTCCGCCTGGAGCGCTGCCGACGGCATCGTCCAGTTCCGTGACGATATCTATAATCTCGACGGCAATTCCCAGCTGGCGCTCGACACGACCCAGGGCATGGAGCAGCCGGTTCAATAATCGGTCTTGCTTTGATGGAATCTGTGAAAAGCCGCGTCTTCGGATGCGGCTTTTTCGTTTGCGGGAGGCACTCATCGTAGAATGCCCAGCAAATGTCGCTGATCGTATTGCTCTCGGGCAACCCTGACGCTAATACCGTGTCTCCATTGCCGTTCCGGCCCGTTAGGAGCTTTCACGATGACCTCTGCTTCCACCGAACCTTTCTTCAATCGCTCGCTCGCCGATACCGATCCGGAAATCTTTGGCGCAATCGGCAAGGAATTGGGTCGCCAGCGGCACGAGATCGAATTGATCGCCTCGGAAAACATCGTCTCCCGCGCAGTGCTGGAAGCGCAGGGCTCGATCATGACGAACAAATATGCCGAGGGCTATCCGGGCAAGCGCTATTATGGCGGCTGCCAGTATGTCGATATCGCCGAAGAGCTCGCCATCGAGCGCGCCAAGAAGCTGTTCGGAGTCAACTTCGCCAACGTTCAGCCGAATTCCGGTTCGCAGATGAACCAGGCCGTGTTCCTGGCGCTGCTGCAGCCGGGCGACACCTTCATGGGTCTTGATCTCAATTCTGGTGGTCACCTGACGCATGGTTCACCTGTCAACATGTCCGGCAAGTGGTTCAACGTCGTCTCCTACGGCGTGCGCGAAGGCGACAACCTGCTCGATATGGAAGCCGTTCAGCGCAAGGCCGAAGAGACCAAACCGAAGCTGATCATTGCCGGCGGCACCGCCTATTCCCGTATCTGGGACTGGAAGCGCTTCCGCGAGATCGCCGACAGCGTCGGCGCCTACCTGATGGTCGACATGGCCCACATCGCCGGCCTCGTCGCCGGTGGCCAGCATCCGTCGCCGTTCCCGCATTGCCACGTCGCGACCACCACGACCCACAAGTCGCTGCGCGGCCCGCGCGGTGGCATGATCCTCACCAATGACGAGGATCTGGCGAAGAAGTTCAACTCGGCCGTTTTCCCGGGCCTCCAGGGCGGCCCGCTGATGCACGTCATCGCCGCCAAGGCCGTGGCGCTTGGCGAAGCACTGCAGCCGGAATTCCAGGATTATGCCGCGCAGATCGTCAAGAACGCCAAGGCGCTTTCCGAAACGCTGATCTCCGGCGGCGTCGACGTCGTTTCCGGCGGCACCGACAACCACCTGATGCTGGTCGACCTGCGCAAGAAGAACGCCACCGGCAAGCGCGCCGAGGCTGCTCTTGGCCGCGCCTACGTCACCTGCAACAAGAACGGTATCCCGTTCGACCCGGAAAAGCCCTTCGTGACCTCCGGCGTCCGTCTCGGCACTCCGGCCGGCACGACGCGCGGCTTCAAGGAAGCTGAATTCCGCGAGATCGGCAATCTCATCATCGAAGTGCTGGATGGCCTGAAGGTCGCCAACTCCGATGAAGGCAATGCCGCTGTCGAGGCTGCCGTGCGCGAGAAGGTGATCAAGCTTACCGATCGCTTCCCGATGTACGGCTATATGGGCTGAGGAGAGCGAATGCGCTGCCCCTATTGCGGTTCGGAAGATACCCAGGTCAAGGATTCGCGGCCGGCGGAGGATAATACCTCCATTCGCCGGCGGCGGATCTGTCCGGATTGCGGCGGCCGTTTCACGACCTTCGAGCGCGTGCAGTTGCGCGAGCTGATGGTTATCAAGAAGACCGGCCGCAAGGTGCTGTTCGATCGAGACAAGCTGGTGCGCTCTTTCGAGATCGCGCTGCGCAAGCGCCCGGTCGACCGGGATCGTATCGAGCGCGCGGTTTCCGGCATCGTCCGCCGCCTGGAAAGCTCGGGCGAGACGGAAATCAGCTCGGAACAGATCGGTTTGCAGGTGCTGGAAGCCCTGAAGAGCCTCGATGACGTTGCCTTCGTGCGTTATGCTTCCGTCTATCGCGATTTTTCGCATGCGGAGGATTTCGAGAACGTGATCACCGAGATCAATGCCAAGATCGCCCGCGATCCGCTGGATCCCTGACCATGACGCGCCGGCCGGACGACGAACGTTTCATGGCCGCGGCGATCCGCCTGTCGCGCTGGCATTTAGGGCTTACCTCCACCAACCCTTCCGTCGGCTGCGTGATCGTCAAGGATGGTGCCGTCATCGGCCGCGGCGTTACCGCGGTTGGAGGCCGGCCGCATGCCGAAACCCAGGCGCTGGCCGACGCCGGTGAGGCGGCGAGGGGAGCCACGGCCTATGTCACGCTCGAACCCTGTTCGCATTACGGCAAGACGCCGCCTTGCTCCGAGGCGCTCATCGCCTATGGCGTCGCCCGTGTCGTCATCAGCGTTACTGATCCCGATCAGCGCGTTTCCGGGCGCGGCATCGCGATGCTGCGGGATGCGGGGATCGAGGTCGATATCGGTATTCTCGAGGAAGAGGGCAGGCACTCGCTCGCCGGCTATCTCATGCGCCAGACGAGAAACCGGCCGTATGTGACTCTCAAGCTTGCCGTTTCCACAGACGGGATGATCGGCAAGACGGGCACAGGGCAGGTGCGTATCACCGGCGATGTCGCCCGCGCCCAGGTGCAAGTCGTTCGCGCCGAAAGCGACGCCATCCTGGTCGGCATCGGCACGGCCATCGCCGACGATCCGGAATTGACTTGCCGCCTGCCGGGCTTGGAAGATCGAACGCCGCTGCGCATCGTCATTGACGACCAGCTTCAGCTTCCGCTCGGTAGCAAGCTCGTGAAGACGGCGCGGCAATATCCGGTGATCACCGTTGCCGGTCATCCGCCGCCCTTCGATGAAAATACCGACAAGGCCCTTATGGCCCGCCGTGCCGCGCTCGATGATGCCGGCGTCGAAGTGCTGCAATCCAATTCCAACGAACCGGGCGAGTTGCTGGAAGCGCTCGGCACGCGTGGCATTTCCTCCCTTCTCGTCGAGGGTGGCGCAAGGGTAGCGCAACGCTTTCTCGATGCGGACCTGGTCGACCGTATTCTTCTCTTCCAGGGGCCGGATGCGATCGGCGAGGGCGGTATTGAATCGCCGGTCACGAAGACCAATATCCCACCCAGTTTCAGGCATATCCGCGCGAGCCAGTTTGGCGATGATCGCTGCGACGAATTTGAAAGAGGTTTTTGATGTTTACCGGAATTGTCACCGATATCGGCACAGTCGAATCCGTCTCTCCGCTCAAGGAAGGCATCAAGCTGCGTGTCGTCACCAATTACGACCCGGCGACGATCGACATGGGCGCCTCGATTTCCCATTCCGGCATTTGCCTGACGGTGACCGGTCTGCCGGAAGCGGGCAGCAACGGCCGCTGGTTCGAAGTGGAAGCCTGGGAGGAAGCCCTGCGGCTGACCACCATCGGCAAGTGGCAGGCCGGCAGCAACATCAATCTCGAGCGCTCGCTGAAGATCGGCGATGAACTCGGCGGCCATATCGTTTCCGGCCATGTGGACGGCAAGGCCGAAATCCTGTCGGCGACGGAAGAGGGCGACGCCACCCGCTATCGCCTGCGCGCGCCGGAACATCTCGCGAAATTCGTCGCTCCCAAGGGCTCGATCGCCCTCGACGGCACATCGCTCACGGTCAACGCCGTCGACGGCACCGATTTCGACGTGCTGTTGATCCGCCATACGCTGGAGGTCACCACCTGGGGCGAGCGCAAGGCCGGCGATTTCGTCAATTTCGAAGTCGACACCATGGCCCGCTATGCCGCGCGGTTGGCGGAATTCCCGGTTGTCCGGGAAGGCTGAGCTTCGACCCTCTCAGGCGAGCGTCTTTTCCATGCGAAAGTTTGGAAGGGTCTGCCCGCGCTTTTCCACGGTTTGAGCGGCGAGGACAATAAACCCTTTTCGTTCGAAGAAGGGTCTGGCGGTGAGGCTGGCCTCGGTGAAAATTCGCCGGTGCCCCTGATGGCGGGCGGCGGCCTCCACTGTTTTTAAAAGCGGGCCGGCGACACCCTTGCCCTGATGGTCCGGGAGGACGAACATCATGTCCAGGCAGCCATCCGCCTTCAGATCGGAAAAACCAACGGGCTGCGCCTCGTAAATCGCCATCCAGGTCGGCCTGCCAGCGCGCCACTGCGCCCAGACCTCGGGATCATCGACCTTCGCCCAGGCATCGATCTGCGCGGGACCGTAATCCTTCGACGCAATCTCCCGAATTGCTCGCAGGAAAATGTCGATCGTGGCGCCGGCGTCGTCGGGGGCATATTCCCTAATGCCGATGTCATGCCGTGAACTCATGGGCATCGATCCCTTCGACGGTCGCGGCCGCTTTATTTCCATCGCTCGAGCATGACGTTCGTTCCACCCTTGTAAACGGTCTCGCCGATCCGGCGGAAACCGACCTTTTCGGCGACCCGCAGCGATGGTGTGTTTTCAGGGTCGATAATACAGGTCATCCGCCGATCCGCGAAGGTCCCGTCGGCCCATGCAATTGCCGCCCTGATGGCTTCCGTTGCGTAGCCTTTGCCTTGCAATGGCGGCGAGATCGCCCAGCCTGTCTCCAGGGTGCCCTCCGTCGTCGGATTCATGTCGCGATGGGAGTCCAGAAAGCCGGCCTCGCCGACAAAGCGGCCACTGCCGCGCTCCTCGATGGCGAAGAAACCGAAGCCCAGATGATGCCACATGCCGGTATAGCGCAGGAAACGCGCCCATGTCTGCTCGCGTGATGGCGGTTCACCACCGACGAAGCGCATCAGGTCGTTCTGTTTCCAGAAGTCGGCATAATTCTCAAACTCCTCCAGCCGGTGGGCGCGCAGGATCAGCCGTTCTGTCGTCAAGGTGGGGATGGTGGTCATGGCGGGGGCGATTTCCTTCCTTTCGGGCATTGCAGAATTCATGCTCATCTTGTCACGCTCCCGGTTCGCCATCCCAATAATCCAGGGGCCCACCGTCGCGGCCGATAAAACGGAACCGTGTCCCATCGGCCCGGTTGGTCTTTGCCAGGAATTTGCCGGAGTCGGGATATTCGACGATCTCCGTCTGCGCCTTGGTCGATATCCCAAGATAGATCAGCACGCCGGGACCGGTGTTGATAAGCTGGTGAGCTGTTTCATGGCCGCCGGCCGGAGCCCCCAGCACATCGCCTTTTGCAACGGCAAAGCGCTCGCTCCCGAAACGATATTCGCCTTCGCCGTCGATGATGACGAAAAGCTCTTCCTCGACATGATGATTGTGAAACGGACAGCCTGATTTGCCGGGCGGCACTTCGTTGTAGCTGATGCCAAGATCCTTGAGGCCGAGCAGCGCGCCGAAAGAGGCGTCGCTGCCGGCAAAAAAATCTCCCTGCTGCCAATGGTCGAGCTGAAGCTCGCCAATATTGACGGCGCGTCTGGTCTTCTTTGTCATGAGGCCCTCCCTTGCCGGTCGCGAATTATTATCGAAGCGAGTGCGGCGGCGGAAGATGCAATTTCCAGCAAGGCCCGATCTTCCTCAAATCCCGATCAGAATCGGGGCGGATAGCCGAAAAACACTTGCCAAGTGCGGCCCGCCGTGGTTTGACCCGCCGTTATCGGTGCTGCCCGCCCTCTCATTCCGCAGGTGACGTATGTCCAGCTCTACCAATGCCCACATCCTGATCGTGGAAGCCCGCTTCTACGACGATATGGCTGACGCCCTTCTCGATGGTGCCAAGACTGCGCTTGAAGAAGCCGGAGCGACCTATGACATCGTCACCGTGCCCGGCGCGCTGGAAATTCCGGCTGCCATCGCCATGGCGCTCGACGGCGCCGACAATGGTGGCACGGAATATCAGGGCTATGTCGCCCTCGGCATGGTCATTCGTGGCGAGACCTATCATTTCGATATAGTCGCCAATGAATCTTCTCGCGCGCTGATGGATCTCGCCGTCAGCGAATCCCTGGCGATCGGCAACGGTATCCTGACCGTCGAGAACGACGACCAGGCTTGGGCGCGGGCGCGCCGTTCGGACAAGGACAAGGGTGGCTTTGCCGCTCGTGCAGCGCTGACGATGATCGCGTTGAAACAAAAGTTGGGTGCATAAGTTCATGAGCAATCAGGATAACGAGCGACCGGCAAAGACCGCGAACCAGCGCGGGGCAGCCCGCCTTGCCGCCGTTCAGGCGCTCTATCAGATGGATATCGGCGGAACCGGCGTGCTGGAGGTGGTGGCCGAATATGAGGCGCACCGTCTCGGGCAGGAGCTGGATGGCGACACCTATCTGAAGGCCGACGCATCCTGGTTTCGCTCTATCGTTTCCGGCGTCGTGCGCGAGCAGACGCGTCTCGATCCGCTGATCGGTTCCGCGCTTCAGGACGATTGGGCGCTGTCGCGTCTCGACAGTACCGTACGCGCCATCCTGCGCGCCGGTACATTCGAGATTCTCGACCGCAAGGATGTCCCGGTCGCGGTTATCGTTACCGAGTATGTCGAGATCGCCCACGCCTTCTTCGATGATGATGAGCCTAAGCTCGTCAACGCCGTGCTCGATCGAATCGCCAAGCAAGTTCGCGGCGAAGCCAAGAAATAAGCAGCGATGTCGGCGCCGTTGATGGCGCCGTCTACTTTCGTTTGCTTCGTTCGCGCCTGATTTCAGCTACGAATGTTCTTTTGAACCGCCATCGGGTGATTTACCCGCGGGCGGTCTTGACGCGACGTTTTCCCAAACGCAATCTCCGCTATGCACATCTGTCGACCGCCTTGGAGGAGGGGGGTCACCGTTGTCGCAGGCGGCCGGAGGAGGAGTGACCCGCCGGCTTTTTTGGAGGGAAAAAGCGAAATGTCGATTCTTCTAGGTGTTATCGCGTGCGGATTGCTCTCGGTGGTTTATGCCATCTGGACAACCCGGTCGGTGCTTGCCGCCGACCAGGGAAATGCACGCATGCAGGAAATTGCGGGTTATATTCGAGAAGGTGCGCAAGCCTATCTAGCGCGCCAATATATGACTATCGCCGTTGTCGGCGTCATCGTTTTCATCGCGGCCTGGCTTTTGCTATCGGCCGAAGCCGCTTTTGGTTTTCTGATCGGTGCGGTCCTGTCGGGCGCTGCCGGTTTCATTGGTATGCATGTCTCCGTGCGGGCCAATGTTCGCACCGCGCAGGCCTCGTCGCATAGCCTGTCGGCCGGTCTTGATATCGCCTTCAAGTCGGGCGCCATCACCGGCATGCTGGTCGCTGGCCTCGCATTGCTCGGCGTTTCCATCTATTTCTACGTGCTGACCATCGTGCTTGGCCATGAGCCGGGCTCGCGCGATGTCATCGATGCGCTGGTGTCGCTCGGTTTCGGCGCATCGCTGATTTCGATCTTCGCCCGTCTCGGCGGCGGCATTTTCACCAAGGGTGCCGACGTCGGCGGCGACCTCGTCGGCAAGGTGGAAGCCGGCATTCCCGAAGACGATCCGCGCAATCCCGCGACCATTGCCGACAATGTCGGCGATAACGTCGGTGATTGCGCCGGCATGGCCGCCGACCTGTTCGAAACCTATGCGGTCTCCGTCGTCGCCACCATGGTTCTCGCCGCGATCTTCTTCGCCGGCACGCCGGTCCTCGCATCTGCCATGGTCTATCCCCTGGCGATCTGCGGCACCTGCATCATCACCTCGATCATCGGCACCTTCTTCGTCAAGCTCGGCACCAATGGTTCGATCATGGGGGCGCTCTACAAAGGGCTGATCGCCACCGGTCTGCTGTCGATCATCGGTCTCGGCGTGGCCACCTCGCTGACCATCGGCTGGGGTTCGATTGGCACTGTCGCAGGTTTCGATATCACCGGAAAGAACCTGTTCCTTTGCGGTATCGTCGGGCTGATCGTCACGGCGCTGATCGTCGTGATCACCGAATACTACACCGGCACCAACAAGCGGCCGGTCAATTCCATCGCCCAGGCGTCGGTCACCGGTCACGGCACCAACGTCATCCAGGGTCTGGCCGTCTCGCTCGAATCGACGGCGCTGCCGGCAATCGTCATCGTCGGCGGCATTCTCGCCACCTACCAGCTCGGCGGCCTGTTCGGCACCGGCATTGCGGTCACCGCCATGCTCGGCCTTGCCGGCATGATCGTGGCACTCGATGCCTTCGGCCCGGTCACCGACAATGCCGGCGGCATCGCTGAGATGTCGCATCTGCCGCCGGAAGTGCGCAAATCGACCGATGCGCTGGATGCTGTCGGCAACACCACCAAGGCGGTCACGAAAGGCTACGCCATCGGCTCGGCCGGTCTCGGCGCGCTGGTGCTGTTTGCCGCCTATTCGAACGACTTGAAGTATTTCGCAGCGCACGGCGATCAGTTCCCCTATTTTGCCGATGTGGGGCCGATCTCCTTCGATCTCTCCAACCCCTACGTCGTCGCCGGGCTGCTGTTCGGCGGCCTGATCCCCTATCTCTTCGGCGGCATCGCCATGACGGCCGTCGGCCGTGCGGCGGGCGCGATCGTCGAGGAGGTGCGCAGGCAGTTTCGCGAGAAGCCGGGCATCATGCTGGGCACGGAGCGTCCAGACTACGGCCGCGCCGTCGACCTTCTGACCAAGGCGGCCATCCGCGAGATGATCGTCCCGTCGCTGCTGCCGGTGCTGGCGCCGATCGTCGTCTATTTCGGCGTGCTTCTGATCTCCGGCTCCAAGGCTTCGGCCTTCGCGGCACTGGGAGCTTCATTGCTGGGGGTCATCATCAACGGCCTGTTCGTCGCCATTTCCATGACGTCGGGCGGCGGTGCCTGGGACAATGCTAAGAAGAGCTTCGAAGACGGCTTTGTCGACAAGGACGGCACGCGCCACATGAAGGGCTCAGAGGCGCACAAGGCGTCCGTGACCGGCGATACTGTCGGCGATCCCTACAAGGATACGGCTGGCCCGGCGGTCAATCCAGCGATCAAGATCACCAATATCGTCGCGCTGCTGCTGCTTGCCGTTCTTGCGGGATAAGGGCGAAGGCGCAACCAATGAAAAACCCGCGGGGCTCGCGCCTCGCGGGTTTTTTTATGCGGTCTATCCGGCTTATTGACCCGGATTGAGGTTGTTGAGGAAGTTCCTCGCGCCGTTGATACCGCTGCCGCCACCCTGCAGGATCTGTTGCAGGAAGGTGATGTCGCGGCCGCCGGTCGGCGTCGTACGGCTGATCATGTCGAAGACCCTGCCGTCCTTCAGCGTGTAGTTGGCTTCCTGCTTCACGATGCCATCCTTGTCGAAGTAGATCGCCAGAATGTTCTGGTCGACCAGCTTCGGCTTCATGAAGGCCGCGGCGCGGGTGCGCTTCTGGGATATGTAATAGAAGACTTCGCCGTCGAAGGTCGCTGTCGTCGATGGCGTACCGAGCGAAAGCAGCACTTGCTCGCGGCTCGAGCCGACGGGCACGAGATTGAGCGATTGCTGATCGAAGATGTAGCCGTTGTTCATGACCTCTGTGGTCTTGCAACTCGTAAGCCCCGCGGTCCCGATCACCAGGGCGATGGCGGCACTGCTGATGAAAGTTCTGTCAGACTTGAAATACCGTTTCTTCAACGACATCCCATCTCCCCTAATGAATCAAACCGATGGCCGGGTGGCCAATAAGATCTTGCTGTGCACATCATTGTGGCCTTTCCGCGATTGGGTAAGGCATTAGCGATGTTGTTCGGCACTCTTCATCACCAATCATGCACTGTGCGACGATGGGTCGGGGCGGGGCCTTGAAGCGGGCACAAACGGCATTGCAATTCGCGCCTGCTTCGGTAAACCAGCTTTCAAGTGGATGCAACAAGGCCAAGCGCGACACGGCGCTCTGAATGGCCAATTCCGGGAATTTTCATGATTTTTGGGCTGTTCCGCAAAAGAAATCACAATCAGATCATCGTCGTCAGACAATATGACGTTCTGACCGCAATGGCGCGCCAGCCGGTTTTCTATACCGACTATGACGTGCCGGATACGGTCATGGGGCGTTTTGAGCTGCTTTCGGCGGTGATGATCCTGTTTTTTCGCCGGACGCGTTCGTCCGCGACCAGCGGCCAGGAGCTTGCGCAGGAAATTATCGATGCCTTTTTCGAGGATATCGATTATTCCATCCGCGAACTTGGTATAGGTGACAACAGCGTGCCGAAGCGGATGAAGAAACTGGCGGGCATGTTCTACGGGCGGCTCGAAAGCTATGCGGCCGCCATGGACGGTAATGATCGCGATGCACTGGCCGCAGCGCTTCGGCGCAATATCTACCCCACGGCAGGCGAAGAGGCCCCCTCGATGCTTGGTCTGGCGGACTGGATGACGATGGCCGAAACGCATCTGGCAAGCGTGGCGGAAGCCGAGATTGCCACCGGTTCGGCAATCCTCCCGCAGCCTGGCGGGATCGACAAAGACGTAGCCTAGGAGACAAAAATGAAGAAACCGAACTCCGACGAAACGCCCTTTTCCTATCCGGTAAAAGTCGGCCATATCTCCGCCAATCCGGTGGAGGTTCGTCTCAAAGCCGACGACCGGGAGCTTGCCGGTCTCGCCAAGCTTTGGAATGTGCTCTCCGTGCCGACACTCGAGGCGGATCTGAAGATCGCCCGATGGAAGCGCGATGGGGTTCGCCTCAAGGGCAATGTGCGCGCAAAGATCGTTCAGGCCTGCGTTGTCACGCTCGAGCCGGTCGAATCGGATATCAATGAGGAATTCGAGCAGATCTTCGTCCCCGAGGGGTCGAAACTGGCGCGGATGCCGTCTGTGGATGCCGGAGAAATGGTGCTCGATCCGGATGGTGCGGACCTTCCGGAAACTTTCACCGGCGATACGATCGATGCCGGCGCCGCCGTCGCGGAATTCGCCGCGCTTGCCATCGATCCGTACCCGCGCAAGCCCGGTATCGCGTTTGAAGACCACATCGAAGATACAGGCGAAGATGACAAGAAACCCTCGCCATTCGCTGTCCTGAAAGACTGGAAAAAGGAATAGACACCCCTGGCAATTGAACACAATTCAGTTGTAACGCGGGGAGAAACCGGTATTTTGACGCCAATTCCGCCGGGCCCGGCGGACAAGAAGGACTAGGGACGCGTGATCAGAATTTCTCTTGACCTAATGGGTGGCGACTTCGGCCCTGAGGTTGTTATTCCTGGCGCGGCCAAGGCGCTGGAGAGGCATCCCGACATTACCTTCATCATGTACGGTATGAAGGATCGTTGCGAACCGATCCTCGGGAAATACGCGAAGCTTCGTGAAAAATCCGTCTTTCACGAATGCGATGTTTCTATCAGCATGGATGAGAAGCCGAGCCAGGCGCTGCGCCGTGGCCGCTATGTCTCCAGCATGTGGCGCTCGATCGAGGCGGTGAAGCTGGGCGAGGCCGATGTCGTCGTGTCCGCCGGTAATACCGGCGCGCTGATGGCGATGGCAAAGTTCTGCCTGCGCACCATGGCCAACATCGAACGTCCGGCGATCGCCGCGATCTGGCCGACGCTCAGGGGCGAAAGCATCGTGCTCGACGTCGGCGCGACGATCGGCGCCGATTCGCAGCAATTGCTCGATTTCGCATTGATGGGCGGGGCGATGGCCCGCGCCCTCTTCGAGATCGAACGTCCGACCATCGGCCTGCTGAATGTCGGCGTCGAGGAAATCAAGGGCCAGGAAGACGTCAAGGAAGCCGGCCGCCTGATCCGCGAAGCCAACCTTGAATCGCTCGAATATTCCGGGTTCGTCGAAGGCGACGATATCGGCAAGGGTACGGTCGATGTGGTGGTGACGGAAGGTTTTTCCGGCAATATCGCACTGAAGGCCGCCGAGGGCACGGCAAAGCAGATCGGCGCTTATCTGCGCTCGGCGATGACGCGCACGCTGCTTGCCCGTATCGGCTATCTCTTCGCCAAGGGCGCTTTCGACCTGCTGCGCGAGAAGCTCGACCCCAGCAAGGTCAATGGCGGCGTTTTCCTTGGCCTCAACGGCATCGTCATCAAGAGCCATGGTGGCGCCAGTGCCGAGGCCTTTGCGGCTGCCATCGATGTCGGCTACGACATGGCCAAGAACGGCCTGACACAAAAAATAGAAAATGATCTGAAAAGATATCATGCCAAGCGGCAGCCGCCGATTGGGCCTGAAGCGGCATGAGTGACGGGGTATAATAGGAATGATCCGTTCAGTTGTTCGCGGATTCGGGGCGGCGCTGCCTAAGCGTGTCATGACGAATCGCGATATGGAGCAAGTCGTAGACACCAGTGATGACTGGATCGTCCAACGCACCGGTATTCGTCAGCGCTACATCGCCGGCGAAGGTGAAACCACGGCCTCGCTCGGCGAGCAGGCGGCACGGGCAGCTCTTGCTAATGCCGGATTGACGGCTGACGATCTCGACATGATCATCGTCGCCACCTCGACGCCGGATAACACTTTTCCCGCCACCGCGGTGAATATCCAGAACCGGCTCGGCATGCATCATGGCTTCGCCTTCGATGTTCAGGCCGTCTGCTCAGGCTTCGTCTACGCCGTGACCACCGCCGACGCCTATATTCGCGGTGGCGTTGCCAAGCGCGTGCTCGTCATC
The DNA here is from genome assembly GCF_000281735.1 of Rhizobium sp. AP16. Taxonomy (NCBI): domain Bacteria; kingdom Pseudomonadati; phylum Pseudomonadota; class Alphaproteobacteria; order Hyphomicrobiales; family Rhizobiaceae; genus Rhizobium; species Rhizobium sp. AP16. Next base: position 55,881 of record NZ_AJVM01000019.1, on the reverse strand, counting down.
GGCGCCGAGACATTCTCCCGTATCCTCGACTGGACCGATCGCACGACCTGCGTTCTCTTCGGCGACGGCGCTGGCGCGTTGATTCTCGAAGCAGGCGAGGGGACGGGCGCCAATACCGATCGCGGCGTGCTGACGGCAAGCCTGCGCTCCGATGGTGCACACAAGGACAAGCTTTATGTCGATGGCGGACCTTCCTCGACGGGAACGGTCGGCGTGCTGCATATGGCCGGCCGAGAAGTGTTCAAGCATGCCGTCGGCATGATTACCGATGTCATCGAAGCGACGTTCAAGGCAGCCGACGTCACGGCCGATGATCTCGACTGGCTGGTGCCGCACCAGGCCAATCGCCGTATCATCGACGGCTCGGCTAAGAAGCTCGGAATTGCTCCCGAAAAGGTTGTGGTGACGGTGGATCTTCACGGCAATACATCTGCCGCGTCGATCCCGTTGGCGCTCGCGGTTGCTGCCGGCGACGGCCGAATCAAGCGGGGCGATCTGGTGATGCTGGAAGCCATGGGCGGCGGTTTCACTTGGGGCGCGGTTCTGCTGCGCTGGTAGGCCAAGTCTCTAAAACCCGATTCCGAACAAGAGCTTGACCGTTTGGCGCAAGGGCAATACTCTTGCGACTTGGATAATAATACGCAGCAATTTGGGCGGGGAACCATGACGGGCAAGACAGTGACGCGCGCAGACTTGGCGGAGTCGGTATTCCGGAAAGTTGGCCTCTCCCGGACCGAATCTGCGGAACTCGTCGAGACGGTGATCGATGAGATTTGCAACGCCATCGTGCGTGGCGAAACTGTGAAACTCTCTTCCTTCGCGACATTTCAGGTGCGCGACAAGAATGAGCGTATCGGTCGAAATCCGAAGACCGGCGAAGAGGTACCGATCTCCCCGCGTCGCGTCATGACCTTCAAGGCGTCCAACGTCCTGAAGACACGTATCCTGAAGGCCCATGCCAGCCGCAAGGCGAAGGCGCGGCCGGCAAATCCTGCTTCCTGATCCATTGAAAACTGCTGTCGGCGTGACCTGGCACTCGTGCGGTCCCGCCGTTTTCCCGGCCTTTCTTGGTTGTTTTTCGGCTTGCTTGTGAAACAGCCGAAGAGATGACTTGAATTTCTCCCGGCAAACCGTTGAAATATGGTGAGTCGTATCGCGACGAGCCGCGGTGCGGATATCCGGTTTTGCATGGTCTGGCCCGCGTGGCGTCAGAAACATGCTGTGGGAGTATGACGATGGACAAGAGCCCGGATGCATTTCGCACGATCAGCGAAGTCGCGGAAGACCTTGATCTGCCGCAGCATGTCCTGCGTTTCTGGGAAACCCGTTTCCCGCAGATCAAGCCGATGAAGCGAGGCGGCGGCCGGCGCTATTACAGGCCCGAGGACGTCGATCTGCTGAACGGCATCCGCCATCTGCTCTATGATCACGGCTATACGATCAAGGGCGTCCAGAAACTCCTGAAAACCAACGGCAATAAATTCGTCATCGCCGTCGGCCATGGCGACCTCGCCAGTGTCGAGGCGCTTGCCGCCGCCGCGCAGGAACCGGCCCCGGCCGAGCCGCGTGTTGGATCCGGCCATCCCGACGAGGATCAGATCGTCGGACGCGCCAAGGCGCCGATCAGTCGCCGCTTCTTCAACTTCGTCAGCGGCGAAGACGACGTGCCGGATGTTTCCCTCGGCAAGTCGAGCGTCGGCAAGGAAGACAGGGCGCTGCTGCAGGAAACGCTCTACGACTTGCTGGAATGCAAGCGGTTGCTCGACCAGGTGCGGTAGGCGAGGCCTTCTGCTTCAAAACTACCTGGTCAATTGCACTTGCGCGGAACGATGGGATTAGCCTGGCTCGGCGCGACAATGGATTTGCCGTCGGCAGAGCGTGGCAGCGTCCAGCAGGCATTCGGATCTTTTTCGTCCCTACCGGCGGTGTCGCTTCTGTCGATGATGGTACTGCGATAGTTGTTGTTGTCTTCGGCACCAGGGCTATCTCCCCAGCCGCCTCGATCGCCGCCCCCGTGGTCACTGGAGGCGGCCATTGCCGTCGTGCCCATGCCGACGGCGAGCAGGCATACGCTTAAGATTTTGAAAGCCATAATTTTTCCTCCGAATCATACCTCACTGGCATCGCGTTTGATGGCGACCGCCTCCTGAACCCGGCAGGCGATTGTATTTATTTATCGCCGCCCTTCAATACCGCTGGCCCAGCGTGAGCGCCGCCCTGCCGGATCAAGGGCGTGATATTTTTGTCACGAACGACGATCCATGCCAATATGACAATTAGCTTGCTATGTTTATTGGCTTGCAAGCTCTCTGCACCGGGTTCAATTTTGCTAACGAAGCGTTATTGCTTCGCCCCGTCATGGGGAGATGCCAAATCAGGCTATGGGGCGGTGTGAAGTTGTCTACCGCGGACTCCATCCCCTGATGGATATTCGAATGGAGACACCATGAACATCAAGAGCCTTCTTCTCGGCTCCGCTGCCGCGCTGGCAACGGTGAGCGGCGCCCATGCGGCCGATGCCATCGTTGCGGCCGAACCCGAGCCTCTGGAATATGTCCGCATCTGCGATGCCTACGGCACCGGCTATTTCTTCATTCCAGGCACCGAGACCTGCCTGAAGATCGGTGGCAAGGTTCGCACCGAGGGTGAGTGGTACGACGCCTACAATCCGACGAACAAGGTCGGTACGCTCTGGCATGAGCGCGTCGAGCTCAATGTCGATACGGCGACGGACACGGAATATGGTCCGCTGAAGACCAACATGATCCTGCGCTGGGAATGGAACGATGGGGGTGCCACAGCCGATAAGCTGCTGTTTGCCAATATCAGCCTTGCCGGCTTCACCGTCGGCAAGCTCGACTCGCAGTATAATCTCTATACGGGCTATGCTGGCGACGTCATCAACGATGATGCGATCTATGATGGCCCGTACGAACTCAACCAGTTGACCTACAAATATGATACCGGCTCCGGTTTCTCCGCCGTCATCTCGCTAGAAGACAGCAATTCGGGGTCTGACTCGGACAGCTACGGCGGCGCCTGGGTTACCTCAAAGGCCGATCAATATGCGCCCAACGTCGTTGCCGGTCTGGGGTATACGACCGACACGCTCGGCTTCAAGGTCGTCGGCGGGTATGACTCCATCGTCGAAGAAGGCGCCATCAAGGCTCGCGTCGACGCCAAGTTCGGCGGCGTGGAAGCTTTCCTGATGGGCGGCTGGAACACGGATGGCAAAAAGCTCAACCAGTATGCCGGCTCCTATCAGGATGAATCGGCCTGCACGACCTCCGATGGCGTCGTCCATGGGGCAAAGTGCGGCTGGGGAGATTGGGCCGTCTGGGGCGGCGTTGGCGTACCGGTCAACGACAAGCTGAAGTGGAACCTGCAGCTTGCCTATACCGACTCGAAGATCTTCGAAGCAACGACGAACCTGAAGTTCAACCCGGTCAAGGATCTGCTCATCGAGCCGGAACTGACCTACATGCATTATGATTTCATCAACGATGACACCGTTGCCGGCATTCTGCGTTTCGAGCGGAATTTCTGATCGGTTTCGGCTGATCATTCGAGAAATGACAGAGGGGGCCGGCAGTCGTGCCGGACCCTTCATTTTGGCGCCGCCTTGACGGCATTCTTGAGCGAAAGAGTGCCCGTCGGCGCGGGAAAGTGGATCAAGTTCACGGTGCTTTCTTGTTAACTAATTGGTAATGTGAGGCTTGCGTCAAATTACCTTTGGCTGTATTTCCTTCTCCAGGGATAACACTTTAAATTGTTGGAGAGGTAATATGCGTATACGAGCTACCATGGCGCTCGGTCTTTTCGCCATATCGACTATTTTGACGAGCTGCCAGACGCCGGAGCAATCCGCCACCAGCGCTGAAATGACCTGCCAGTCTCAGGGCTTGCGTCCGGGCACGCAGCGCTACAGCCGCTGTGTCGGTGCCACCTATCAGGCCAATCGCTCGCAGGCGCAGCAAGCCGAAAATCAAGCTGCTGCGGGCATTGCCGCCGGCGTCATCGGCGGCGTCCTTGTCGGCGCTGCGGTCAGCGACAATCATCATCGCGGCTATTATGGCCGGCCCTATTACCGCCGCTGCTATCGTTGCTGGTAAGCCGGACACGACAGAATACAGAAACTCCGCCGGCGCAGCGTCGGCGGAGTTTCTGTTTGCAAACGTATTCTAGGGCCTATAGCGGCCGCGTCATCACTTGGCGGCTGACCAGCTTCAGGCTGTGATCCGGCTGGATGATGTAGGTCTCATAGACATCTTCACCCCATTGATTGGTGAAATGATGTGGCAGGCGCGTGCCCGGAGGCGATTGCGTCAGCTTCATCTCCGGCTGGCCGCGATAGGTAATGCTGCCGGGGATCGGCTGCAGGGATTGTTCGGTCGTTGTGCATGCGGCAAGCAGCGGCGCGCATAGCAGAAGGGCAATCAGCGGCTTCATCGCGTAACTTTCCAATTACTTCTTATTCAATGACAATCCGTCGGGAAGAAAGACGGAAAGGCATCTGTGAGTGTGGCTCGAACCCACTATATAGAGGTAATGTCGGAGTGGTCGGCGGCAAGGTTTTTCACGCAGATGTGCTTGGATCTACCGCTGTTGGACTTGAAGGGAGCTACACATGCGCGTGATCACCAGATCCATGGCTGTCGCCGGTCTCGGCCTATTGCTGGCCGCAAGCGCGGTCTTGCCCGCCAGCGCCATCACCATGCCCGCGCTTTCGGCGCCGGAGCAAGGGTCCGATATCATCCAGGTTCGCGGCCATGGGCACTGGCATAGCCACAACCATTGGCGCGGTGGCCACAAACGCCACGGCTCCGACAGCTATTACGACGACGACTCGGATAGCGGCGTGCTTTTCAAGTCATTCGTGACCGGCACGCTGTTCTACAGGCAGCACGCGGAACGCTACGACGGTCACGCACGAGCCTGCGCCAGCCGCTACCAATCCTACCGGGCGTCGGACAACACTTACCAGCCGAACCATGGGCCACGCCGACAATGCAGGTGAGTAAGAGAGCGAGGATTTTTCTCGCTCTGCACGCCATTTTTCTACCGAGCTGCGATTTTACCTCTTGCGCTGCCATGCCCGACAGACTAATGCAATCAGGCCTTTTTAGGCAGGTCGGGGCGTAGCGCAGCCCGGTAGCGCACTTGACTGGGGGTCAAGGGGTCGCAGGTTCAAATCCTGTCGCCCCGACCATTTATCTCCTTGAACTCCCAATCAAATTTTCACTGATTTAGCTGCACCAGGATGGCGTCTGTCCTGTCCAGCGGCGTGCGAGCCCTTCGGACACCAGCTGATCGCCGATGGAGCGGCCGGCGCGCATGGCGATGCGGAATTTGCCGCCATGTTGATCCTCGCCGCGGGCACTGCCGGAGAGTGCGAACGTGCCGTCGTTGAGAAGCGCCTGCAGGCGCAGCTTCGCGGCGGTGCCCTTTTGTTGTTCACCGGCGCAGTGGGAGGGGGCGATGTCAGGCACATCGATATCCGCCAGACGGATCCTGACCCCATTTTGCCAGAAGGTGCTGCCGTCGACGACACAGTTGGCGCCAGTCGCGCTGCCACATAGGCCGAATCGGCCGCCGTTTTCGTGGACAGGAGCGGTGGCCAGCACTGGAGCCGCGCGTTCCATTGGCAAGGATACGGGAATGGCGTTGGGCGGAACCGGCATTGTCGTGTCCGGGCGTTCCGGAACGACGACAGCCGTCCTGACCTTCGGTCTTACAGCCGGCGTCGGCGCGGCCTGTACTGCCTCTGTCACCTGCGATACATGCCGGGCGCCTGTGGCGCCGGCATTGGCCAGAAGTGTCGGCATTTCCCGGCGGTGCTCATAGGCGAAGATGCCGGCTACTGCGGCGAGGCCAACCACGCCCCATAGCCACATCGAATTGCCCGCTTTGGACTGTGGCTTTCGCCGCGTGCGTCGTTTCGCTTTTGCCATGGTGTCATCCCTCAATTGCGGGGGGATTATCGCCGTGATTTCTTACCGATCCGTTGGCTTTTCGTTTGTTGGTATCAGGCATTTGCAAATTACAATGCGCGGTCGTCAGGGGGTAATGCGATAAAACCTTCCTTGCCAAGCCCCCGGGCAGGGCGCATAGTTAGCGTGGATATGCCGGTTATAAAGCGGGCTCCGGCGAATGTATTAGCGTGCTTCCGCCCGACGGACGAGGCAGCGCAGATGTTGGAAACCTCAATCCATCCCCAGGATCTACCCCTGTTTTCGGACGATCTGGATCGTCTGGAGAAGGTGCTGGATATCGTCTGCAAGGATCGCGGCATCGATCATCGCGGCCCGGAAGCTGAGCGTCTCGGCGCGCTGATCATCCAACTTTATCGCCAGGGCGTGAAGGAAGACGCGAAGCTTGTCGCGCTTGCTCGAGCCTATCTCTGACATTTTCGTCATTTTAGCGATAACTATCTAATCGATTTAAGCGGATTTCACATAGCTGCAATGATGCATTGTGCCTATTCGAATCTCATTTGCCGCCCTATATTTGCTGCATCGCACAAATAGAGTCGCATTGCTCGATGCCGACCCCTTGGGGACGGAGTGCGGTCGCCGCCCGCCAAACAAGATCAACAACGGTGGGTGCGGATAATTTGAAAGGTCTAGGATGAATTTCAAGGTTCCGAGCCGGCTGCGCCGTTTGCTCGTCGATTCCGTCGAGTTGCCACAGCTCAAGTTCCCCGTAACGCGGCCGCGCTCGCAGCCGGCACGTCAGCGCGTATCCACGCAGCTCGTGCCGCAGAGCCTGACGGAGGTCCTGTGGTTCGGGCGCAATCCGGGTGACCTACGCATGCTCGAATATGTGCCGCCGGGCGTCGAGGGGCCGATGCCGCTTGTCGTCGTCCTGCATGGCTGTCAGCAGAATGCCGAGGATTTCGATCGTGCCAGCGGCTGGACAGCCTTGGCGCGCAAGCATGGCTTCGCTGTTCTTTATGCCGAGCAGAAGTCGTTCAACAATCCCAATCTCTGTTTCAACTGGTTCCGCCCGAGTTCGGTCACGCGCGATCGCGGCGAACTGGGTTCGATCCGCGAGATGATCGATTTCAGCCGCCGGCTGCACAAGATCGACGACAACAGGATTTTCGTCATGGGCCTTTCGGCCGGTGGCGCGATGGCGTCGGCGCTGCTTGCCACCTATCCGGACTTGTTTGCTGCCGGTGCCATCATCAGTGGCCTGCCTTTTGGTGCGGCACGCGATGCTATGTCGGCGCTGGATGTGATGAGAAGAGGCTCGGCGCGTCCGGCCGAAAAATGGGCCGAACTTGTCCGCGAAGTCTCGCCGGATGCCGTTCGGTTCCCGTCGGTCTCCATCTGGCATGGATCTGACGACGGCACCGTCTCATATGCCAATGCGGAGGCATCGGTGGCGCAGTGGCTGGCGGTGCATGAACGTCCGCAAACGAAAGGCCGGTTGCGCCTGTTCGAAGGCGGCGAGCGGCGCGAATGGCGAGGCGAGCACGGCGACGTGGTGGTGGAACTGGTAACACTCAATGATTTCGGCCACGGCCTGCCGGCTCGATCCATCGTCGCGGGCAAGGAGCCGGCTAATGATACCGAGCGCTTCATCCTGCCGGCCGCCATCTCGGCGCCGGAGCAGCTCGTTCAAAGCTGGAAGCTGGCGTAGCGCCTAGACGATCAAGCTAGATCAGTCTGCGCAAAATCGTCGCCTTTATATAGAAGGCCGCTTCCGCACGCTTTTGCGCAAGCATACGCGAAACAGTCACCAAAATTGAGATCGGCCGGATGGCCGATTGCTTTTCCGTACATCGCAGCTGCGTCCATCGCTCCGTTGCCAACGGTGTTCGTGATGGCAATTTCTGTTGCACCAATTTCAGCAATTAAGTCATCCACCAGCTTGCGAGACTCCTGCAAAATCATAGGGTCTGGTTTCGTACCCGGCCCGCTGCGCTTGTGAACGGCAGCCCGCGCAATGCCCAGCATCGCTTCGAAACGGACGAGCGGAGACACTGCACAGGCATTTTCGACATGCGCGAGCCTTTTAGCGAGCTCCTGCCAGCCGGGTTCCTGGTTGAGGATTGCGACAATGACCGATGCGTCTATGAACATCAGACGTCGTCCCACATTTCATCCGTAAATGCCTTGAAGTCGAAATCTGGATTGGGCAGGCTGAGTTTCGTAGCTTCCGCCTGAATCTTGGCAATACGATCGCGAAGCGGTACGGCGTCTCGCAGCCGATCGATTTCATGACGAAGCGCGGAACGTACCGCTTCAGTCTTGGTGCGAGCCTTGCTCAACGTCTGCAGTTCAACTGCGAGTGCGTCGATATCGTCGTCTCTTATATAGAGGGGCATCTGCATATCCCAGAATGAATATTCGAATATATTTTAACGAATATTCACTTGCGTGGCAATGTTCCGGATATCAATCGTCGTTGGTGGCATTCAGGTTTTCTGGCCGGGTGCCGCCATCCTCCGCCCAGTGCTTGAAGCGGATGCCGGCGCCGCCGTTTCCGTCGCTGCCATTGGCAAGGAACAGGACGCCATGAGCTTCGAGAACCGAGCGCACGGCGACAAGCGACTTGGCGTCCGCCGAACTGACATCCGTTTCCAGCGTTTTGATCGTTGCCAGGGGCAGCTTGCTTTCGGCCGCAAGCGCCTCCGATGTGAGGCCGAGCATGGCGCGTGCGCCGCGGAGTTGCGCTGATGTGATCATGATTGAAATTTAGCGCAAAACCTCGAAAATCGGAACTGATTTCGAATGGAATTCACCTTCAAACTGAAATGGGATGGCGATTTTCGAGCATCCTTCAGGAGGCGCTGCGCAACATGATTCTTTCCGGTCTCCTCAGCGGCGCAGGAGCGCGGTAGCCGAGCAGTTCGAAATAGATTTCCTCCGTCGCGTCGGCCATGCCGGCGAGCGTATAGCCATCCTTGCGCTGGCGGGCCTCGGCGGTGAAGTTCCGCAGCAATTTCGGGTCGGCAAAACGCCGCATCGTCATCGCCAGTTCTGAAGGGTCGTCGCTATTGGCAATGATATAGCCGTTACGGCCGGGCTCAATCACCGTGCGCGCTCCGCCGACATCGCTCAAAAGCAACGGCTTGCCGCCGGCTGCGGCCTCCAGCATGACATAGGACATGGCCTCGTAGCGGCTGGGCATGACGACGACGTCGAAGGCGTCGATGGCGGCAGCGCCGGGGATCGCATCGTCAAGATGGGCGCGGTCCTCAAGGCCGGCGGCCTTGATCATGTCCTTGACCGTGTCGGCCAGTTCGCCGACCCCGATCATCAGCAGATGCGCCCGAGGCAATTCCTTAGCGATACGGGCAAAAGCCTGAATAAGCCGTTCCGGTGCCTTCTGCCGCGTCAGTCGACCGACGAAACCGAAGAGCAGGGCGTCCTGCGGTATGCCGTAGCGTACGCGGATGGCGGCGCGTTGCCCTGATGGCGGCGCACTGACGCCATTGACGACGATGCGCAGGCGGGCCTCCGGAATACCCAGCGACCGCGCGTGATCATATTCATCGCGGGACACGCAGATCAGGCGGTCGGACAGCCGGCTGCCGAGCAGACGCTCGATGCCGCCATAGATCGTCCGGCCTTTGGAGTCGAGTGTCGGGTCCATAGTCCGAAAGGCGTGCGGTGTGTAGATGACCGGGACATGCGGCCCCGGCAGTCGCAACCGTGTCAGCGCGCCCGCCTTGGAGCTGTGGCCATGGATCAGGTGGAATGGCCCATACCGCGCAGCGATCCGGCGAATGTTCCACCACGCGGTGAGATCCCACGGCCCCGGCGCGCGCCGCATGGCGAGCGGAATGACGCTGTCGAGGCCCATGCCCTCCAGTTCGGCGACGAAGGCGGCTTCGGCACGCAGCGGCGAATAGACCGCCGTCACCGAATGGCCCCGGTGCTGCATGGCGCGGCAGAGATCGAGGAAATGGCGGCCGGAGCCGCCGCCGCTCGGTTCGAGGACTTGCAGCAACGACAGGCGTTTGACGGCGACATTGATGTTCACGGCGCCGCTTCCCTTCGGGTCAAGCCACGCTGATGATGTTGCTCCAGCGCCCCGCAGCCCCAGACGATACCGATCAGCATGTAGAGATGGCGCCAATGGTCGGTATCGATGACGTTGCCGATACCCACATGGCCGAGAATGACGATCCAGGCGATCATCACGTAAGGCTGCCAGGGCCGCTCCTTCAAAAGGTTGCGGAAGCCGATATAGATGGTCCAGCAGATCATGCTGACCCAGCAGAAGAAGCCGAGCCAGCCATAGGTGGTCAGCGTCTTCAGCCAGATATTGTGCTCGTCCTCGCGAAAGAGGGTGGAGAACACCAGCGGCCCGATACCGAGCGGCCTTTCCATCGACATCATGAAGCCGAGGCGATGCCGCTCGAAGCGGCCGAGATGTCCGCCGTCATAATCCTGCACGAGCTGCGTGCGCGTCGAGAACAGGTCGCTGACCTGATGGAATTGCAGTGCGACAATCAGCACGACGACCATGAGAACAATTGCCGTCAGCGACATCACGAGGATGCGCAACCGAAAGGCGTTGCTGCGATGCTTCAGCAACATGCAGAAGATCAGCATTACCGAGGCAAAGGCGAACAGCGCCCAGGCGGCACGCGAGAAGGAGAGAAAGATGCCGAAGGCCAGGACGATCAGGCATAGCGCCTTGATCGGCGCCTTCTTGAGATCGCCGATCAATATGCCATGCATGAGAAAGATGGTCGGTGTCACCAGATAGGGACCGAAGACGTTCGGATCCTGAAATGCGCCCATGGCGCGGTCGTAGCGCGTGAAAATCCCGAAGCCGGGGACAGCGTGGAAATAGCCGAGTATGCCAAGGCTCGCCGTGATCAGCGCGGCAACGACCCAGGTGTTGAAGATCAACTTCAGCCGTTTTTCGCTGTCCTCGATGATCGCGGCGTAGAAGACGGCGCTCAGCGCCAGGAAGGTGGAGACGGCGATATAGACCGGACCGTCGAGATGGTCGCTGGCGCCGAGATCGCGCATCTGCGTCAGCGACAGCATGCCGCCGACATTGAAGGCCAGGAAGAGAGCCAGCAGCGGCGCGGTGCTGCGCGAGATCTTCAGCCCGAGGATGAACCAGGTGCCGATGAGAAAGGCGAGCCACAGCTCATAGGGCGCGGGCTCGGCGATGACGAAACCCGACAGGAACACCCCGAAGGCGACGCAGGCCGTGCCGATCAGCCGAAGCGTGGCAAGCTGCGGCCGGTCGACGCGCGGGAAGGGGAGATCGATCGCGGTCAATAGGCGTTTTCCGTGTTCAGAAGACGGAAGGGCGTCAGGAACAGGATCTTCAGATCGAAGAACAGCGACCAGTTCTCGATGTAATAGAGGTCATAGGCCGTGCGGAACTTGATCTTGTCGTCGCTGTCGATCTCGCCGCGCCAGCCGTTGATCTGCGCCCAGCCGGTGACGCCGGGCTTGACGCGATGGCGGGCGAAATAACCCTCGACCACATCGGCATAGGTGCGGTTATGGCTCGCCGCCAGCACGGCATGCGGACGCGGGCCGACGAGCGACAGGTTGCCGAGCAGCACATTGAAGAGCTGCGGCAGCTCATCGACCGAGGTCTTGCGGATGAAGCGGCCGACCGGCGTGACGCGGGGGTCGTTCTTGGTGACGGCGTTGCGGGCCGTCGGGTCGCTCATATGCGTGTACATCGAGCGGAACTTGAGGACCTTGATGATCTCGTTGTTGAAGCCGTGACGCTTCTGCATGAAGAAGACCGGCCCCTTCGAGGTCGTCTTCACCGCGATCGCTGCGGCAAGCATGACCGGCCAGAGCAGGGACAGCGCGAGCAGGCTGAAGAAGACATCGAAGATGCGCTTGGCGACGCCATCCCAATCGCGGATCGGCTTGTTGAAGATGTCGAGCATCGGCACCGCGCCGACATGCGAATAGGCGCGCGGGCGGAAGCGCAGCTTGTTGGCATGCGCCGCCAGGCGGATATCGGCGGGCAGCACCCAGAGCATCTTCAGGAGCTGCAGAATACGGTCTTCGGCGCTCATCGGCAGCGCGATGATCAGCATGTCGACCCGGGTCAGCCGGGCAAATTCGACCAGCTCGGGGACAGTGCCGAGTTTCGGATAGCCGGCCACCATCACCGGCGACCGCTTCTCGCCACGATCGTCGAAGATGCCGCAGATGCGGATATCGTTATCGGGTTGATGCTCGAGCGCGCGGATCAGTTCCTTGGCCGGCTCGCCGCCGCCGACGATGACGGCGCGCCGCTCCATGATGCCGTTGCGAGCCCAGTGGCGGATGCCATAGGCGAACATCAGGCGCGCGCCGACAAGGAAAATCGCGCCGGCGACAAACCAGGTGGTGAGAAGGCGGACAGAATAGACGCCATCGACATGGAACGGCACGAGGGCAATGGCGACCACCGCGAACGCCGCCACCCATGGCAGCAGGATGCGCTGCAGGAAGCGGTGCGGCAGGCGTAGCATCGGGATTTGATAGGCGTCAGCCACCTGCAGAAAGATGATGGTGAGCGTGCTGAGCGAGATCGTTACCGTTGTCTTCGCCAGAAAGGAATGATCGCCCGGTGCTGTCAGGAAGAAGAGAACCGCAAGTCCGACGACGAGCAGCCACAGGAATTCGAAGAGCCGATACTGGCCGATGATGATCGCCGGTGTCTGGTTGCCTTCGCGAAATTGCTCGGCGATCTGGCGGGCATAGGCATTGATGTCGCCGGACAGATTCTCGCCGCCCTTTTCCTCGGCGCTGCGGGCGCGGATTTCCGAAACCTGCTTGCGAATATGGTCCAAGTCAAATTGCTTGGACTTCTCGATGGGGTTCATGGCAATTCATCCGATCGTTACCGGATATCGCCTAGCAGGTATGAGCTAAGAAACGCTTACAACACTCGCTTGTATTCTAACGTTCGGCGCCTGGCTCAAGTATATTGTAATATAGGTTGACAGTATCCCTTGCCATGATCGAGGCTGAAAACGCCGAGCGGATTGTGCCGATATCGGGCATGATGCGGCGAGCCCAGTCCGGTTCGGTGATGGCCTCGGCCATCACGCGCGAAAGATCGTCTGTATCGTCGGGAACCACGAGCGCCGCGCTATCCTCACCAAGTGCTTCGGGAATACCGCCGACGCGCGAGGCGATCACGGTTTTCTCCGCCGCAAGCGCCTCCAGCACGATATAGGGCATGGCTTCGGCGCGCGAGGGGACGACGACGGCCTGCGACAGGGCAAAGGCGTCCTGCACGCGCATGGCAGGCAACAGGCCGATGCGCTGGCCGAGACCGCGCTCGATCATCATCGTCCGGTATTTGTCCCTGTCCGGCCCGTCACCGATCATCAGCGCGGAGAGGGGGCGTCCGATCCGCCGTTCGGTCTTGGCGAAGGCCTCCACAAACAGATCGGGACCTTTGAGGTCCCGCAGCATGCCGATATAGACGAAATGGACCGCGTCCGATCGCGTGGGGACGGTCCTGAAGTCACTATCGCTGATGCCGTTATAAATCAGGGCGGTGCGCGTCCGCGGCTTGCCGATCTTGTGCTCGTAACTTCGGCGTTCGAAATCGCAGATGAAGATCAGCCCGTCGGTCAGGAATTCCAGCAGCCGCTCCAGGCTATGGACCAGAATGCCCTGCGGCGAGGTGCGCGAGAAATGCAGGCTGCCGCCATGCGCTGTGTAGACGCGGGCTACGCGATACTTCTTCACCCGCAAGACTGAGCCGATGATGCGTGCAAGCAGGCCGCCCTTGGCGCCATGCCCATGCAGCACATCCGGCCGCAAACTTTTGATTGTCTTATAGCTTTTCCAGAGCGTCGTAATATCCGACAGGCTGATGTGACGCCGGATCGGTAGGCGCGTCACGCCAAGCGCAAGAAAGGGCTGGACATCGTCGAACAACCGGTCCTCATGCGCCCCGCCGGTCAGGCTGTCGCAGAGAATGCCGACTTGATGTCCCGCCTTGCTCTGTTCCTCCGCCAGATCGCGGATATGGCGGAAGACCCCGCCGACCGGTGACCTGAAGCAATGGAGGATGCGGAGCGGTTTTGTCATGATCGTGAACGGTCAGAACAGCCGTTCGCGGACATAGATCGTATCGCCCGCCAGCACCGGATCCGAGATGCCGACCCGACCTGTCATGACATGACCGTTGATCTTGCGGGTCACGTCGGCATTGGCCTGGTTGGCGCGACTGCTGAAGCCGCCGGCAACCGCGATGGCGTTCTGGATCGTCATGCCTGGGACGTAGGAATACTGGCCGGGCTGGCCGACTTCGCCCATGATGTAGACCGAGCGGTAGCGGTCGATGTCGATGGTGACATCGGGGTCGCGGATGTAGCCCTGGCGAAGTTTCTGGGCGATCTGGCCGGAAAGCTGCTGCAGCGTGCGGCCGCGGGCAGGGACCTGGCCGATCAGCGGGAAGGAGATGTAGCCGGCCTGGTCGACCGTATAGGTGTTGGTCAGGCCTTCCTGATCGAAGACGGTCACGCGCAGGCGATCGCCGCTATCCAGCATATAGGGCTGGATCGTCGCTTCACTGAAGGCTTTCGGCGCAGGCTGATAGGTGTTGCAGCCGCTGAGCGCGGCGCTCACGGCTGCCATGCCGAGTGCCAGGACAATCTTTGGCTTTGCGAAGGACATTTCGCGCTCACGGACGAGGAAAATCACTGTCGTCGTTATCGATCCGTTAGGGTTAACGGTCGGTAAAGAGCGAAGAAAAATTCATGTCATTCATTAGAGGTGTCGAAAATAATACTCGAAAATACTATTAACGCTTGGGTTACTATAGTCGTTTACATTTAATCTTGGCTTTATATTATGGAGTTCTTGTATATGCCCGGCATCAACAGCAGCCAGCAGGATGTTGATATTGATCTGGCGCTGCTCTTTCGCGCTGTATGGCAGCGACGGCTGCGGGTCATCGCCATCACGCTCGCCGGCGCTTGCCTGGCGTTTGCCGTCGCCAAGGTCGTTTCCCCGGAATATCGCAGCGAAACCCGCATTCTGATCGAGCAGCGCGCGCCGGCATTCGCGACGACGACTCAGAACAATGACGCCGGCTCGGCTCCCTTGCTGGACGAGCTCAATATCGCCAGCCAGGTGCAGATCCTGCAGTCGGCCGATCTCGTCAAGCAGGTGATCACCAAACTGAAGCTCTATGAGCACCCGGAATTCGATGCGGCGACAAGAAGCTCCGCCTTCTCCGACATTCTGGTCATGCTGCACCTCAAGAAGAGCTCGCTCGACAAGGCGCCGGAAGAGCGGATGCTCGATGCTTTTACCAACCGGTTGCAGGTCTATCAGATCAACAGTTCCCGCGTCATCGGTGTCAGCTTCACCTCCCGCGATCCGGATCTGGCGGCCAGCGTTCCCAACGCCATGGCGCAGATCTATTTGTCGATGCAGAGCGGCGCCAAGCTCGATTCCAACAGCGAGGCGACGCGCTGGCTGGAGCCGGAGATCACCAATCTGCGCGAGAAGGTCAGCGAGGCCGAAAAGAAGGTCGCTGATTACCGCTCCGCCAACGGCCTCCTGCAGACCAGCGACACCAATACGTTCGCGACGCAGCAGCTTGCCGATATTTCCGGTCAATTGGCGCAGGTGCGCGGCGAAAGGGCCAATGCCGAGGCACGCGCCCAGGCCGTGCGCGGCGCGCTCGCCTCCGGCCGTTCCATCGATACGCTGACCGATGTCTCGGGCTCGCTGACTATCCAGCGGCTGAAGGCAACGGAGTCCGGCCTGGAATCGCAGATCTCGGATCTGTCCACCAGCTTGATGGAAGGGCACCCCCGGTTGAAGAGCCTGCGTGCCCAGCTGACCGATATCCGTCAGCAGATCGACCGCGAGACCCAGAAGATCCTTGCCAGCATCGAGAACGAAGCCAAGGTCGCGCAGCTGCGCGAACAGCAGCTCGTGGCGCAGTCGAACACATTGAAGGCCGATAGCGCCCGGGCAGGGCAGGATGAAGTCGGCCTCAACGCGCTGGTACGTGAAGCGACCGCGCAACGGCAATTGCTGGAAACCTATCTTGCCCGCTATCGGGAGGCCGCCTCCCGCGTCAACAAGAATTCAAGTCCGGCGGATGCCCGCGTTGTCTCCCAGGCCGTCGAGCCGGTCGATCCTTATTTTCCGAAGGTTGGGCCAATCGTCGTCGTCGCCGCACTCGCCTCCTTTCTCCTGACCTGCATCGTCATCATGCTGATGGAGCTCTTCAGTGGCCGCGCCCTGCGTCCGGTCGGCCCGGCTGAGCGCGAGACCGCTGCTCGTCCGCTAACCGCGGCCAACGTGCATCAGGGGCCTGTGCCTGCAAGCATGCTTTCCGTCGCCGTCGATCCGGTATTGGCGCGCGAGATGGAAGAGGCGGTCGATCTTGGACATATGCCGCAAGAGGCAGCGGAAGACGAGGAGGATTTCTCCATCCAGTCGGTCGCCGATTATCTGATCGGACGCGACTCTCGCCTTGCTATCTCCATATCTCCGACCGGCGACAATGGTTCCACGGCAACCGTGATGCTGGCCCGCACCATTGCCGATGCCGGATGCCGCATCGTGCTGGTCGATATGACGGGAACCGGCTGCCCGTCGCGGCTGATGGCCGAATCCGACGATCTTTCAGGGGTGACGGATCTACTCTGCGGAGAGGCCGCTTTTGCCGACACCATTCACCCGGATCGCCTGTCCGACGCGCATCTTGTGCCGCAGGGCACCAGTGACGTCGGTCGCGCGATGCGCGGCGCCGACCGTCTGTCGCTCATCCTCGATGCGCTCGGTTCGGCCTATGATATTGTTCTGGTCGAATGCGGTGCCGCCGACGTCTCCGGCGTCGCGCGTCTGACACGCAGCAAGGATACGGAAATCCTGCTCTCCATGCCGGAGCCCGACGAAGACCAGTTCATGGCGGCGATGACGGAGTTCCAGAAGGCTGGCTATGAGCACATCATCCTGATGTCCGGCTGGCGTGCCGAGCGTGGCGCCGACGCTCGTCAGTATGCGGCCTAATCAATCCTTGTCGGTTTCTTCCGTCGAAGGGGTGTTGACGCGTTGCCGCGCGCGCCGTCGCTGGATCAGGCCATAGAGTTGCGGACTGGCCTTGATGGCTGCTTTGGCGCGGGTCATGCCTCTTTGTGCGAAAGCAGCGACATGGCCGACCGCGGAGATCGGCAGGATCAGGTCGTGCTGCACGGTCTCCATGGGACACCACGAGCGCTTGTAGCCCTGGTCGCCGATGCCGAAGTCGAAGAGGGCAACATCCTCGCGATGCAACCGCTCGATCATCAGCCAGAACAGCAGTTCGCCGGGGCTCGCCTCCGGAACCAGCGTCTCATCGATCGAGGCGAACTGGCAGATGACGTGATCGCCCTTCCGCGATAGTGCGGCGATCGCCGGGATATGCCCCTCATGCTCGCCCTTAAGCCGTAGCGCGTGCATCTCCAGCGTGGAATGGGATTCTTCGCCGTCCCGATGCAACAGCAGCCGGTGCAGGGCGGTTCGGGTCGGCGCATCCTGGAATACATCCGGCAGGCCCGCAGTCTTGAAGCGGACCGCTTTCTGCCGGAAGAACAGATCGAGCAGCGCGTCTTGCTGATCAGGCCCCGCGATCACATGCTCATAGCCACCCTTGTCATCGAGGATGCGGCTCTGGTGCTTGAATTTCTTGCGCCGCCGCTTTGCATTCACCTGCCTCAGGGTCGCTTCGAAGGAGCCGAGGAAAGGCAGTTGAAAGGCGTGGTTCTGGTTCTCGACGGCCGGCAGCGAGGCGAGGGGACTTGTGCGACCGCGCCAGGCGAGCGGCACATTGCGCAGCAGCATCAGATCGGCCTTGCCTCGCAACGCCCGCGCGATCTCAGCCCGCTGCAACGCTGTCAGGCCATTGCCGGCGGTTTCCAGAAACTCTGCGGAAAACAGGCCGGTATTGATATTGCTGTGGCGCGCGCCGATGAATTCGGCGCGGCGCACGCCCTTGGAACGAATGATCTCCAGCGGCAGGATAAAGGCGGTGCGCCCATTGACGGAGCCGTGGACGATTGCCAGCGGATGCCCTGAGGTTTCGGCCCAGGCGATGCACCAGTCATAGCTCTGGTGAAGCGATGCGAGATCGTCTCGCCCCAGCGTGCGCCATTCTGTCTCCAGCGGCGCCATGCTGTCGAAAATCTCGATGTCGATGCTGCGACCAGCTGTCGATAGCACGGCAGCGGACACAATATCCCTGTGCGCCGCATTCGTAGCGGGCATGTCAGCGATATCGAGCTTCTGTCTCTGCACCTGATGTCTCCGATCGGACGGCATTCCGGTGCAGTCTTCGCTCAGGCGGCTTATTTTTGATTTAAGGTAGGGTCATGCGAAAGACTTCCCGCTCATCACGGTTATCCCCACGTTAATCCGCGAGCGTTTGGGTGCGCCTCTATCGGGCGCGAGGCCCCGCCATCCACTTGATGATCCCCATCGCCGGCAGTACCCAGATGATGCCGCTCACGAAGAAATAGAGGAAATGGACCCAGCCGGGTTGATCGGCCAGCGTGCGTACCGCCACGATCATCGCCACGATCGCATAGATCACCACCAGCAGGACGAGCAAAATCATCCCTACAAATTTGCGCAGGCGAAGGGGCACGGGTTGGTCTCTCCTCTTACGACGGCATACCGCGACGGCATGCCGCAAACTCCCGGGACTTGTTTTGCACGCCCCCATCAGGCAAATCAACAGGCGCATGAAGGGAGATACTATGGCTGTCGCAAATTTGACGTCGGAACAGGCTGTTTTGAACGAAGTGGCCCGCCAGGACCGCAATCGCCGCGCTATCCGCATCTGGCTCGGTTGCGTGCTTCTGGCGCTTTTTGCCCTCGTGCTGGTTGGCGGCGCGACGCGCCTCACCGAATCCGGCCTGTCGATTACGCAGTGGCAGCCGATCCATGGTGTCATCCCGCCGCTCAATGCACAGGAATGGCAGGAGGAGTTCGACCTTTACAAGCGCATTCCGCAGTTCCAGCTGTTGAACAAGGATATGACGGTCGACGAATTCAAGGGCATCTTCTGGTGGGAGTGGGCACATCGCTTCCTTGCCCGCGCCATGGGCGTCATCTTCGGCGTGCCGCTGCTGTTCTTCGTGCTCACCGGCCGCGTCGAGCGCAAGCTATGGCTGCCGCTTGGCGGTATTTTCCTGCTTGGCGGGCTGCAGGGCGCGATCGGCTGGTGGATGGTCTCGTCCGGCCTGCAAGCGCGGACCGACGTCAGCCAGTATCGCCTCGCCACCCATCTCGTCACCGCCTGTCTGATCTTTGCCTCCTGCATGTGGTTCATGCGCGCGCTGTCGCCGCATTCGAACGAGCCGGCCCCGACGCGTTACTCGGCGAAACTCGCCGGCCTTATTGCCTTCATGTCGCTGTTCCAGATCTATCTCGGCGCGCTGGTTGCCGGCCTCGATGCGGGCATGTCCTACAATACCTGGCCGTTGATGGACGGTGCGGTGGTGCCGGGCGGATTGTTCGTGCAGTCGCCGGGCTGGATCAATTTCTTCGAGAACCCGAAGATGGTGCAATATGTCCATCGACTCGGCGCTTATGCGCTCTTCGCCGTCGTCGCGGTCAATATGATCATCTCGCTGCGCGCGGCGGCGGAGACGACCCATGCCCGCCGCTCGGTCGTGCTGTTCGTGCTGGTGCTGATCCAGGCGATCCTGGGCATTACGACGCTGCTCCTGCAGGTGCCGCTGCATCTGGCACTGACCCACCAGGCCGGCGCGCTGATCGTCTTCGGCTTTGCCATCGCCAACTGGCGCGGTTTTTACGGAGAATATCCGCGCCAGACGGTCATTGCCGTGAGGGACTGAGGCGGATGATCGCCTCGCCCTCCTGTTCGCAAAGCTTCAGCGTGACGCAATATTGCTGGGCGCCGACGACAGACGCGCCACCACCTGTATACGTTTGAATTCGCCGCGCTTGAACGCAGCCAGGAAGCGGGCGTAATCCTTAAAGACCACGCAACCGTTCGATTCGCCGCGGCCTCCTCTGAGCATGTATGAGTGAGTGAGCAAGCCGTCGCGGCCATAGACGCGGGCACCGTTCGCGGGTGTCAGGCGCAGCGCCTGCACGCCATGGAACAGACTTTCCCTATATGTCAGGTTATAAGTTTCAGGCGGCGTCGGGCCGGTGTTTTTGCGGTCGACATAGCGGGGATTGTCACGCATGTGGCCGAGGCCCGAATGCGCCTCTAGGCGTTCGCCGCTCGGCAGATAGACGGTTCCGGCCGAGATATCGTAGATGGCGGTGCCGTTGCCGCCGCGCGGGCTGATCGCGGCAAAGGGATTGAGGAACCGCTTCGGCCGGGTCTCATCGTCGTCCGTCCTGGCGTAAGCCGTCAGATGCGCGGGCGGCGCCACGGGAACGGTGTCGTCGCTGCGGGACCTGGCGGGCGCAGCTGAGGCGACAACGGGCGCCGTTTCCACCACATGCTCCGGGCGGGCAAGCGGTATCACGCTCGGCAGGTTCGCGGCGACCGGCAAGGTCTCCGCGGCAGGCAGGTCGGTGTCCTTTGCAGGCAGCGGCACGGCATCAACCACGGCCGGCGCGCCGGCAAGGGGAGCGGCGGAGGCGATTTCAACCGGCTGCGGAGCGGCGTTTGCCGGAGCAACCGTCGGCAAGGATGCGGCGGCATATCTGACCTGCATCAGCGATTGCATGGTGTTGGCGAAGTTGAGGGCGATCACCTTGCGCAGATGGTCAATCGCGGCGGGTGAGGCGTGCATGACCGGACGGTTGCCCTTGATGATCGAGGCCGAAGCTTGCGCCAGTCGAAACTCGGAGGCCTGTTGCGCAAGGGCGCTTGCAAGCTGCGCCCGCATCGCATCGGCGGCGGTTGCCTTGGGCTGAACGACGACGTCTCTTGTCGCCGTGTATCCGGCCCCGCCGATCGGCGCGTCGGCCGGCACGCTGCTTGTGCGGCTTTGCTGGTTCACGGGCAAGGTCTGGCTCGCCAGCCGGGTCGGGCGCGTCAGATGGCTCTGCGGCACGATGAAGGCGGACGCCCTCGGCGTGAACGAATCTATCGCCGACATACCCGCGCCGGGCAGGGACAGGACCATCGATTGCGTGGTGATCAGGGTTGCGGCCACCCAGGCGAAAGCCACGACCGAAACGCCGGTGATAACTGTGCCGGGACTGATCCCGGAGGATTTTTTCCGGCGCAAAGCGGACCCGGAACGGGGATTGATGTTACCGAACGTCTCGGTCGCAAACGCCATGATACTCTTGATCCAAACTAAATACGCACCACACCGGCTCACAAAAGGGCCTATGCCGCGACGCGAAATCTGCGTCCGGACGTCACTTTGCCGGTTATCGGAAAGCATGCCGAATTATGGTAACCAATTCCTTTACGCTGGCGCGATCTTGAAAATTGCCTGACGAGCAGTGCCCATACCGCTGCGTCCCCGGAGCGGCTGATGCAGGCCGTAGGGAATGAATGTGGCGCAATTATCACAGGCAACACATTTTTTGCTTTGGTGGTGAATTTGCATGTGACAGGACAGCGCACTTGTCCACAAGGCAATCGTCAAATGCATTCGGCGGCCGGAATGAAATCCCGACCGCCGAAGATTGGAAGTGCCGCTGAGAGTCTTAGGCGCTTAGCATCAGGTCCATATTCTGGACAGCAGCGCCGGAAGCGCCCTTGCCGAGATTGTCGAGCAGGGCGACGAGATTGACCTGGGAGGTGCCGGGCGTGCCGAACACGAACAGCTTCATCGTGTCCTTACCAGCCAGCTCGACCGCATTGATGCGCGGCAGGGCGCGGCTCTCGGCAAGCGAGACGACCTGTACGACGTCCTGGCCGGCAAAGTGGCCAACAAGAGCGGCATGGATGCTTTCCATCGTCGCGCCTTCTGCAAGGTTATCGAGATGTAACGGCACCTGCACGATCATGCCCTGCGCGAACTTGCCGACCGAGGGGGAGAAGATCGGCGCGCGGTCGAGCAGCCCATGCGTGGTCATTTCCGGCACATGCTTGTGGGTCAGCGGCAGGCCATAGAGGAAATGCGGCGCGGTGATTGCGTCGGGATGATCGGCATTTTCCATCTGCGCGATCATCTGCTTGCCGCCGCCGGTGTAGCCGGAAACGGCATTGACGGTCACCGGATAGCCGTCCGGCAGGATGCCGGCGGCCCGCAGCGGCCGAATGAGGGCGACGGCGCCGGTTGGATAGCAGCCGGGATTGGCGACGAAACGCGCGCTCGTGATCTTGCCGCCCTGATCCTTGTCCATTTCGGCAAAGCCATAGGCCCAGTCCGGATGCACGCGGAAGGCAGTCGACGTGTCGATGACGCGGACATTGTTGTTGGCCGAGACCATCTTCACCGCTTCCTTCGACGCATCGTCGGGCAGGCAGAGAATGGCGATGTCGGCGCTATTCAGCATGTCTTCGCGCATGGCGGCATTGCGCCGTTCTGCTTCCGGAATGGACAGAAGCTCGACGTCGCGGCGGTCGGCCATGCGCGTGCGAATCTGCAAGCCCGTGGTTCCGTGTTCGCCATCGATGAAGATCTTCGGTGCCATGTTCTTTATTCCTGCTCTTTCAATAGGTTCAGAATGTTTCCGGACTCAGTTTGCCATGAAGTTGATTCAAAATGATAACAGCTGGTCTCAGCCTCCAGCCGCACGCCTTTCGGCGTGGAGACCGAGCATATACATCGCCACCGTCGCCCCTGCAATGGCGGTGATGTCGGCATGGTCGTAGGCCGGTGATACCTCAACGACATCGGCGCCCCTGATATCGAGCTGATGCAGCCGCTGCAGCGTCGAGAGGATCTTCGCGCTCGACGGACCGCCGGCCACCGGCGTCCCCGTACCCGGCGCATGGGCCGGATCGAGGCAGTCGATATCGAAAGTCAGATAGGTCGGCGCACCCTTGGTATGGGAGATGATAGCAGAGGCGATATCAGCGGCGCTC
Source organism: Rhizobium sp. AP16 (assembly GCF_000281735.1). Classification (NCBI taxonomy): domain Bacteria; kingdom Pseudomonadati; phylum Pseudomonadota; class Alphaproteobacteria; order Hyphomicrobiales; family Rhizobiaceae; genus Rhizobium; species Rhizobium sp. AP16. Next base: position 32,961 of record NZ_AJVM01000019.1, on the reverse strand, counting down.
ATATCCTCGACCTCATGGCCGTAGAGAACCCGGATGCCATAATCCTCCGGCGCATGGGTGCGGATGCCGATCTGGATGGAGCGGCCGGGATCGATCAGTCCGTCGCGGGCGGCGCGGGCGACGAAAGAGCCGTGGTCGATGCGCCTGCCGTCATCGAACCAGGTGTCCTGATGCGCGTCGAACTGCACCAGCGCCAGAGGCCCGTGCTTGGCGGCATGGGCTTTGAGGAGGGGCCAGGTGACAAAATGATCACCGCCAAGCGTCAGCAGGAAGGCGCCGCTGTCGAGGATGGCATTCGCCTGGTCTTCGATCGCGGCCGATGTTTCCTGGTGATTGCCGTAATCGAGCAGGCAATCGCCATAGTCGATCACGGACATCTCGGCGAAGAGATCGCGGTTGAAGGGATATTGCGGATCATTGTCGAAGATTGCCGAGGCGCGGCGGATTGCCTGCGGCCCGAAGCGTGTTCCCGGCCGGTTGGATGTGGCCGCGTCGAAAGGAATGCCCCAGACGACGGCATCGGCGCCTTCGAGCGATTTGGTGAAGCGGCGGCGCATGAAGGAGAGCGCGCCGGCAAAGGTCGGGTCGCTGGCCGCCGATGTCAGGCTGGTCGCTGTAAAGGCATGGTCGATCGACGTGCTCGGCACGGAGTTCTCCTACGTTTATGCTGAAAGCACAGGCTGGCTCGATGCGCGCAAGCATGCATGCCTGCAAGGCTTCAAACAGAGGGCTTTCCTGTCTCTGTTATTTACTGGCCGGAGCCGAGCATTGATAGGCCTGCTTGACGCAAGCGATTTGCGGCGTGGAGCATTCAGCTTTTCCGTCGGCAAGCGTGCAGACAGAGCATTGATCCGTGAACTCCTTGCAATCCGGATTGGCCTGTATGAATTCCTTCATGCTTTCCATCTGCGTTTGCTCTTGCGGCGTCGGCTGCGGAGCGTCCGCCGAAAGGGCAGGCGAGGTGCCCGATATTGCAAGCAGAAATGGCAGGATCAATCCAGCTATCGTCCGTGTCATCCTAAGGCTCCTCCATGGGTGATGCGCGAGTTTGCCATAAAATGCGCGCTTTGCCTGCATGGCGATGTGGTATCCGTCAAAAAAGCCCAGGAAAAACAAAAAAAGGCCGGGCAGAGCCCGGCCTTTCGTCGTCGTTTCAGGTTCTCTTCTGCAGGCGCCACAAAGAGAATAGCGTGACGAGCGCCATGACGGCGCAATAGCCGGCGAGTGGCCATGCGGTATCGCCGCCGAGGATGACGACAAACAAGGTGCCGATCAGACCGACGATCAGGCTTTCGACGCAGAAATAGAGAGCGACCGCCGTTCCTGCCGTATCGCCGAAGGCTCGAAGCGCGCCGTTTGCGGTGACCGCTGTCGTAAAGACGATGCCGATTGCGATAATCCACATCGGCAGGACGAAGCTGACGAAGGAGGGAGTTAGAAACAGCTCCCCGCCGGCGAGCAGTGTTGCGCCGACGAGCAGCATCAGCATTCCCCGGGCAAGGCTGCCGGCCGTGCCCCACCGCTTGACGAAGCGTCCGGCGAAGCGCGCCGTTGCGATCATCACCAGCGCCGCCGTTGCGAAAGCAAGGCTGAAGGCGAGGCTGGAGAAACCGGCCTGATCGATCAGCACGCGCGGAGCGGTCGAGAAGAAAACGAAAAATGCGCCCATGGCTGCGCTGAAGCCTATCGTATAGGTCCAGAAGGAAGGATCTTTCAGGATTGGACGAAAGGCTGTCTTCGGCCTCGAAACGGTTACCGGACGGGTTTCATCCCATCGTAACGTCGCATTGAAGATTGCAGCGAGTGTCAGGATGCCGAGAGCCAGGAAGATGGCACGCCATCCGAAATGGTTCGCAATCAAGGCGCCGGCGATGGGACCGACCGCCGGCACGAAGGACAGCATCGAGCCCAGCAGGCTGTAGATCACGGCACCTTCCGGACGTTCGGCATAGACATCGCGAACCGTTGCAAAGGTCGCGACGAGAGCCGCGGAAGCGCCGACCGCCTGCAGCAGTCGTAGTGCCATGAAGAGGTCGGCGGAGGAGGTGCCGGCCATCAGGAAGGAGGTGGCCGCAAACAGCGCCGCACCGCCGAGGAGCACAGGACGACGTCCGGCGATATCGGAAAGCGGACCGAAGACGATCTGGCCCGCGCCGAGTATGAGCATGTAGAGGCTGAGGGTCAGCTGGACGACGGCCGGCGACGTATCGAGTGCGCGAGGCATGATCGGGACGACAGGAAGATAGATATCCATTGCCAGTGAGGTAAGGATATCGAAGGGCGCCATCAGCAGCAGCGCTGCCGGCAGGCGATAGTTCCACGTTGGGATTCTTGAAGGCATAAGTAAGCATCCGCTCAAATAATTGGATTTGGCGGCGGCCTGTCTTTTCATCACGATCAGATTGGCTGGGACAGACGCCGCAACAACAAAAAAGCTGCTGCGGCCTATCTGTCTGCTGACGGAGTGCTTCCCATCGTAAGGTCCTGTCTGAGGCCTCGATTGTTTCGGAGGTGTTACGACTATCTATCAGACATCGCCCGCATACGACAATGTATAAAAGAAAAAGGCCGGGCAGAGCCCGGCCTTTCCAAATCCGATCTCGGATAAGCGATTAACGCTTGGAGAACTGGAACGAGCGACGTGCCTTCGCACGGCCGTACTTCTTACGCTCGACAACGCGGCTGTCGCGGGTCAGGAAGCCACCCTTCTTCAGGACCGAGCGCAGGCCCGGTTCGAAGTAGGTGAGAGCCTTGGACAGGCCGTGACGAACAGCACCGGCCTGGCCGGAGAGACCGCCACCGGCAACGGTAGCAATGATGTCGAACTGGCCATCACGGGCAGCAGCGACGATCGGCTGGCGCAGGATCATCTGCAGAACCGGACGGGCGAAATATGCCGTGTAGTCCTTGCCGTTGACGATGATTTTGCCAGAGCCGGCCTTGAGCCATACGCGGGCAACTGCGTCCTTGCGCTTGCCGGTCGCGTAGGAGCGACCGAGCGAGTCAACCTTGCGGACGTGAACGGGAGCAGCTGCTTCCGATACCGTGCCGAGATCCTTCAGGGAAGAGAGATCAGCCATTATCAGGCGCTCCTTACGTTCTTCTTGTTCAGCTTGGCCACGTCGAGAACGACCGGCTGCTGCGCTTCATGGGGATGGTTGGAGCCGGCGTAGACGCGCAGGTTCTTCATCTGGCGACGGCCGAGCGGGCCGCGGGGAACCATGCGTTCGACAGCCTTCTCAACGACGCGCTCCGGGAAGCGGCCTTCGATGATCTGACGAGCGGTACGCTCCTTGATGCCGCCGGCATAACCGGTGTGCCAGTAGTAAACCTTGTCTTCGTACTTCTTGCCGGTCAGAACGATCTTGTCGGCATTGATGACGATGACGTTGTCGCCGTCGTCGACGTGCGGCGTGAAGGTAGCCTTATGCTTGCCACGCAGACGCATAGCGATGATAGAAGCGAGACGACCAACGACAAGCCCTTCGGCGTCGATGAGAATCCACTTCTTCTCCACCTCTGCAGGCTTCTGGGAGAAGGTTGCCATGTTGTATACTCTCTTTTAGGACCCCGGACCCGAAGGCATCAGGGCGTTTCTTGTTGCTTGGTTTGACGAGCGAAACACACGCCAAAAAGAAAACAGCCCGGAAAGGCTGCGATCTGGGGCGGCTTATAGAGCGAATGTATGTGAAGGTCAATATGACGGATTTCGACGCTTGTAAAAATTACCTAGCAAAATCAGCATATTAATCGTACGGTATTTATATACCACATACTTTTCGACGTCAAACCAGCTTCAGAATCAGAACGCCCGCGGCAATAATCGCGCCGGCAATGTAGCGCCAAATGCTGGATCGCTCCTTCAGAATGACCACGGAAATCACCAGCGCGAACAGGATCGAGGTTTCGCGCAATGCCGCGACGGTGGCGACGGGCGCCTTCGTCATGGCCCATAGCGCCAGGCCGTAGGATGCGATGGAACCGGCGCCGCCGATCAGGCCGCGCCACCAGTTGTAGCGGACATGAGCGGCCACGGCATTCACTCCGCGCTGCGAGATCGCCCAGGTGAACAGCAGCACGGGCGGTAGCAGCGCCATCCACAGCGTATAGGATATGGAATTGCCCGATAGCCGTGCCCCGATGCCGTCGACATAGGTATAGGTGGCGATCACCACGGAATTGGAAAGCGCGAGCTTGATGGCTGTCCGGCCGCCCTTCCGTGCCTCGAAGGCCAGCGTCATGATGCCCGCGCAGATGGTCATGATGCCGAGGATGGCTCCACCCGACAGGCTCTCCTTAAGGATGAAGCCGCTGGTCGCCGCGATGATCATCGGCGCAACGCCGCGCATCAGCGGGTAGACGAGGCCGATATCACCGGCGCGATAGGCGGCGGCCACCAGTTGGAAATAGGCGAATTGCAGGATCGCCGACGCGCCGATGAAGGGCCAGGCGGCCGAGGCGGGCAACGGCAGAAACGACAGGAAGGGCAGGGCGGTGATTGCGCCGCCGGCTGCGACCAGAGCCGCATCCAGCGATTTATCGGTGCCGGCCTTGATGATCGCATTCCAGGTCGCGTGCAGCATGGCACCGAGAAGGACGAGAGCGATGACGTCAAGAGACACGGAAACCTCGGGGGAATAGGCTATGGCGGGCAAAAAACTTGATAATTTGTGGTTATCGCGCCGTCATTTGATCCTCAATGCATCAAAAAGCAACAGACGAGCTGTTTGTGGAACGTTGCGGCCGTATCACCGTATTTCAGACCCACGGAAATATACGGGTCTTCTCGTTTCCTGTCCGTTCCATTTCCGGCTTACAACTATAAGGCGTTTCTAATGCATGTGAGTATGAAGCGAGAACAAAAATCGGATGTCGAGTGAACGCATTGTGGCAGCTTTTGTCGATAAGTTCCCAAAGCGCTGTGAAAATATGGGAGAGGAGTAGGTTAACTAATTGGACCATCCCGCTCCGTTCGGTCATCCGTCAGACGAAGCGGGACAAGTATAGCGCAGCATGAAGGGTGGTCAGCGAAAGCGGGGGCCGCAAAATTCAAGAACAATGCCTAATCGGCGCAACTCTAGCTTTTTCTGGGAAAATCGACTAACATTCCCAACAGAGACAATAAAAAGTAATATTTATTTCGGAATAAGTGATTTTTAACCACGGTCTTTTTCTCTGAGAAATTCATGTGGTGGCATATATCGGCCGTTCGCAATCAGTTCTCATTTCCTCATGCATCATGAGTTCTTGCTAATTATCCTCTGAATGAACGGTGAACAAAAGTTGCATTTCATGAGAACGCAACCCGCCATCTGCGGGGAGCGTGACTGAAAGCGCTTTGGGCAATAACCGCAAAATCTATGCGCCAGAAACTATTTTGCGTTGCAACGGCCACCAACGGCGGCCTGACGATAGATAATGGCGGCTCCGATTCGAATCCGGGGGACGTATTCGAAAATGGAGAAAGGCCCGGAGCGATCAGATGCTTATCGGGCCGTGATTGATCCGGCGACGATGCCAATCTCGTCAGCGCCGAAAGAGAATATCGTCGTCGTCGAAGTCGCTTGACGGTCGGCAAGTATAGACGGGGCAATTGGCCCGGTCTTTGGTCGGCATGTAGTCCTGGTAGGCATAGTAACCGGCATTGCAGGCATTGCTGTCCGAGACGTAGCGATCGTAGAGCGTCATGTTGCGCACCCTCGTGGACGGATAGCGCATGATGACGGCTCGCTCACGGTTGATGACCGCCCTGGCCTCGGCACAGGTGAAAGACATGGCGTTATAGCGTGATATCGCCAGAGCCGGCGTGGCGGCCGAGGCGATCAGCAGGCTTAGCAGGATGAATTTTTTCATCGAGGCAATCCTCCCTGAAACTGTTATAATTCTTATATATACATCCAAAAGCGAAGCTTTGGCTTCTGGATTTGTGACAAAACACAAGTGTGATCGAATAGGGAGGCTCCGTGATGAACCACGACCGTTATGACGATTCCTATATCGCCGATATTCTTCTATCCGTGCGGACCATCGCGCTCGTCGGCGCATCGCCCAATCCCGAGCGCCCGAGCAACGGCGTCATGGCCTATCTGATGGCGCGGGGCTATCGCGTCATTCCGGTCAATCCCGGACAGGCCGGCAAGGAGATCCTCGGTCAATGGGTTTTCGGCCATCTGTCCGATATTCCGGAGCCGGTCGACATGGTCGATGTCTTTCGCGCCCCGGAATATCTGAGAACGGTGGTCGAGGAGACGATCATGATCGAGCCGCGCCCGCCCGTCATCTGGGGTCAGCTTGGCGTGCGGGACGATGCTGCTGCAGCGAGAGCGGAAGCTGCCGGCGTCAAGGTCATCATGGACCGCTGCCCGGCAATCGAATATCCACGGCTGGTCGCCTGACTGAGGCATAGCGCTCGACCGCGACCGTTGGCCGTTTGTCGCGCGGTATCACCGAAAGAGAGCAAGTTTTTCCTGTAAGAGGAAGAGCTTGGAAAACTTCGCGGTTACCTTTCAGATCCCGGGCGCTATGATCCCGTTGCTGCAATAACAATCTCGACGGGAGGAAAAGGCATGGCGACGAACAATCCAGGTTTCGACACACTGGCGATCCATGCGGGTGCGCAGCCGGACCCGACGACGGGTGCCCGCACGACGCCGATCTACCAGACGACCTCCTTCGTCTTTCAGGATGCGGATCATGCCGCTGCACTCTTCGGGTTGCAGCAGTTCGGCAATATCTATACCCGCATCATGAACCCGACCCAGGCGGTGCTGGAGGAGAGGGTGGCGGCTCTCGAAGGCGGCACGGCGGGCCTTGCGGTTGCCTCCGGCCACGCCGCCCAGTTGCTTGTCTTCCACGCCATCATGCAGCCGGGCGATAATTTCGTCGCGGCCAAGCGTCTCTATGGCGGCTCGATCAATCAGTTCGGCCATTCCTTCCAGAATTTCGATTGGCATGTACGCTGGGCCGACAGCGATGATCCCGCCACCTTCGAGGCGCAGATCGACGGACGCACCCGCGCCATCTTCATCGAAAGTCTCGCAAATCCCGGCGGCACCTTCGTCGATATCGCGGCCATTGCCGCCATTGCCCGCAAGCACGGCCTGCCGCTGATCGTCGACAATACCCTGGCCAGTCCCTATCTCATCCGGCCACTGGAGCATGGCGCCGATATCGTCGTGCATTCGCTGACCAAATTCATCGGCGGTCACGGCAACTCCATGGGCGGCGTGATCATCGATGGCGGCACCTTCGACTGGTCCGCCTCGGGCAACTATCCGATGCTGTCAACGCCGCGGCCGGAATATAACGGCATCGTGCTGCACGCGACCTTCGGCAATTTCGCCTTCGCCATCGCCTGCCGCGTCCTTGGCCTTCGCGATCTCGGCCCCGCCATTTCACCCTTCAACGCCTTCCTGATCCTGACCGGCATCGAGACGCTGCCGCTGCGCATGCAGCGCCATTCCGACAATGCGATTGCCGTCGCCCGCTGGCTGAAGGGGCACGACAAGGTGGCCTGGGTAAATTATGCCGGCCTCGAGGATCACCCGAACCACGCGTTGCAGCAGCGCTATTCGCCAAAGGGGGCGGGCTCCGTCTTTACCTTCGGCCTGAAGGGCGGTTATGAGGCAGGCAAGGGCTTCGTGGAGGCTCTGGAACTGTTCTCCCATCTCGCCAATATCGGCGACACCCGCTCGCTGGTGATCCATCCGGCCTCGACGACGCACAAGCAGCTCACCGACGAACAGAGGATTGGCGCCGGCGCCGGCCCCGATGTGGTGCGCCTGTCGATCGGCATCGAGGACGTCAAGGACATCATCGCCGACCTGGAGCAGGCCCTGGCGAAGGTTTGACGGGCTACAACTACTTTCTCGGTTCACGGCCTCCAGGAGATCTCAATTTCGTTACAATTGGTCCGCTACAACTTTAGCGACGAATTGAAACGGTGAGCACCAGAAAACTATGACCTCAAGATTGCGCGTAGCGGTCCTCTTCGGCGGACAGTCCTCTGAACACGATGTTTCCCTCATGTCCGCCCGCAACGTCATTAAAGCAATCGATGTCGACAAATACGAGATCGTGCCGATTGTCATCCGCCGCGATGGACAGTGGCTGCTGACCGCTTTGGAAGGGGGAGCGCTGCCGGACCCGGTCGTTTATGCGGGGAGCGAAGTTTGCCTGCTGCCGGGTGGTAAGGGCCGGATTCTCGCTGTCGGCGACCCGACCGGACCGCGCGAGCTGCCGGCGATAGACATCCTGTTCCCGGTTCTGCACGGTCTCTATGGCGAGGATGGCTCCATCCAGGGCCTCGCCCGAATGGTCGGCGTTCCGTTGGTCGGCTGCGGCATCCTGGGATCGGCAACCGCCATCGACAAGGATATCGCCAAGCGCCTGCTGCGCGACGCCGGCCTGCCGGTCGCCCGTTCGATCACCGTGAGACCTGGCGATACTCTATCGTTTGAGGAGGCAGCGAGTGCCTTGGGCTCGCCCGTTTTCGTCAAGCCGGTGCGACAGGGCTCTTCCGTCGGCGTCAGCAAGGCGGCGAACGCCGAGGAATTTCGCGCGGCGCTCATCGAGGCGTTCAAGCATGACGACAAGGTGCTCATAGAAGAGTTCGTCAAGGCGCGCGAAATCGAATGCGCCGTCCTGGAGCAGACCGATGGCACGCTGTTCGTTTCCCTGCCCGGCGAGATCGTCACCGGCCAGGACCACAGCTTCTATACCTATGACGCAAAGTATATCGATGAGGATGGCGCCATAACCAGCGTTCCGGCACAATTGCCTGCCGATCTCACCCAGCATCTCCGCGAGCTCTCGCTGGACGCGTTTCGCGCATTGGGCTGCGAAGGTCTCGCGCGCGTCGATTTCTTCGTGAGGCCGGACATGAGCATGGTGGTGAACGAGGTCAATACGATGCCGGGCTTCACCAATATCAGCATGTACCCGAAGGCCATGGAAGCGACGGGGATTTCCTATCCGGCGCTCGTCGACCGGCTAATCGAACACGGGCTTGCAAGAGGCGGTCGATAGCCAGGTCTTCAGGCCTGGTGTTCCTGAACGTCGCGAAGCCAACCGAATGCGGTGCACTACGACCGAGTGTTTCCAGATCGTCATGAGGGATTTATGACAACATATTTACGATTGGATACCGACGGCATCGAGCCGGAAACGGGTGCACCGGCCGACGATCGCATCATTTCCGGAGCACCGGAATTCCGCACCTGGAATGCCGAGGAGGCCGATGGCGGGCTCTATGCGGGCATCTGGGAAGCGACGCCCGGCAAATGGAAGATCGTCTATGACGAGTGGGAATATTTCCACATCCTCTCCGGTCATTCGGTGGTAACCGCCGAGAATGGCGAGACTTTTCACCTGCGCGCCGGTGACCGGATGATCCTAAAGCCCGGCTTCAAGGGGACGTGGGAAGTCATTGAAACGACTCGCAAGGACTATGTGATCCGTCTCTGACGGCGCCTTGGATTTTGCCGCAAAGCCAGTTGAATCAAAACATGAAGACCGGTGCCGCTTCGATTGCGCGCCGGTCTTTGCCGTGCCGTCCGCGCGATAACCATTTCCATTGCCACAGGTTGTGTCACCGGGCTTTCACCAAACTGTCATCAAACTGAAACACTGCGCCTTTAGACGCATCACTGTCGCCAGGAGATTCAGGTGGGCGTTACCAACCGATGGGACACCCCGCGCCGGACTCCTGCTCGCCATCCTTTCATCACTTGAGGAAGTGAGTCTAACATGCTGAACCAGAAATTTCGTTCGCTTTGCCTGACGGCAGGCTTCATCGCTGCCATGTCCGTTTCGGCCTCGGCTGCCGACATCACAGGCGCTGGCTCGAGCTTCATCGCGCCGGTTCTGTCCAAGTGGGCTGAAGGCTACAAGGCTGCGACGAACAATGTCGTCAACTACCAGTCTGTCGGTTCGGGCGCCGGCATCAAGCAGCTCCTCGACAAGACCATCGTATTCGGCGCTTCGGACAAGCCGATGAGCGACGCTGACCTCGAGAAGAACGGCATTGCCCAGTTCCCGATGATCTCCGGCGGCATCGTCGTTTCCTATAATGTTGAAGGCGTAAAGCCGGGCGAACTCGTTCTCGACGGCAAGACGCTGTCCGACATCTTCCTCGGCAAGATCGCCAAGTGGGACGATGCGGCCATCAAGGCCCTCAACCCCGACGTCAAGCTGCCTTCCACGCCGATCTCCGTCGTTTATCGCGCCGACAGCTCGGGCACGACCTTCAACTTCACCGACTACCTGGCGAAGGTTTCGCCGGAGTGGAAGGAAAAGGTTGGTTCGAACACGGCGGTTGAATGGCCGGTCGGCTTCGGCGCCAAGGGTTCCGAAGGCGTTTCCACCACTGTCAACCAGACAGCTGGTTCGATCTCCTACGTTGAATATTCCTACGTCATCGCCAACCACATTGGTTTCGCGAAGATGAAGAATGCTGCCGGCAAGGTTATCGAGCCGAGCCTCGAGACATTCAAGGCTGCTGCTTCCAACGCCGATTGGGCCAACGCCAAGAACTTCAACCTCATCATCACCAATCAGCCGGGCGATCAGAGCTGGCCGATTGCAGCTTCGACCTGGGTTCTGCTCTACAAGAAGCCGGCCGATCCTGCTCTCAACGAAGAAGCGCTGAAATTCTTCAAGTGGTCCTATGAGCACGGACAGAAGGACGCGACCGCCCTGTCCTATCTTGCGATCCCGGAGAGTGTTGCCGCGGTTGTCGAGAAGTCCTGGACGAAGGACTTTGGCGCGAAGTAATTTGTGCTAGCTGAGAAGTTACGGCGGACAGGGCACGGCCCTGTCCGCCTTTCGTGACAGGACAAGGGGAAATCGATGGCTGACGCGACTCAGACGGCTGGCTTCCAGGCACTGGATACCAGCGCCGTCACCAGAAAATTCCGGATACAGGATCGAATTTTCTATTTTATGACGTTTGGCTCGGCTGCTCTTGTCGTGCTTCTGCTGCTGGCAATCATCGTGGTTCTCATCATCGATGCCTTGCCAACCTTCCAGGCCTTCGGGTTTTCGTTCCTCTGGGGCACGAAGTGGAGCGCTCCCGCCGATATTTATGGTGCTGTCCCTGCCGTGGTCGGTACGCTGGTGAGTTCGCTCATCGCCATGCTGATCGCCGTTCCCCTGGGCATCGGCATCGCCATCTTCCTCACGGAACTTTGCCCCGGCAGCCTGCGACGTCCGATCAGTACGGCCATCGAGCTTCTGGCCGGTATTCCCTCCATTATCTACGGCATCGTCGGCCTCTTCATTCTCGTGCCGCTGATGCAGACCTATATCCTGCCCTTCCTTATGATGACGATCGGCCAGGTGCCGGTGATCGGCCTGCTGTTCCAGCCGCCGGCGCCGGGCGTCGGCCTGTTGACGGCAAGCCTCGTGCTGGCCATCATGATCCTGCCGTTCATCACCGCGATCTCCCGCGACGTGTTCAGCACCGTGCCGCCGATGCTGCGTGAATCCGCTTACGGCACGGGCATGACCACATGGGAAGTGGCCCGCCACATCCTGATCCCCTATACACGTCGCGGCCTCGTCGGCGGCATCATGCTCGGCCTCGGCCGCGCGCTTGGCGAAACCATGGCCGTCACGTTCGTCATAGGTTCGGTCAGCCGTCTGCAATCGTCGATCATCTCGCCGTCCACCACCATTTCCGCCCAGATCGCGAACAACTTCGGCGACGCCGACGGTCTGCAATTGTCGAGCCTGATTGCGCTCGGCCTGCTCCTGTTCGTCCTTTCCTTCTGCGTGCTTGCGGTGGCGAGGTGGATGATCGGTCGCGGCAACGCGCTTTGAGGAATAAACCCATGGACAATGCAATTCGTCAGAACCTCGTCTCGAGGCGTTATGGGAAGAACCGGGTGATGATGGTCTTGTGCCTCATCGCGGCCATTCTCGGCATATTCTTTCTCAGCGTGATCCTTGGAACCCTGGTTTATCGCGGTGTATCGGCGCTCAGCCTTGACGTGTTCACCATGTCGATCCCGGCCCAGGGTTCGCGCGGTGGCCTGATCAACGCAATCTACGGAACAGTACTGGTCACGGGCTGCGCCATCCTGATCGCCGCGCCGATCGGCATTCTCGCCGCCACCTATCTGGTGGAGTATGCCAACGGCACCAAGCTTGCCGAGGCCGCCAAGTTCCTGAACGACATCCTGCTGTCCGCACCCTCGATCATCATCGGCGTGTTTGTCTACGGCGCCGTGGTCGTGCCCATGCACGGCAACTCTGCCTTCGCCGGCATCCTCGCGCTGGCGCTGATCGCCCTTCCGGTCGTCAACCGCACGACGCAGGATATGCTGTTGCTAGTGCCAAACGAGCTTCGTGAGGCGACCGCTGCGCTCGGCGCGCCGCGCTGGAAGTCCATGACGATGGTGATCTACCGGTCCGCCTGGACAGGCATCCTCACCGGCATCCTGCTGGCCATAGCCCGTATCAGCGGTGAAACTGCGCCGCTCCTCTTCACGGCCGGTTACAGCAAATTCATGAATGCAGGCCTGACCGGTCCAATCGCCACGCTGCCGGTTGCCATCAATACGCTCGCCGCCGATGCAGGCGAGGATCTCAAACAACTGGCCTGGGCCGGCGCGCTGATCATCACCGTTGCCATCCTCGCCCTCAACATCCTTGCCCGTGTCTTGAGTGGACGCCGCCAATGACGCCGCCGAACGATAGGAATGAGACCATGAACATGAGCGACAACAATTTCCAGAGCGTCAACGCACAGCCGGGGAAGGACGCCGTTTCTCAGTCGGATCTCGGCATGATCGCGAAACTTGAGGTGAAGAACCTCGATTTCACCTATCAGAACGGCCATCGCGTTCTGAAGGGTGTGAATATGAACATTCGCAAAAATGCGGTTACCGCCTTCATCGGCCCTTCGGGTTGCGGTAAGTCCACGCTGCTGCGCACGTTCAACCGGATGTATGATCTCTATCCGGGTCAGACGGTTGGGGGTGAGATCCTGCTGGACGGTCGCAATATTCTTGCCAAGGACGTCGATCTGAACGATTTGCGCGCCAAGGTCGGCATGGTGTTCCAGAAGCCCACGCCGTTCCCGATGTCGATCTATGAAAACGTCGCTTTCGGCATCCGGCTCTACGAGAAGATTTCCAAGGCGGAAATGGACGCCCGCGTCGAAGCGGCGCTGACGGAAACAGCCTTATGGAGCGAAGTGAAGGAAAAGCTGCACCAGAGCGGACTTGGCCTTTCCGGCGGTCAGCAGCAGCGCCTCTGCATCGCCCGTGCCATCGCCTTGCGTCCGGAAGTCCTGCTCCTCGACGAGCCGACCTCGGCGCTTGACCCGATCTCGACCGCCAAGATCGAGGAGCTGGTATCTCAGCTGAAGGGCGAGTTCACCATCGTCATCGTGACGCACAACATGCAGCAGGCAAGCCGCATCTCCGACAGCACCGCCTTCATGTATCTGGGCGATCTGATCGAATACGGCCCGACCGAGCAGATCTTCCAGGCGCCGAAGGTGAAGCGCACGGAAGACTACATCACCGGCCGTTACGGCTGATACGACAAAAGCGGGTATCGCCCGCTGCCGGCAATTTTGCGATGGCGCGCCCGCTTGGCGCGCCATTTTTCGTTTTGGGGCATGATCGAGCGAACCGACAGGCTCGCGCCCGCCAAGCTCACCAGCTCAGTTCGAGCTTGTCGAGGCCGTGGAAGTGATAGACGTCCTTGACCTCGGGCGTCTTCTGAAGCTTCAGGCCGGGCAGGCGCTCGAACAGGATCGGCAGCACCACGTTCAGCTCCAGTCGAGCCAGCGGCGCGCCTATGCAGAAATGGATGCCGGCCCCGAAGGAGAGGTTCGGCGCTTCATTGCGGTCGGGCTTGAAGGTGAGGGGATCGGAGAATTTCTTGGGGTCCAGATTGGCGGCGGCGAGAATCATCGCCACCTTGTCGCCGCGCTGGAAGGAGACGCCGTCTATTTCCGTCGGCTCCAGGCACCAGCGGTCGAAGATATGCACCGGCGCGCAGATGCGCAGCGTCTCTTCCACGGTGCGCTCGGTCGTTGCCTCGTCCTTGAAAAGTGCCGATGGCGCATAGCCGCTTTCGAGGATGACGCGGACGGAATTGCCGATCTGATGCACGGTCGCCTCGTGCCCGGCGTTCAGCAGCACGATCGTCGTCGACACCAGCTCGTCCTCGGTCAGATACTGGCTCTTATGCTCGGTAGTGATCATATGCGTCAGGAGATCGTCGCGCGGATTGGCGCGGCGTTCGCGGATGACGGATTTCACATAGTCGGAGAATTCCTTCGCCGCCTGATCCGCTGCGTCCTCATCCTCGCGCGTGCGGCCGAACATGTACATGCGGACATAGGCATGCGACCACTTCAAGAGTTGTGGCCCCATCTCCTCCGGGATACCGATCATCCGCGCGATCATGGTGACGGGGATGATATCGGCAAAGGCCGAGAGCAGCTCCACTTCGCCGTTCTTCTCGAATTTATCGATCAGCCGATTGGCCAGCTCAGCCAGCTCCGGCTTCATTTTCTCGACATGGCGGGAGACGAAGGCGCGGTTGACGAGGGTGCGAAGTCGCGTGTGTTCCGGTGGCTCGATTTCGAGCAGAGAATGTTGTTCGGAGAGATCGAAATTTTTCAGGTGTGGCAGCGGCGCGGGCATGCCGAGCTCTTCGCGGTTGGCGATATGCAGGATCTGCCGGCCGAAGCGGCGGTCGCGCAGCAGCCCGTTCACATGGTCGTAGCCGATGAAATACCATCGCCTCTGCTCTTCCCAATAGAATGTGGGACATTCGGCATGCAAGGCGGCGTAGACCGCGTTCGGGTTGCTGTAGAAAGCGGGATCGCGGCCGTTGAGGGAGAGGCGGCGCGAGACGGGATCGATGGAGAAGACGGAAGATATGGTCATGACGAGAGGATTATCGGAATAAATCGAATGGGAAAAGACCGTTACATCTGGGCGAGCGTACCGAGACGACGGAGCGCATGAATCTGGTCGTCGAGCGTCGGCACCAGTTCGCCGCCGTTCGGATCCGGCGGCATGTCGGTCGCCGTCGACGCTTCCGCCTCGCCGAAGACGACGGTGCAGTTGCGGCCCGCGCGTTTGGCGGCATAAAGCGCCCGATCGGCGGCGGAAACGAGCCGGTCCCAATTAGCGCTGCCGCAGGGCATGATCGCCAGCCCGACGCTGACCGTCGCCGATACGAACGATTGGCCGGCAAGCAGCGGCGCACGGCAGACTTCCGCACGGACCGTCTCGGCGATCGCCTCGGCCTCGGCCTGATCGGCGACTGGGATGAAGGCGATGAATTCCTCGCCGCCCATGCGGCCGAATGCGCCGCTTTCGGGTATGAACTGCCGACCGATGCGGGCAAATTCGGCAAGCACGGTGTCGCCGGTCTGATGGCCATAACGATCGTTGATCGCCTTGAAGTGGTCGAGATCGAACAGCAGCACGGCAATCTTGTGCGAACCCCTTGCTGCCTTTTTGACGACAAGGGGCAAATAATCCTGCAGGCCGCGCCGGTTCAGGACGCCCGTCAGCATGTCCGTGATCGAAATCGTTCGCCAGTGCCGCTCGGCGCGCTCCATCAGCAACCGGCCGCTGAGCGCAATGGCCGTAGTGATCAGCAACGCATATCCAAGGGCGGAATAGCCGCGATAGATCAACGCCTCTTCGAAGCTCGGTCTGAGAAGTATCATCGACATGGAGGAGATGAGGCAGTCGCAGGCGAGAGCCATCAACACGAGACCAAGCAGACCGCGTGTTGCCTCGCGCCGGCCTTCCGCCGGGCGCACTGCGCGAGCCATCAGCATCGCACCGACAGCGCCCGCCAGGTCATACAGGAAGACTCGGTTGGCATAGCTCTCATGGATCCATGGCAGCCCGATGCCGGCGATCCAGATCGCCGGTGGCAGCAGCGACGACCACTGGAGCTTGCGCTTGTCCATCCGGTGAAACCCAGCGATCCAGGCGCTCTCGCCGAGGAGAGCGATCCCATTGCCGAATTCGATCGACAGTGGATCCGGAATGAGGCCACGCGCCGCCACGAGACCGAACCCGACGGCGCTGAAGGCGAAGCCCAGCGCCCACATCAGATAGGCCGGCATCTGGCGATTGTGCCGCCAGGCGAGAAAAAGCACGGCAGCGAGCGTGATCGCTTCCGAGCACCAGATGGTCAGTCCCGTGGTGATATTGAGCACGGTCGGCGTTTCTCCCTTTCCGCGGCGCGGATAGCGACGGCGTAAGGGGACAGGGCAACGCTTGCAATCGTCGCCGAGTAAGATGATGAGTTTCTTGAGCCGCTTGGTAAATTTTAGCTGCGCTTGTGGCAGGCGCTGTGCCAACATCGCCTGGATTTCACCCTTCCTTCACCTTTTGGTTGGGAAATGTGGTGGAGTACGCGTATCACGTCATCGGATCTATTGGCATCGGCGGTTGGAAACGCTTCTTCAACATCTAATGAGCATTAGGCCTTTTTGGCGTTATCCCTTCGGGCGTCTTGAAGTGTAGGGCAGGGACACTCTATGTAGGGATAAAGGATTTTATTCGATTCCCGGCGTTATCGCCGTCGGGGCAAGCTTGGTAAAGGACGCACATGAGAAATCCAGTCGATACAGCTATGGCTCTGGTGCCGATGGTTGTTGAGCAGACTAACCGCGGGGAACGGTCCTACGATATCTATTCCCGCCTGCTGAAGGAACGCATCATCTTCCTGACCGGCCCGGTCGAAGATCACATGGCGACGCTGGTCTGCGCCCAGCTTCTTTTCCTCGAGGCTGAAAACCCGAAGAAGGAAATCGCGCTCTACATCAATTCGCCGGGTGGCGTCGTGACCGCCGGTATGGCGATTTACGATACGATGCAGTTCATCAAGCCGGCAATTTCGACGCTTTGCATCGGCCAGGCTGCGTCCATGGGCTCGCTGCTGCTTGCCGCTGGTGACAAGGACATGCGTTTCGCAACGCCGAATTCCCGCATCATGGTTCACCAGCCGTCGGGCGGTTTCCAAGGGCAGGCTTCGGACATCGAACGGCATGCTCGCGACATCATCAAGATGAAGCGTCGCCTGAACGAAATTTACGTCAAGCATTGTGGCCGGACCTATGAAGAGGTCGAGCAGACGCTGGATCGTGACCACTTCATGTCCTCCGACGAGGCCAAGGATTGGGGTCTGATCGACAAGGTGCTGACGTCGCGTACCGAAATGGAAGGTGAAGCCGCTACGTGAGTTATCCACGCAGCGGTGACTTCTACGCCACAGTTCTATCCCATTTGTGATCGAATAGGGGTTTAATGTGGAGCGGAACACGGTAATAGTACGCATTCATGCTATGTAGCGTTTTTATGACATGGCATTCGGCATTCGAAGGGGGATTCGTTGCCACCGCGGCCCGGTATGATTGCTGGGCTGCGTTCAGTACCCCGAAGAGCGCCGCGATCTGCTGATGAAACGAGGGGCAGGTCCGGCGGGCGCATTGAGTGGACCGCGATTTCGATTGGAAAATCCGCGGCGTGCTGGAAGGAAAAGGATATGAGCAAAGTCAGCGGCAGCAACGGCGGCGACTCCAAGAATACTCTGTATTGTTCATTCTGCGGCAAGAGCCAGCATGAAGTCCGGAAGCTGATTGCCGGACCGACCGTCTTCATCTGCGATGAATGCGTCGAATTGTGCATGGACATCATCCGCGAGGAAAACAAATCCTCGATGGTCAAGTCCCGTGACGGCGTGCCGACGCCGCAGGACATCATCAAGGTTCTCGACGAATATGTCATCGGCCAGAGGCAGGCGAAGAAGATCCTGTCGGTGGCGGTGCATAACCACTATAAGCGTCTCGCGCATGCGTCCAAGAACGGCGATGTCGAACTGGCGAAGTCGAACATCATGCTCGTCGGCCCGACCGGCTGCGGCAAGACCTATCTCGCGCAGACGCTGGCCCGCATCATCGACGTGCCCTTCACGATGGCTGATGCCACGACGCTGACCGAAGCTGGTTACGTCGGTGAAGACGTCGAAAACATCATCCTGAAGCTACTGCAGGCTGCCGACTACAATGTCGAGCGCGCCCAGCGCGGTATCGTCTACATCGACGAAGTCGACAAGATTTCCCGCAAGTCGGACAATCCGTCGATCACCCGCGATGTCTCGGGCGAGGGTGTGCAGCAGGCGCTTCTGAAGATCATGGAAGGCACGGTCGCTTCCGTTCCTCCCCAGGGTGGACGCAAGCATCCGCAGCAGGAATTCCTGCAGGTCGACACGACGAACATCCTGTTCATCTGCGGCGGCGCGTTTGCCGGTCTCGACAAGATCATCTCCGCTCGTGGCGAAAAGACCTCGATCGGCTTCGGTGCTGCCGTCAAGGGCCCCGATGACCGCCGTGTCGGCGAAGTGCTGCGCGAGCTGGAGCCGGAAGATCTGGTCAAGTTCGGCCTGATCCCGGAATTCATCGGCCGTCTGCCGGTCCTGGCGACGCTGGAAGACCTGGACGAGGATGCACTGATCCAGATCCTGTCGGAGCCGAAGAACGCGCTCGTCAAGCAGTACCAGCGCCTGTTCGAGATGGAAGACGTCGAATTGAACTTCCATGAGGACGCATTGCGCGAAATCGCCCGTAGGGCGATCGTGCGCAAGACCGGCGCTCGCGGCCTGCGTTCGATCATGGAAAAGATCCTGCTCGACACCATGTTCGATCTGCCGGCGCTGGAAGGTGTTCGCGAAGTGGTCATTTCCGAGGAAGTGGTTCGCGGCTCCGCCCGCCCGCTCTATATCTACGCCGATCGGCAGGACGAAAAGGCCAACGCCACCGCCTGATCGACAGATCTGCAGCTTAAATACAGGGGCTCGTCGTTGACGGGCCCCTTTCTATTTGAAAAATCGTACAGTTTCCTGATAAAGTCCGGGATAAGCTTATGGGAACGCCGTCCAAACCGGTTGTGAAGAGCGCCCGCCGCAGCCATGATGGCATGATTCCGGAATCGTCGGTGGATCGGGTTTTTGCTCGGCTGTGGTCCTCCGCGGCCTGCGTTGCCGGCAGTGTTCGAGTAGCCGGGGTCCGGTGTTTGTTGTTGCGTTCCTCCTTGTGAATTCGTGTCTCGCTGCCTCACGGCGCGCGTCCTGCACGACTTGAAATAGATAATGTGAAGCTCCACTTCTAACCCAAGTGAGAGAGCCGGCTAATCCCCCAAGGCCGGCAGAGAGCCCGGGAACGGGACGACGGAAAGGAAATGACATGACTAAGAAAACGTCTGCGGCAAATGAGAGCATTGCCTATCCGGTATTGCCGTTGCGCGACATCGTGGTTTTCCCCCACATGATCGTGCCGCTGTTCGTCGGACGGGAAAAATCCATCCGCGCGCTGGAAGAGGTCATGGGGTCTGACAAGCAGATCATGCTGCTGACCCAGATCAATGCCAGCGACGACGATCCGGCCCCGGATGCGATCCACAAGGTCGGCACCGTGGCGAATGTACTGCAGCTCCTGAAGCTTCCCGACGGCACCGTTAAGGTGCTGGTCGAAGGCAAGGCACGCGCGGAGGTCGACACCTATACGGCGCGCGAGGATTTCTACGAGGCCCTCGGCCACGTCCTGCATGAGCCAGCGGAAGATCCGGTCGAACTGGAGGCGCTGAGCCGCTCGGTCGTTTCGGAGTTCGAGAGCTATGTGAAGCTCAACAAGAAGATTTCGCCGGAAGTAGTCGGTGCGGCCAGCCAGATCGAAGACTATTCGAAGCTCGCCGATACGGTTGCCTCGCACCTGTCGATCAAGATCACCGAGAAGCAGGAGATGCTGGAAACCACCAGCGTCAAGGGCCGCCTCGAAAAGGCGCTCGGCTTCATGGAAGGCGAGATTTCGGTCCTGCAGGTCGAAAAGCGCATCCGCTCGCGCGTCAAGCGCCAGATGGAGAAGACCCAGCGCGAATACTATCTGAATGAGCAGATGAAGGCGATCCAGAAGGAGCTCGGCGACGGCGAGGAAGGCCGCGACGAGATGGCCGAACTGGAAGAGCGCATCTCCAAGACGAAGCTATCCAAGGAAGCCAAGGAAAAGGCCGATGCGGAGCTGAAGAAGCTGCGCCAGATGAGCCCGATGTCGGCGGAAGCCACTGTCGTGCGCAACTATCTCGACTGGCTGCTGGGCATTCCGTGGCACAAAAAGTCGAAGATCAAGACCGATCTGGGCAATGCCGAGAAGATCCTCGAAGCGGATCACTTCGGTCTGGACAAGGTCAAGGAGCGCATCGTCGAATATCTGGCCGTCCAGGCCCGCGCGACCAAGATCAAGGGCCCGATCCTGTGCCTCGTCGGCCCTCCGGGCGTCGGCAAGACCTCGCTTGCCCAGTCGATCGCCAAGGCGACCGGCCGCGAGTATGTCCGCATGGCGCTTGGCGGCGTTCGTGACGAAGCCGAAATCCGTGGTCACCGCCGTACCTATATCGGCTCGATGCCCGGCAAGGTCATCCAGTCGATGAAGAAGGCCAAGAAGTCCAACCCGCTCTTCCTGCTCGATGAAATCGACAAGATGGGCATGGATTTCCGTGGCGACCCGTCTTCGGCCCTGCTCGAAGTGCTGGATCCGGCGCAGAACTCGACCTTCATGGATCACTACCTGGAAGTCGAATACGACCTGTCGGACGTGATGTTCATCACGACGGCGAACACGTTGAACATTCCGGCTCCGCTAATGGACCGCATGGAAGTCATCCGTATCGCCGGCTACACCGAAGACGAGAAGCGCGAAATCGCCAAGCGGCACCTGCTGCCGAAGGCCATCAAGGAACATGCGTTGCAGCCGCAGGAATTCTCGGTCAGCGACGATGCCCTGATGGCAATTAGCCAGCAGTACACCCGCGAAGCCGGTGTTCGTAACTTCGAACGCGAATTGATGAAGCTCGCCCGCAAGGCGGTCACCGAGATCATCAAGGGCAAGAGCAAGTCCGTTGCGGTCACCGCTGCGAATATCGACCAGTATCTCGGCGTTCCGCGCTTCCGCCACGGCGAAGCCGAGCGTGAAGACCAGGTCGGTGTCGTCACCGGTCTCGCCTGGACGGAAGTTGGTGGCGAGCTGCTGACGATCGAAGGCGTGCTGATGCCGGGCAAGGGTCGCATGACCGTGACCGGCAACCTGAAGGAAGTGATGAAGGAATCGATCTCCGCCGCGGCCTCCTATGTCCGTTCGCGCGCTGTCGACTTCGGCATCGAGCCGCCTCGCTTCGACAAGAGCGACATCCACGTCCACGTACCGGAAGCGGCAACGCCGAAGGATGGTCCGTCGGCCGGTGTCGCGATGGCAACCGCCATGGTCTCGATCATGACCGGCATCCCGGTTTCCAAGGATGTCGCCATGACCGGCGAAATCACGCTGCGCGGCCGTGTCCTACCGATTGGCGGACTGAAGGAAAAGCTGCTCGCAGCACTTCGCGGCGGCATCAAGATCGTGCTCATTCCGGAGGAAAACGCCAAGGACCTGGCGGAGATCCCGGACAACGTGAAGAACAACATGGAGATCATCCCGGTATCCCGCATGGGCGAGGTGATCAAGCATGCGCTGGTTCGCCGGCCCGAGCCGATCGAATGGGACGGCACCGTCGAAACACCGGTGATTGCAACGGTCGAGGGTGTGGACGATGTCGGAGCGACGATCGCGCATTAAGTGCGGTTTCGCCTGATTTATGACAAATTGACATAAAACGAGAAAAGACCGGCGTTTTTGCCGGTCTTTTTTTGTGAAAAGCTTTTGGCGGCGCTTGCTTTTCCTTGATTTGCAGGGCTTTTGGGGTTGCGGCGGGCCGGAGCATACGTATTCTGCGCCCCGCTAACAGACTAGTCGTTTCATACCAGTAGAAAGGGGTGGAAACATGAATAAGAATGAGCTCGTGTCCGCAGTGGCCGAGAAGGCCGGTATTACGAAGGCCGACGCTGCTTCCGCTGTTGACGCTGTTTTCGATGCCGTGCAGGCTGAACTGAAGAAGGGCGGCGACATTCGTCTCGCAGGTTTCGGTAGCTTCACCGTTTCTCACCGTGCAGCCTCCAAGGGTCGCAACCCGTCGACCGGCGCTGAAGTTGACATCGCGGCCCGTAACGTGCCGAAGTTCACGCCCGGCAAGGGCCTGAAGGACGCTGTTAACAGCTGATCCGTTTTCACCCGCCGTCGGAGCGGTTGCTCCATGGCGGACGATATGAGGGGTTCGAATCATTTCGAACCCCTTTTTTGTTGGCACGCGGCGATCAGAGAAGCGTGCGTCCGCCGTTGACTGCAAATTTCTGACCCGTCAGGAAGTCTGCCTTGTTCGAGGCGAGGAATACCACCATGTGGGCGATGTCCTCCGGTGTTCCGAAATGCCCAAGCGGAGTTTGGGCGAGATAGTCATCGATCGACTGCTGGGACGATCCGACATGGCGTTCGACGGGAATCCAGCCGGGAGCGACCAGATTGACCGTAATCCCTTCGGGCGCCAATTCCCGAGCCCAGGAGCGGGTCATGGAAAGCATGGCGCCTTTTGCCGCCGCATAGTTCCCGACATTGGGATTGCCGAGCTCTGCTATTTCCGAGCCGATATTGATAATTCGTCCCGACTTGCGCTGGCGCCAATCCGACAGCACCGCCTGAAGCAGTTCGAGGGGGGCTTTGACGAAGAACTCGAGCTGATCGAGATAGGTCCGCCAGGATTGCTCCATCAAGGGCATGCTTGGCTGCGGACCCGTTGCGTTGTTGACGATCAGGTCGACGGGGCCGATCGCGTCCCTGATTGCATCCAGCCCCGCGGTCAGCTGAGCCTTGTCGATCACGCTGAATTTTGCCGCATAGGCTTGGCCGCCCTGCTGCCGGATCGCATCAACTACCGCTTCCGCTCCAGGGGTATCGTTCGCATAATTAACTGCAACGGCCCAACCGTCCTGCGCCAATCCGCGCGCGATGACCGCGCCAAGCCCGCGGGATGCACCCGTTACAAGCGCTACTTTCATTGAATTCTCCTCCCGTGTCTCCCGTTCGTGGCCGGGTCTGCACCCGACCACCAGTTTTCTAGAGGCCTTTGCTCTTACCAGCGGTGATGGACGTGCGGGGCGATCAGACGCTCGTAGATTTCGCGCGTTGCCGCCATGACGTCGGCAGGCAGCGGTGCGAGATCGGCGGCGGCCGCATTGGCCTTGGCCTGCTCGGCATTGCGGGCACCGGGGATGACGACGGTGACCGCCTCGTGCATCAGGATCCAGCGTAGCGCAAAGGCGGCCATGCTAGCACCGGCTGGAACAAGCTTGCGCACTTCTTCCACCGCCTGCAGGCCGACCTCGAAGGGCACGCCGGCAAAGGTCTCGCCGACATCGAAGGCTTCGCCGTTGCGGTTGAAGTTGCGGTGATCGTCGCTGGCGAAGTGCGTGTCACGGGTGATCTTGCCGGAGAGCAGGCCGGAGGCCAGCGGCACGCGGGCGATGACGGCGACCTGCTTCCGCTTGGCTTCCTTGAAGAACAGATGGTCAGGACGCTGGCGGAAGATGTTGTAGATGATCTGGATGCTGACGACGCCGGGATATTCGATTGCCTTCAGTGCTTCCTCGACCTTCTCAACGCTGACGCCATATCCCTTGATCTTGCCGGCCTTCTGCAGCTCGTCGAGACCTGCGAAGACTTCGGGGCGGTAGAGCACTTCCGTCGGCGGGCAATGCAGCTGTACGAGATCCAGGCTGTCGACGCCGAGGTTCTTCAGGCTGCGGTCGATGAAGCCTTCGAGATTGGCCTTGGTGTAGCCGTCGGCCACATGCGGGTTGAGGCGTCGGCCAGCCTTGCTGGCAACCATCGGGCGCTCGCCGCCGCGATCCTTCAGCACGTCGGCGATGATCTTTTCGGAGCGGCCGTCGCCATAGACGTCGGCAGTGTCGATGAAGGTCATGCCAGCATCGAGTGCTGCGTTCAGTGCCGCGCGGCCATCGGCCTCGCTGACATCGCCCCAGGCGCCGCCGATTTGCCAGGCGCCGAAGCCGACATCCGTGACGGTGAAGGGCGTGCGGCCGAAAGCATGGTGTCTCATGAAAATCTCTCCGTTCGTACTGAAAGTCTAGCGCAGTAGCAGCCGTCTGAAGTCGCGGCAAGCGCGTGAGGATGGCGCAGGATCGCAATCGTGTGACATAGGAATATGACAGCGTTCGGCAATCCACGAAAGCATGGGATGACCGCTGCCGGCAGGTATTCATTGCCTCCGTATTTGCCTAAAAGGGATGCCAGATATCTGACATCGACTGGAGCCTATGGCCTCTTTCAGCTTCATCCACGCCGCCGACCTGCATCTCGGCAGTCCTTTCCAGGGGCTGGCTCTGAAGGATGCCGCGATCGCCTCGATCTTCGTGGAGGCGAGCCGCAAGGCCTTCTCGACGCTGGTGGGGCTGGCGATCGAGAAACGGGTCGATTTCTTCCTCATTGCCGGCGATGTCTATGACGGCGATTGGAAGGACAACAAGATCGGCCTGTTCTTCAACCGCGAAATGGCGCGCCTGGAACGAGCCGGAATCCCGGTCTATCTGCTGCGCGGCAATCACGATGCGGCGAGCGTCATCACCAAGACCATCACGCTGCCGGCCAATGTCCATGAATTCCCAACCAGCAAGCCGGGCTCCGTCAAGCTGGAGGCTTTGCGGGTGGCGCTGCACGGGCAGGGCTTTGCCGAACGCTCGGCCAATGACAATCTGGCGATAAACTATCCGGCACCCGTATCCGGCTGGTTCAACATCGGTGTTCTCCACACCTCGCTCACCGGCCGCGAGCCGCATGCGCCCTATGCGCCGTGCTCGGTCGATGACCTGCGTTCGCGCGGCTACGACTATTGGGCGCTTGGCCATGTCCATGACTATGAAGTGGTGGCAACCGATCCGCTGGTGATCTTTCCCGGCAATCTACAGGGCCGCAGCATTCGCGAACGTGGCGCCAAGGGCGCCGTGCTCGTCACCGTCGAGGATGGCCGCATCAGCCACGAACGCCTGATCGTCGACGAGGCGCGTTTTGCGCAGGTCGATATCACAGTCGATCCCGAGGACGATCAGGCCGCGATCCTGCGCCACGTCGAGCAGGCGGTGCAATTGCTGGCCGATGAGATGGCAGGGCGGATGACAGCGTTGAGGGTGCGGCTGTCGGGCATCACACCGCTGCAGGGTGCTATCGCCGCCAATCGCCAGCAGTGGCGCGATGAAGTCGAGGCAGCCTGCCATCGCGTGCACGAGGATATCTGGCTGGAAAAGCTTGAACTGCGGCTCGAAGCGCCCTCTGCGGCTGCTGTCGAGGCCAATGGCACGCTTGATCTTGGGCAATTGCTCTCCGAGCATGCCGGTGACGCGGATATCGTGGCCGAAGCAAGCCGGCTGGTCGGAGAGATCGCGGTCCGCCTGCCGGGCGGGTTGGGCGCGGCAGAGCTGCCGCTGGACGACTCAATCGAGACCTTGATCGAAGAGGCGCGGCAATTGCTGCTGGCACGCGGGCAGGGAGCGGGCTGACCCATGCGCTTTAACCGGCTCGATATTCTTCGCTACGGCGCGCTGACCGACCGCACGCTCGATTTTCGCACGGGCGCCAGGCTGCACGTCATTTACGGGCCAAACGAAGCGGGCAAGTCGTCGGCGTTGAGCGCGATTTCCGACCTGCTGTTTGGCTTTCCGACTGCCGCTGAGCAAAGCTTTCTGCACGAGCCGACGACCCTGCGCGTCGGCGCGTCGATCGCCACGCGCGATGGTGCAACGCTCGCCTTTCGTCGGCGTCGCGGACGAAAGAACACGCTGCTTGCACCTGATGACAAGGAAACGCCGCTTGCAGAAGATGCCCTGGCGCCATTTCTCGGCAATCTGAGCCGTGATGTCTTCGAGCGCGCCTTCGGCCTCGATTCCCTCCGATTGCGGCAAGGGGCGACGGCGATGCTGCGCAGCGGCGGCGAGATAGGCAGTCTGCTGTTTTCCGCTGCCTCCGGTCTCACCGGCCTCTCTCGCCTGCGCCAGTCGCTGGAAGGCGAAGCCGATGGCATCTATGCGCAGCGCCGCTCCAAGGATCGAAGTTTTTATCAGGCGCTGGACCGCCACGACGAGGCTCGCAAAGCCGAACGCGACAACGAGCTCAAATCCGGCGACTGGAAGAAGCTGCTCGCCGAAGCCGCCGAGATCGAGGCCGAGTTGGAGCGTTTGCAGGATGAGCGTCATCAGACGCGGCAGGCCCTCGACCGGCTGCAAAAGCTGAAGACGCTGCAGCCTCTACTGGCCGAAATCGATGCGGAGAGGGCGGCCCTTGAGGACCTCGCTGATCTCGCGGCAATACCGGACAGTTTTGCCGATCGGCTGGAGCGGGGCCTGAACGACAAGCGCACCGCCGAAGAGGAACTACACCGCGCCCAGCAACTGGCCACGCGCACCGGCGAAGAACTGTCGATGATCCGCATCGACGAAACCGTGCTGCAATTAGCCGACGATATCACCCAGCTCTTTGCCGATACCGGCAATTATCGCAGCCAGCGCCAGGATCTGCCGCGCGTCGATCAGGAACTGGCCGGCTATGAGGCGACGCTTGCGCAACTCGGCCGCCGCCTTGGCTTTGCCGATGTATCACAGTTGGAAAAGCAGCAGCCCAGCGACGCCGATCGCGTCCGCCTCTCCGAACTGGTCGAGGAAGGCAGGCGGCTGTTGCAGCAGGGCCAGGGAAATGCCGAGCAATTGGACAGCGAGCGCCGGCAGCTGGCATCGTTGGAGAAGGACGGCTCCGCGGGCCGCCTGATCGATCCGAGGCCGTACACAGATCAGCTGGAAGCATTGGCAAGTGATCTCGCTAGCCTTGCCCGTCTTGATGGGCTTGAGACGCAGATCAGCCGTATCGTGACGGATCTTCGCGAGGCCGCGGGCCGCCTGCGCCCGGCGGTCGCCGATATCGACGCGCTCTTTGCTACATCGTTGCCGGATGGCGCCGAGATCGCCGCGCATCGGGAGACCATAGATGCGGCCCGCGCCGGCGTACGCGAAGCATCCGACAAGCTGCGCGGCTATGATGAGCAATTGGCAGAGATCGAACAGGCGCTGGCAGATGCGGAGCGGACCGGCCCGATCGTCACCCGTGAACAGATCGCCGGCGCGCGTGAAGCGCGTGATGTCCAATGGCGATCGATCCGCGATGGGCTGACGGATGCCGGCCAATCTCCGGACGGCAAAGCGATCGCCGCTTTTGCGGCAACCCTGGCTGAAGCGGATCGACTGGCCGATGCGGCATTGAGCGATGCGGATCGCGTCTCGCGCCATGCCGATAACCGCCTGCGTCAGGCACGATTGCTGCAGGAGTGCGAGGAGGCCGCAAAACGATTGCAGCAGCGCGAGGAAGCCTCGGCAAAGGCGCTGGCCGCTTTCGCGGCACTCTTCGATGCATCGGGTGTTTCCGCTCTCGATCCGGCAGCCATGCTGGAATGGCGGCGTGGGGTCGAGGCTTTGTTCCGCGAGCGCCGGGCTCTCCGTGATCTGCAGGATGAGCGGAGTGAGGCTGGCTTGGCGGAGACGCGTATCTCGCCGGCGCTGAAGGATATTGCTGATGCCACCGGCTACAAGAGCGGCCGCCTGCCGCCGGGCGCAATGGCGGAAGGTTTGAGAAAACATCTCCGTTTGCTGTCGGAGCATTGGAGCGAGAGCCGGACGCGCGAAGGCGAGATCGGCGCGGCGCGGGACCGGCTGACGCGGCTTGGCGAGCAGCAACAGGTTATCGAGCGGCGTCAAGCCGTTTGGCGCGATGCCTTCGGCAAGGCAGTCCTGTCGCTCGGTCTTTCCGCCGATGCGACGCTGGAAATGGCTGCCGCAGCCTTGAAGGCATGGACGGAGTTGCCGGATGTTCTGGCTGAGCATGACAATCGCCAGCGCCGCGTCAGCGGCATGCGCCGTGACATGGCCGATTTCGAGCGGCGGCTCGCTACCCTTGCCGCAACCGCTGGATACGAGGTGGATCATCTGCCGCCGGATGCCGCCGCCGAGGCATTGCACGCCCGTGTCGGCGCGGTGCGTGGCGAGCAGAAGAAGCATGACCGGCTCGAGGAGGAGCGCCAACGCGCGGAGGCGCAGGCCGCCCATTGTGGCGAGGCGCTTGCGACGGTCACGGCCGCCCTTGCCGATCTAACAGCGGATTTGCCCGAGGACACCGATCTGCCGGCTCTGCTCTCGCGCCTGCGCGATCGCGCCCGCTTGCATGCGCGGCTCGCCGAAAGCCGCGACCGCTTGCGTCAGCAGTCGGAAGGCGATGGCGAAGAGGTGATTCGTGCCGAACTCGTCGGCTTCGAACGCGTCGCCGCCGGACTGGAGATCGAGCGGCTATCTGCAGAGGACCAGAGGCAGTTCAGCGCTAACGGTGCGCTCGCGGCCCGCCTGGCGGAAAACCAGCGGCAACGGAGCGCGCTTGAAACCGGCGTCAGCGCCGAATACGCCGTCTTCGAAAAGCTTTCCGCCGAGCAGGAAGCCAAGGACCTGGCGCGGCAATGGGTGGTGCTGAAGCTTGCCGCACAGATGCTGGCAAGCTCGATGGAGGCCTATCGCGAACAGCAGGCCGATCCGGTGATCACGCGGGCAGGGGAACTCTTCTCGCTGCTGACCGGCCATGGCTTCACGCGGCTGGTCGAGGAACACGACGACGCGGATACGCTGCAGTTGCTGGCCGAACGCTCCGGCGGCGAGCGCGTGCCGCTAGCAGGCTTGAGCGAGGGAACCGGCGATCAACTCTACCTCGCCTTGCGGCTTGCCTTCCTCGAAGACTATTCCGCCCGCAACGAACCGGCCCCTCTGATCGTCGACGATATCTTCCAGACCTTCGACGACGAGCGCGCCAGCGCCGGATTGAAGGCGCTCGCCGGCACGGCGGAGCGTTTCCAGACCATTCTCTTCACCCATGAGATGAGCGTGGTCGAGATCGCCAAGCGGGAGATCGGTGGGGGTTTGGACCTGATCCGGCTTTGAGCGCCCGGCAGAATGTCGGCCTTGGATGATTTCACCGAATGGCATAGGCTGGCAGTAGGAGCGAGACGCGGCGAGCGCCGGTCAAAGCAGGAGAAAAGCCGTGGAAATTAAGCCTAATGGATCACGCCCAACGCTGAAGGCACCGGCGGAGTATTTTACCGGCGAGGTGCGCCAGGAGCCGTTGATGCAAGCGCCGGCGCCAGCCCGCGTCCAGGTCGTCAGCGTCAGCTTCGAGCCGGGCGCCCGCACCGCCTGGCATACTCATCCTTTCGGACAGACCCTGGTGATAACCGCGGGCAAGGGGGTCGCGCAGAGCTGGGGCGGCGACATCCGGGAGATCAATGCCGGTGATGTCCTCTGGTTCGAGCCCGGCGAAAAACATTGGCACGGTGCGGGACCAGAGACCGCACTCACCCATATCGCTATTCAAGAGACGCAGGATGGCAAGGCTGCGGATTGGATGGAATATGTGAGCGAGGAACAGTATCGCGCCTAACGACGCGATAAGACATCGATCCGGCCGGATCGTGAACTCATTGTGGCGTGTGCAATTTCGTCGGGATCAGGATCTTGGGGTCCGATTTGTCCCGGCTATAGGCAGGATTGAGGGCGCGATCCACGAAGGTCCGCGTCTCGTCTAGCCTGCGCAAATTATCCTTCTCCCGCTCGAAGCGCTTTTTCCGCTCTCCCGAGTTGTCGGACCCGCGCGACACCAATTCATGGCGGTAGAGGCAGGCGAACGGCGTCCATATGATGCGGAACCCGGCCTTGTGGGCACGCACGCAATAGTCGACGTCATTATAGGCGACCGCGAAATTCTCTTCGTCAAATGCGCCGATGGCGCGGGCGCAGTCGCCGGAAATCAGCATCACCGCGCCTGTGACGCAGGTCATCGAATTGCGGACATGCAGCCTGTTCATCGGGCCGCCAAATTCCCTAGGCTTGTTCATATACCAATGACCGGCCAGCCCGCCGAAGCCGACGATGACACCGGCATGCTGGAGCTTGTTATTGCCATAGAGCAGCTTGGCGCCGACAATGCCGGTTCCCTCATAGGCGAGGCAGGTCACCTTCTCTTTCAGCCAGCCCGGCTCGATGATTTCGACGTCATTGTTGAGGATCAGATAGTGTTCGCCTGTAGCGGCACTGAGGCCTCGATTGACCGAACGAGAGAAGTTGAACGGTTCCGGTATGATCGACGCGGAGAACTGCGGGTAGGTCCGACGATAATGGTCGTAGAGATCGAGGACAGCCTGATCCGAGGAGCCGTTGTCGACGACCAGCACCTCGAAATTGGGGTAATCCGTGCGTTCGAAGATATCCTTCAGCACCCTCGAGATCAGGTCGAGGCTGTCCTTGCTGGGGATGATGATCGAAACCTTGGGCCAGGCAGCCTCCGGCCGCTCGAACATGACGCGATGGAGGGTGTCCGTCAGCGCCTCTTCCGTGCGAATGGGCTGCTGCCGGTGCGCGAATCGTTCGGAAAGCGTCTTGCGGGCATTGGTGGTCGCCGCATCCATGAACTTGCGCGAATAGGTGCGGCCATTGCGCCGCCACCAATAGGCCGGGTAGGGCAAGTGCAGGATTGTATCGTCGGGCAATCCATCCAGATAGCGCAACAGCAAGTCATAATCCTGAGAGCCGTCATATCCGGTGCGCAGATAGCCGATCTCCTGGAGCCGGCCGCGGCGATAGATGGAGAAATGATTGATGTAGTTGACGCCCGTCAGGAGAACGGGATCGTAGGCCGGTTTCAGCATCAGTCCTGTTGCCTTCAGCATATCGTCGACCACCAATTCGTCGGTATAGAGAAAATTCGCGCGTGGATTTTGTTTGAAGACATGCCGCACGACCTTGAACGTATGCGGCGCGATCATGTCGTCATGGTCCAGAAAGGCAACCCATAGGCCACGGGTCTGAGACAGCCCGGCATTGGAGGCAGCCGCTATGCCGCCATTCCTGCCGTTCAGAACGAACCGGATATTGCCCTTCAACTTCTGCGTCTCATACCATCGCCTCGTTTCTTCCGAAGTCGATCCGTCGTCGCTGAGAATCAGTTCTTTGCCCTGCTCGTTTTGCGGTGCTGGCATGCTACAAGACTTGGATGACGTCATCGAATGGCATAAGTTGGGGAGGGACGAAGCGTGGCGAGCGCCGTCGAAGCTGGAGCGTGGCCTTGGAGATTAAGCTTAATGGATTAAGTCCGCTGCCGACGGCACCGGTTAAATATTTCACTGGTGAATTGCCGGCCCAACCGATCAAAATTGCCTTCGTCTTCTCTGGTAACGGTTCGCAATGGGCGGGAATGGGCGTCGAGGCTTATCAAGAGAACCGCCATTTCCGGCAATGTTTCCAGTCGTTCAGTGCTCTCTTTGAATACTATCTTGGCGAGAGGCTGACGGATATCCTGGTGTCCGCTGACCTGTCTTCGCGGCTTGCCGATACGAAGGTTGCGCAGCCCCTGCTGTTTGCCGTTCAAGTTTCCCTCTCGGACTGCCTCTCGGCGCTTGGTGTAAAGCCTGATGTTGTCCTCGGCCATTCGGTTGGTGAAATAGCAGCCGCCTATGTGGCCAAAGCACTGACGGCTGCCGAGGCGGTCGCCATCATCGCTAAACGCTCGCTGCATCAGGATCTTCTTGCCGGTGAAGGCAAGATGGCAGCCGTTGTTCTCGATGAGGATGGCGCACTCGCCTTTGCCAAGGCACACGACCTAGACGATATTTGCATCGCGGCGATCAATGCACCGAATTCGGTTACGATTTCCGGTCCTGTCCACCAGATCGAGGCATTCAAGAATACTGCCCGCCAGGCGCACATTGTCGTGCACATACTCGACATCAACTATCCCTTTCATCATCCGATCATCGACCGGGCAAAGGATGCCTTCCTCGCGGATCTGCTAGATGTCGCGCCGGACGCTGGCACGGCCTCTTTCATTTCGACGGTGACAGGTGAGCTCTATGATGGGCGTCTGCTGGACACCAAATATTGGTGGCGCAATGTTCGCGATCCTGTGCTTTTCAAGGTTGCCTGTCAGGCGGCGATGGCGATGGGGTGCAACTTGTTTATCGAGATCGCGCCGCGCCCGATTCTCTCGAACTATGTTACGGAAATCGCCAAGGAGGCATCCATCCAGGCGGTCGCGGTCCCTACGTTGCTGCGTGAGGTGCCGCTCCCCGGTCGTGATCCGGTCTCGCAGTCCTTCGCGCGAGCTGTTGCTCATGGCGCACCAGCTTAAAGGAGCTGGTTCAAGGACGCGGCACAAAAGATTTGGTCTTCATCGCCTCCATGGCGAATCACTGGCCATGGGAGTTGGCCATCGCAGCTCTCGTGCTTGTTTCGGCAGTGCTTTTGACGATCGTCATCACGGGCAACTACTGAGCGGCACGCTTCGGCGTGCCCGGTTCCATTCGTGCGCAAGATATAGAGGGCGCGCTCTCCCCGAAGTGAGAACGAGCGTTGAACAATTGCCAAGCGCGGCTTTGCCTATTCATCTTTTTTTGAAAAAATGGTGGGCGATGAGAGACTCGAACTCCCGACATCCTCGGTGTAAACGAGGCGCTCTACCAACTGAGCTAATCGCCCTTCAGCGAAGCGGTGCAATTGCCCGCCGCGTTTCGGTGGCCGTGATCTATGCGGAACGACGAAAAACCGCAAGAGTGTTTGTGAAGATTTTTTGATTTTTTTGTTCGCGCCGTCTCGGCGCAGGTTATCAACAATATGTGCTTTCTCGAAAGCAGGCCGGGGGAGGGCGGGGCGTATCAGCCGTTTTAGAAATGCGTGGGGCGCGAACCAGCCATGCTAAATCGATGGAACCGAAACGCGCCGGCGTCGCTTCTGAAAACAATTCGCAATCTGTCACGGATTTGTATTCAAACCTGCTTGACACCCAAACACGAACCCCGTAGTTAGCCGCTCATCGAACGGCTAAGGCCGCTTTGATGGGTGCGAAAGCATCCGGAACGCTTTGAAATGAATGCGGGTGTAGCTCAGTTGGTTAGAGTGCCGGCCTGTCAC
>NZ_AJVM01000018.1:0-45653 GCF_000281735.1 Rhizobium sp. AP16 | reverse complement strand
TGCAGCCCTGGTCCGCCAGATAATTGGCGATCGCAGCAACAATCCCGCGTGTCGATTGACAGGAAACCGTGAGTACATAATGCGTCATGTCTCTTCTCTCTTCTGCCGGGGGGCGCCGGCCTGCTTTGGTGCCCGCCTGCTTAAATCAAATCGAAGGTATGGGGAACTGTCCCTCAACCCTGTTTCGGCTGTTACTTTAGGCGAGATGATCGGAAAAACCGTTCCCGTTGCGTCTTCGAACGGCGCATCCCCGCCTTAGCCGTTGGTGGCGAGCGAGAGCGTCTGCGGCTGCTTTGCCTGCGTGCCCTCGTTGAATTTCAGGAAGCCCACCAGAAGCCAGACCAGCCCGGCGGTCTTCATTGAGAAGATCGCCGTGGAACCGATCATCAGGTTCAGGAACAGGAAGAGGGAAAGGGCGTGGCCGAGGCGCCGCTGATTGATGGTCTCTCCTCCCGGATAGAGCGAGGCGTAGAGCCAGAACAGGATCAGGCCGAAGATGGTGGCACCATATATGATGTAGACATAGCCGCTGTCGTAGAAGATGCCGACCTGATCGAGCTGCAGGCCGATGGTGCTCTGCAGGTCCATGCCGAGGAAGGCTCTCACCGTACCGTTGATGCGGCCGACAAAATTATCGCCTGTAACGCCTGGCTTGAGGGCGTTAATGACGAAGCCGACGAGAATGATCAAGGGCATCGTCGTCAGGTCGAGTATTTTCGGAAGCCAGGGATAGATGAAATAGCCGGCGATGCTGATGAGGCTGAAGATCAGCATCGTGCGGGTATCGTTCGTCAGCAGGATCAGAATGACGGTCGACAGGAACAGCAGTCTGTCGGACAGTCGCAGCCGGCTGGAGAAGCTGATCAGATAGAGGACCATCACGCCGCAGAAATTGGCAAGCGAGACCTGTTCCAGGAAGATGGACGATGAGCGATGGTCTATCAGGCCGAAGGAGAACCGCCCTTCGAACCCCAGCGCACCACGGAACAGCCCGATATCGCTGTAGGTGGCGGGCGGCACGCCGCGCGTATTCTGGAAATATTCGGCCGGATGAAAGAGCGCGACATATTCCGTCACCGACACGATTTCGCAGATGAGCACGGCGAGCACGGCAATACAGGAAATCCTGAACGCCAGCTTCAGCGTGCGCTCGTTGCAAAGCCTGCCCATGATGGAGAACACGAAGATGATCATCACGTTGCGAAGGTGATCGACATAGGGCTGCTTGTTGATGGCGATGACGAAGACCGTCAGCACGATCGTGAGGAGCAGATAGAGGAGCGGCGCCATATCCTCCTCATAAATCCCCCTCTTCAATATATAGGCGAAGCTTGCCACCTGCAGGAGCACTTCGCTCATGACCACGGCGTTTGGCGTCAGCGGCGTGATGTTGTGATTGATGAAGGCGAGGATGCAATTATACAGGACCGCGAGCAGCGAGATGGCGAGAATGACGTAGTTTATGGGCTGCTTTTCGCCTGAGCTTTGCATGAAATATCCGGGGTCGTGGCGTCTCTGGCCGCGGGCACCATATCAGGCCGATGATTCGCGGCAAAGAGTCGGGTGCTCACTGCCAGTCAGTTTGCAGGCTTGATGAGGGCGCATGCTGACGCCAGCGAAACCTTCTTGCTCAGGCCATCCGCCAGCACTTTCATCTGTGGCTTGTCACGGCCGTCGCGCGGCTGGACGTTCAGCGGCTCGTCCGGCGCCCACCAGTCGCCGGCCGCCCAGTAGCTCCAGCCGAGCCAGACGTCGCTGTTGTCGTTCATGATGCCGAGCACCTGTTTGAGGCCCGCAAGACAGCCGTCATTGCCGGCCACGCCGAATTCGCCGAGGAAGCCGCGCTTGCCGTTCTTGCGCAGCCAGTCGGTGACGTCGTTCATACCTTTGGTGCCGTTGGCGGTGCCGTCGCAGGCCGGATGGGTACCGGAGCTGTCCGCATCGAGATATTGATGGAATTCGAAAGCGTAGAAATCGAGCGGATCCTTGACGCCGAGCATGACCGTGCCGTTTGCGCCGCCGCCAAGGACATCGGCAGACCAGCTATGCGCGCCGGTCCAGTTCGTGCCAGGCACGAGGATGAGGTTGCGCGCGCCGACGGTGCGGATGCTGCGGATGGCCGTGTTGGCCAGCTCCAGCCAATCGGGCGCCTTGATATCGTGCGGCTCGTTCATCAGGCCGAAGGAGACACCCTTGCGATTGGCGAACTCGACGGCGAGCCGCGCCCAGAAGTCGCCGAAGGCGAGATCGGTCGCCGGCATCTGCGGGAGCTGGATCTTGTCGTAGTAGCCGTAATTGTGCGGATCGAGGATGACGGCCATGCCATGCTTTTGAATGAGATCGACGGCATCCTTGAGGTTTTGCAGCTCCTTTCCGTCGAGCGGCTGGTTCAATACGGGCTGCAGCCGCTCCCAGCGAAAGGGCAGGCGCACCACGTTCATCCCCTTGCCCGCGAAATAGCGCACCGTGTCTTCGGAAGGGTAGATGTAATTGGTGCCGAGCACGCCGCCACGCTCGCCATATTCGGCGCCGGAGAGATTGATGCCTCGATAACAGAGCTGCGACGCAGCAAGGCTAGGGTCTGCCTCAGCGACGAAGGCGAGCATAACGGTAGCCGCAAGCGACCGGCGCAGCAGTCTCGTCATCGATCCGGCCATTGCAAGCTCCCGTTTTTCCGTCGCCTGTAAGCCCGCTTCATAGGGGCTGTCCGGTTGAATATTGATGAAGACAGGGGCTCCACGGAGCCTTACCGACGTTTGCGGGGGGACTTCCTGGGAATGTCCTTAATGGTCCGTTAGCCAAACATTTCTAAACTCCTGGCATCTGCTGCGCGGGATCCGCGCGAGCGGGTCCCTGGAAGTCTGGTATGAGTTCATTGGAACGAAACAAGCGATCGAGCCACTTTCCGAGTTGGCGCAGCAACGAGCCGTCCGAAGGGCAGGGCGAAGGCTTGCGCCTGCGCGGTCCCGTGGTGCGGCCGCGGGATTTCGTCCATGAGGTCCAACCCGTTGCCGCCGAGCAGTCGGTCGATACTGTAAAGCCGGCAATCCCGGCGCATCCGGAACCGCCGATTGCGATCGAGCCCAAGACTGAAGCCGCTTTGCCGCCGGAGGTCCGGCCGACGGTGGCAGGGGCAATCCCGGCTGCCGAGCCGGTTGTCGTTGCGCCACAGGTAGTTTCGCCAGCGCCTGTTGCCGACGCACCGCTTCTCGACCTGCGCTCCGCCGTCCGTTCGATCTGGGCGAAAAAGCGCCTGGTTCTGGCGCTTGCCGTGGCTGGGGCTGTGCTGGGTGCGGCCGCCATTCCGATGTTGCCGCAGAAATTCACGGCTGAGACCAGCCTCTATTTCGATCCTCGTCAAACCGGCGGCGTCGATTCGTCCCAGTCCCCGCCGATTGCGCCGGAACTGATCCTGACGATGATCGACAGCCAGACGCAGATCCTGTCCTCCGGCAAGGTGCTTGGCCGGGTGGTCGATGCGCTGAAGCTTGACCAAAATCCGCAATTTAACGGTGGCGCCAGTGGCGACGCTGCAAAATACATGGCGGTAACGGTGCTGGCGAAGGCCGTGCAGATTGCTCGCGAGGCCAGCACCTATGTCGTGTCGCTGAAGGTGACGACGCGCGATGCGCAAAAATCGGCTGCGATCGCCAACCAGCTTGTCGCCTCCTTCGTCGAGGAGGAAGGCAAGGCGGCGGCGAACAGCTATCAGACCAGCAATACCGCGCTGGACGGCAGGCTCGAGGATCTGCGCGAGCAGGTGCGAGCCGCCGAAAAGGCGGCCGAGGCCTATAGGGCCGACAACGACATGGTCGCCGTCGGCGGCAACCTGATGTCCGACAAGCGCCTGACTGCGCTCAACGACATGCTGGTGGTGGCGCAGCAAAAGACGATCGAGGCGAAGGCGCGCGCCGATGCCGCCGACAGGCTGAGCTTCACGGACGTCGTCTCCAACGGCCCTTCGGCAACGGCAACGGCCGCATCGACGCCGCTCAGCAGCCTGCGCCAGCAATATGCCGTGCTTGCCGCCAATGTCGGCAGTCTGCAAAGCCAGCTCGGTGCCCGTCATCCACGCCTGCTTGCCGCCAAATCCTCGCTCGATAGTCTCGCGACCGAGATCCGCAGCGAGTTGCAGCGGCAGACGACGTCTGCCCGCGCCGACTACGATCAGGCGCAGAAGGCCGAGCAGGATATCGCCAAGGAGTTGGCGGTGCAAAAGGCATCGCAGGTCAATACATCAGGCAAGCTGGTCGGTCTCAACGAACTCGAGCGCAAGGCTGCAGCCGCTCGTGACGCGTACCAGGCGGTTCTGAAGCGGTCTGGCCAGACAAGTGACGCCCGGGATCTGTCGCAGAGCAATATCCGGGTCATTTCCGAAGCCGAGCCGCCGTTGACGGCGGATGGGCCGAGCCGGAAGGTGATGATGGTGGCCGGATTGATTGCCGGCGCCTTGTTCGGCATGGGGCTCGGTATGGCCTTTGCCGTCCTCGTTGGCCTGTTTCGGCATCCGGTAATCCGCGGATATCTCGGAAAGTAATATTGTCGCCATCTTTTACGATAGATGTCCGCTTCAAGATCAGGGATGCAATTGCGTGCGCGCTGTTCTAAAAGTGAATGGACGCAGAGAATTTTTGCATTTTGCTAATGAAAGCATAAAGACAATCAGGCTGTGTCGTGCAATACATGATGGTGCAATTTATGCGAGAGAAGCGGTATGCTGGTCCGTCGACCGGCGCCTGGGGAAATTGACCGATGGTGCCCGCGGATAAGCTTGTCCTGCCGTTCCTGGCGCTGCCGCGCTCGACCAAGCGCGCGCTGGCGCTGCTTGTCGATGCCAGCCTGTGCGTGCTGACGGTCTGGTTTGCCTATTGTCTCCGTCTGGATGACTGGGTGATCCTGGAGGGCGTGGAATGGCTGCCCGCGATCGTTTCCCTGCTCGTCGCCATCCCGATCTTTATTGTCCTTGGCCTCTATCGCGCTATTTTCCGCTATGCCGGCATGTCGGCCTTCATGACCGTGGTCAAGGCGGTGGCGATCTATGCGCTCGCCTTCATGACCATTTTTACGGCGATCAGCGTGCCGGGCGTGCCGCGCACTGTCGGCATTCTACAGCCGCTCCTGCTGCTTATCGCCATCGGCCTGTCGCGCATGTGGACGCGATATTGGCTCGGCAATGCCTATCAGCGGCTCTTGAACCGCAATCAGCTGGCCAAGGTGCTGATCTACGGCGCCGGCGCCTCCGGCCGCCAGCTTTCCGGCGCCCTTGCCAACAGTGCCGAGCTGAATGTCGTCGGTTACCTCGATGACGATCGCAACCTGCATGGCAGCATCATGGGTGGCCTGCCGATCTATGATCCGACCGATCTCCCGGCGCTGGTGGTTTCCGGCGATATCAAGGGCGTGCTGCTTGCGCTGCCGAATGCGTCGCGGCAGCGCCGCAACGAAATTCTGGAAAGCATGCGCAAGGCCCGCGTTACCGTGCGTACCATGCCGGACCTGACGGCGCTCGCCCAGGGACGCGTCGCCGTCTCCGATCTCCGCGAACTCGATATCGAAGACCTGCTCGGCCGCAATGTGATCGCGCCCGATCGCGCCCTGATCGACAAGAATATCCGCGGCAAGGTGGTCATGGTGACCGGCGCGGGCGGTTCGATCGGCAGCGAACTCTGCCGCCAGATCCTGAAGAACGGCCCTTCCTGCCTGTTGCTGGTGGAGCAGAACGAATTTGGGCTTTATGCCATTCATGGTGAGCTGGAAAAAGCGGCGGCGACGTCTGGAAACAGCGAGATCCGCATCATCCCCTTCCTGGCCTCCATTCGCGACGACCGGAGACTGAGGCAGATCATGGAGGCCTGGCGGCCGAAGACCGTGTATCATGCCGCCGCCTATAAGCATGTGCCGCTCGTCGAATACAATCCCGTCGAGGGCATCCGCAACAATGTACTGGGAACGCTGACCACCGCCGAAGTGGCGCGCGACTGTGGTGTCGAGGACTTCGTGCTGATCAGCACCGACAAGGCCGTGCGCCCGACCAATATCATGGGCGCCAGCAAGCGACTGGCGGAGATGGTGCTGCAGGCGATGGATGCGGACCGCAAGCCCGGTGCCGACGGCACCAATTTCGCGATGGTCCGCTTCGGCAACGTACTCGGTTCCTCCGGCTCCGTCGTGCCGCTCTTCCGCCAGCAGATCCGCGACGGCGGTCCGATCACGCTGACGCATCCCGATATCACCCGCTATTTCATGACCATCCCCGAGGCGTCGCAGCTTGTCATCCAGGCTGGTGCCATGTCCGGCGGCGGCGACGTCTTCTTGCTCGACATGGGCGAGCCGGTGCGTATCGCCGATCTCGCGCGCCGCATGGTGGAATTGTCCGGCCTGACGGTCAAGGACGAGGATGAGCCGGACGGCGATATCGAACTGGAGATCACCGGGCTGAGGCCGGGTGAGAAACTCTATGAAGAGCTGCTGATCGGCGACAATCCACAATCGACGAGCCATCCGCGCATCATGCGGGCCAAGGAAGATTTCCTGCCCTGGCCGGAACTGTCAAAGAAGCTGGCCGCGCTTCAGGCGGCGCTTGATGAAAACGACGTGCCGCTGGCGAGGGGCTTGCTGCAGAGTTTGGTGTCCGGCTATGCGCCGAGCGGTGACGTGATCGATCTCGTCTTCCGCGAGCGTGAGATGGATCTGCCCCTCGACGAGCCGAGTTTCGACAACGTCGTACGGCTCTTGCCTTAGGTCTCGGTATTCTCCCGAGCCGGTTGGGGCTTGGCTTTGACTGTATAGCGCCAACGATGAAGCTGATCGCAGGCGCGGAACCAGTAGGCTGTTGCCCGTAGCAGGAAATGCCGCTTTACGGCACGGTAGTGCACGCGCTTGCCGATCGTCGTATCCGAGCGATGCGGGCTGAAGTCCGCAATATTTTCAAGGGTGGAAAAAGTTTCGACCCCGGTCGACCAACCGCGTTCGAGCGCGATGTCATAGGGCAGAAGCATCGGCTTCAACGTGATCAGCAGCTTCTTTGCCGCGGACCGGTTGACGATATAGCATGCAGCCGACCCCTGTGGCCCATGCATGCAGCGGCCGACGACATCGTTTTCCGTGGTTTCCGATAGCGGCTTGAAGCCGACCAGTCGGTGATTGACGAGCTTCACCAGGCGCGCGCCGCAAACGCTGTTCATGGCCGACAGCGCACGCGGGATCAGCCTTTCGTTGAGCTCGACATCATCCTCCATGATGATCGCTATCTTGTCGCCGCTGTCGATGAATTGCTGAAGGGCGAGCAGATGGCTGCGATAGCAGCCGTATTCCCCGGCCAGCAGCTTGCGTCCGTTGTGATAGACGAATTGCTGCTGCTGGAAATCGATGCGGTCGCCTTCCGGAATCGTGGCTCCGTCAATCGCGGCGACCCGAATGACATTCAGGCCATATCGAGCGGCCTGCCCACACAGTCTTTCCCAGCGCTCGCGAGAGCGATCGAGATTGATGACATAGATGCAGACCTGTGGTGCCAGACTGCCTGCGCCGGGTGCTTGCGTGTCTTCGATGATCCGATTGGCCTGTTCGAGAATCACCTTTACTCCCACAAGTAGAAATCTTGACAATGATAAACTATAGCGACACCCCTGCTAATATATAACAAGCTTCTTACTTTTCTCAAACTCGGATTGTACGGCAATTGCCCATGTTGAGGTAAAAGCATTCTCATCGCCGTAATTTACCGTGAACAGCTCTGTCGTTCACGTATGTGTTTCCGAGGCCGATTTTCCGGGGTCGGCTGTTGGCGCGCTGCGTGAGCGATATTATATTTGGGTTGGACGACGCGGCCATCGTCGCGCTCGCGCATGCGGAAGGATTGTAGGACGCCATGTGGACCAGATCGAAAATCGTCATTGCTGCTTTGCTCCTGGCAAACGCCATGCCGGTTGCGGCGCTTGCCGATAATCCGCTGCTTCCCAAGCCCTATGTCCGTCCCGTCTATCCCTATAAGAATCTGCCCGGGGTGATCGCGCCGAAAATGGCTGCGGACGAAAAATTCCAATGCCGCACGACCACCGTGCGCGTCCGCGATTTCCACGATGGCATTTTCTGGCGGGGCCTGCCGCGTCTCGGTTACGTCTGCGAGCAGAACGGCGTCATCTCCGAGAGCACCAGCAAGCCTAATTATCAATATTGGCAATACAACGGCCCGGGCAGATAATCCCTTTCGGTGTGCCAAAATAATCGGCAGAAGCATCAAATCTGACGCAATCGACCGCCTATCGCCTACGCAGGTTCATGCGTCAATCTGAAAATAAATTTCATCTTTTCCAGTATTTTATCGAAGCTCGTTGACGAATGCGAAAATTTGTCCCAAGTTGACGAAAATAAATTACGTCGTGGGAACGATACGAGTATGCGAGTGGGAATTATCGGACTCGGATTCCGTCTGGGATATCTGGGCTATGTTTTCAAGGCGATCGACGAGAA
This sequence comes from Rhizobium sp. AP16, assembly GCF_000281735.1. Taxonomy (NCBI): domain Bacteria; kingdom Pseudomonadati; phylum Pseudomonadota; class Alphaproteobacteria; order Hyphomicrobiales; family Rhizobiaceae; genus Rhizobium; species Rhizobium sp. AP16. The sequence goes on along the minus strand of NZ_AJVM01000018.1, from coordinate 37,181 downwards.
TTTCGAAATCGCGGGCTATGTCGATCCGGCGCCGGCAGGCCTGCCCGGCTTGGTCGAAAATGGCATTTCGGCCGGCAAGGCCTATGCCACTCCCCAGGAGCTGATTGCCAACGAAAAGCTCGATTTGCTGATGATCGGCTCGCCGAACCATATGCATCTCGATCACATTCGTATCGGCCTTGAAGCCGGTCTGAAAATTTTTTCCGAAAAGCCGGTTGTCACCACCATCGAGCAGAGCATCGAGCTTGCGCGCCTGATGGCGAAATTCGGTCATGAGCAGCTGACTGTCGGCCTCGTGCTGCGCTATGCGCCGATGTATCGCGACCTTCTGGCCGCGCAGGCCGAAGGAAAGCTTGGCAACGTCGTTTCGATCGAGGCGTCCGAGCATATCGAGCCCTATCATGGCGCCTTTTTCATGCGCGACTGGCGCCGCTACGAGCATTATTCCGGCAGTTTCATGCTGGAAAAGTGCTGTCACGACCTCGACCTCTATAATGGCGTGATCGGAGCGCGGCCTGAGCGCGTCGCGAGTTTCGGCGGACGAAAGAGCTTCATCCCGGAAAACGATCCCGCCAAGGAAGGGATCAACGACCTGGAAATGTTCCATCGCAAGCCCAGCGGCTGGATGGGGTCGGACAAGGTCTTCGACAGCGACGGCGACATCATCGACTATCAGGTGGCGATCGTCGAATACGCCAACGGCGTCGGCATGAATTTCCATACCAATATCAACGTGCCGGACCAGTTCCGTCGCTTTGCCATCATGGGCTCGCGCGGCATGGCCGAGGGCGATTTCATCCGCGGCTACTTCAATGTTCACGAAATGCTCACCGGCAACAAGGTGATCGAGAAGACATACGCGACCCGGACGACGCTTTCCCAGCATTACGGTGCCGACGAGCAGATGGCCGCCGATATCATGGCGCATGTGAGGTCCGGCCTGCATCTGCCGGTCTCGACCCTGAACGCGCTGGAAGCCGGTATTCTGGCGCTGTCCATGGACGAGGCGCGCATGAAGAAGACGGTGGTGGACCTGCGCCCGATCTGGGACAGGTTCGACGAAGCGCTGCATTCTCGAGCTGCATAGAGAGGGGCGCAAGATGGGTGTTCAACGCAGCACGGTCATCTTCGCCTGGCTCCTGCTTCTTCCGGCTGTCCTCTACGTTCTCGTCATCGTTGCCTATCCGCTGGTCGACACCGTCATCCTGTCCTTCACCGATGCTTCACTGAAGAAGCTGACGAACTGGGTCGGCTTTGAAAATTATGCGAAGATCTTCAATGACACCTTCGCCTCGGTAATCGTCCGGACCTTCATCTGGACCTTCTTTTCGGTGTCGATCAAGATGATTATCGGCACTTGTGGCGCAATGCTTTTGAACGCGGCGGTTCCCGGCCGGGCGCTGTTCCGGGTGTTGACCATGCCGCCCTGGGTCGTGCCGATGGCCATCGGCATCTTCATGTGGGGCTGGATGTACAACGGCCAGTTCGGCATGATTTCCGGCCTGCTGCAGCGCTTTGGCCTCGTCGACAGCCCGGTAGCCTTTCTTGCCTATGGTAGCACGGCCTTCTGGGCAACGATCATCACGGACGTCTGGATCGGCGTGCCGATGGTGACGCTGTACATGCTGGCGGCTATGCAGGCGATCCCGCAGGATCTGCATGAAGCCGCCTGGACGGATGGCGCCGGCCGCTTCTATCGTCTTCGCCGTATCACACTGCCGCTGATGGTGCCCTCGATGGTCACCATGTCGATGCTGTCGCTGATCTCGACCTTCAATTCCTTCGACATCATCTGGATCTTGACACGCGGCGGCCCGAATGGCGAGACGACGACGATGATCATCGACACCTATCGCACGGCGATCGGGTCGTACAAATATGGGGAAGGCTCGGCCCGCGCAGTCCTGATCTGCATCTTCCTGTCGCTCTTCTGCCTCGCCTATTTCCGCCTGACCAGCCGCTTTTCAGCAGGAGCCAAGCGATGAGCCAGCCGATGATGATCAACCGCTACAGATGGTATGAGCTCGTCGGCATCTATGCCGGAATCCTGCTGTTTCTCACCTTCGTTCTGGCGCCTTTCGTCGAAGGGTTTCTGGTGTCGCTGAAGCCGCTGAGCCAGCTTTTTTCGTCACCTTACCGCTTCATTCCCGAAAACGGGTCGTTCGAGGCCTACCGGACGATGTGGACCAGCGTGCCGGGCTTCGGCTGGTATATTTTCAACTCCTTCCTGATATCCGGCACGATCACCATTATCGTGCTGGTGCTCGCAGTGCCGGCGGCCTATGCCTTCGCTCGCTTCGAGTTCAGGGGCGCCGGCCTGCTGCTTGGCGCTTTTCTTGCCGTCAAGATGTTCTCGGGCGCCGTCCTCCTGATCCCGCTGTTCCGGCTTATGCGTTCCTTCGGTGTGCTCAACACCTATTTCGCCATGATCGTGCCGGGCGTGGCCTTCATCATCCCAACCGGAATCTGGCTGCTGCACACCTATATGCGGCGCATCCCCCGGGAGCTCGATGAGGCCGCCTATGTCGACGGTGCGAGCCAGTTCTATACGCTGCGTCGCGTCATCCTGCCGATCGCCATGCCGGGCATCGTTGTGGTGGCGATTTCCTCCTTCATCGAGGCCTATGCGCAGCAGTTCATCTATGCGCTCACTTTCAATTCGAAGACCGAATACATGCCGCTGCCGGTAGGCTTGTTCGCCTATTTCGGCCGGCAGGAGGTCGTCTGGAACGAACTCATGGCTGCAAGCTTTGTCGGCATCGCGCCGGCGCTGGTCGTGATCTTCTTCCTGCAACGCTATCTCGTCAGCGGTCTGACCGCCGGCGCGGTAAAGCAATAAGCTAGACAATAACCACTAGAAAAAGGGGAGCTTAAACATGACAATCCATATCAAAACAGGGCTGTTCGCCCTTGCTTTGCTCGGCTCCACTGCGCTTGGCGCTGTGACCGTTCAGGCCGCCGACAAGGAGATCAGCTGGATCTATTGCGGCGACAGCATCGATCCGATCCATGTGAAATATATCAAGCAGTGGGAAGACAAGAATCCGGGCTGGGCGGTCAAGCCGGAAGTCGTCGGCTGGGAGCAGTGCCAGGATAAGGCGACGACGCTTGCCGCAGCCGGCACGCCGGTCGCCATGGCCTATGTCGGTTCGCGCACGCTCAAGCAGTTTGCCGAGAACGATCTTATCGTCCCGGTCCCGATGACGGATGCGGAGCAGAAGACCTACTATCCGGGTATTGTCGGCACCGTGACCTTCGATGGGCAGCAGTGGGGCGTACCAATCGCCTTCTCGACCAAGGCGCTCTACTGGAACAAGGACATCTTCAAGCAGGCAGGTCTCGATCCGGAAAAGCCGCCGACCACCTGGGCTGAGGAAATCGCCGACGCCAAGACGATCAAGGAGAAGACCGGTATCCCCGGCTACGGCCTGTCGGCCAAGACCTTCGACAACACCATGCACCAGTTCCTTCACTGGGTTTACAGCAACAACGGCAAGGTGATCGACGGCGACAAGATCGTGCTCGACAGCCCGGAAGTGCTGGCCGCCCTGCAGGCCTATAAGGATATCACGCCTTACTCCGTCGAGGGAGCGACTGCTTACGAGCAGAACGAAATGCGCGCGATCTTCCTGGATGGCAAGGTCGGTATGCTCCAGGCGGGCTCGGGCGCTGCCTATCGCCTGAAGGAAACGAAGATCAACTGGGGCGTTGCGCCGCTGCCGCTCGGCCCAGCGGCCAAGGGCCATGGGACGTTGCTCATCACCGACAGCCTTGCCGTCTTCAAGGGCTCGGGCGTCGAGGACAAGGCGATCGAATTCGCCAAGTTCATCACCTCTCCCGGTCCGCAGGGCGAGTATGAGCTACAGGGCGGCGCCGGCCTCACGCCGCTACGTCCATCTCCGCAGGTCGACGAGTTCGAGAAGAAGGACCCCTTCTGGAAGCCGTTCATCGACGGCATCAGCTACGGTGGTCCCGAGCCCTTGTTCAAGGACTATAAGGGCTTCCAGAACGTGATGATCGAGATGGTCCAGTCGGTTGTCACCGGTAAGGCCGAGCCGGCGGCTGCCTTGAAGAAGGCGGCGGCTGATCTCGAGCAGTATAAGTAAACCTTGCAGATCGTCGGGCCGCGCGCATTGCGCGCGGCCTTTCGAGCCCTGCCCGCCCTATGGCGGCGCCGTGCGGAGACAGAGTTTGGGACAGCTTCACCTTAATCAGGTCAAGAAATTTTACGGTCATTTCGAGGTCATCAAGGGCGTCGAGCTCGATGTGACGGATGGCGAGTTCATCGTCTTCGTTGGCCCGTCCGGCTGCGGCAAGTCGACCCTGCTGCGGATGATCGCCGGTCTCGACGATGTCACCAGCGGCGACATCATGATCAACGGCCAGCGCGTCAATGACTTGCCGCCGGTCAAGCGCGGCATCGCCATGGTGTTCCAGTCTTATGCGCTTTATCCGCATATGACGGTGTTCGAGAATATCGCCTTTCCGCTGCGCGTCGAAAAGATGCCGGAAGACAAGCTCAAGGCTCGCGTCGAGCACGCCGCCCGCATCCTGCATCTCGACCAGCGCCTGCAGCAGAAGCCGGGCATGCTGTCGGGTGGCCAGCGCCAGCGCGTTGCCATCGGCCGGGCGATCGTCCGCGAGCCAAAGATTTTCCTGTTTGACGAGCCGCTGTCGAACCTGGATGCGGCGCTGCGCGCCGATATGCGTATCGAGCTTGCCAAGCTGCACCGCCAATTGCAGGCAACGATGATCTACGTCACCCACGATCAGGTCGAGGCGATGACCATGGCGGATCGGATCGTCGTCCTCAATGCGGGCGAAATCGCCCAGACCGGCGAGCCGCTGGAGCTATATCATAAGCCGGCAAATAAATTCGTCGCCGGTTTCATCGGCAATCCCAAGATGAACTTTCTGCCCGTTATTTGCAGAGGCGTCAGCGAAGCGGGCGTCGAGGTCGATTACAAGGGCCAGACGGCACTGCTGCCGGTCGCGCCGCGCGACGGCGTGGTCGGCAAGGAGCTGACGCTCGGCATCCGGCCGGAGCACATACAGCTTGGCGACGGCGACATCTCCCTGACGATCATGCCGTCCGTGATCGAACGTCTCGGCGCGCAGACGGTCGCCTATGCGGCGCTGGAAGCGGATAGCGGCGAGAATTTCTGCGCCACGCTGTCCGGCAGCATCGCCATCCGCCCGGAGGTACCGCTCAAGACCGGCATCCGCGCCGCCGATTGCCATCTTTTCGATGAAGACGGCGTGGCTTTCGAACGTCGTGTCGAATTGACCGATATCGATATGGGGCTGTTGAGCCCGGTTGCCCCTTGACGCGCAAACGGTAAATCAGGGGCCACCCTCGTGGTTCGAGGCCCCGCCATCGCCAACGCTCTGGCGACCGGGCACCTCACCATGAGGATGGAGCTGGCTGCCCTGTTCGGCGCAAAAGCTCAGCCCTCACACTGAGGCGGGAGCGCAAGCGACCCTCGAAGGGCGAGGGCGGGTGAGACTCTCCTAGAGAAACCCCTTACCAGACCAGCCCACGCGCCGCGACGTCCTCGACGCGGGTGACGATGCCGTCGCGGTGGAAGACCATGCTGTCGAACAGGTTGGACACCACGCAGGTGTGGTTGGGAATGATGCGGACCTTGTCGCCGATCTCGGGGCGAGGGCCGGTGCATTTCGAAAGATCGATGACCCCATGCTCTTCCGAGAGACCGGTGATGACGGCCTCGGGATAGCCGACGACGACGCCGTGGTCTGAAAAACCGAGGAGATCGGAGGTCAGTGCCTTCGAGCCGGCATCGATGACGGCGCGGTCCGGCGTCGGGCGCGAGACGACGGTCGCGAGGATATGCATGGCGCAATCCTCCTCGCGGCAATGGCCGGCGCGCACCATGGAGCGGTCATTGTAGATATAGGTGCCGGCGCGGTGCTCGGTGGCAGCAGGCACCAGATGGGCGTCGAAAAGGCTCGGCGAGCCGCCATTGCTGACGATTGGGCATTCGATGCCGTTGCGCTTCAGAAGCGAGATGGTCTCGGCCAGAAAGGTCTGAGTGTCAGCGGCGCTGTTCGGCTTCGGATAGTTCATCAGTCCGCCGAAGACGAGGCCGGGCATGCCGGCAATATGTCTGGCGAGAGTTGCGGCCGCCTCCGGCGTTTGCACGCCGCAGCGCCCGCCACCCGTATCGCATTCCACCAGCACGGTCAGTGGCTTGCGGGTCGCGAACCATGCCGAGAGCCCATCGACGGTGTAGTTGCTGTCGGCCACGACTTTCAGCGCGGCGATGCGGTCGTTGAGCGCCGACAGACGGGCAAGCTTTTCAGCCCCGATGATGTTGTAGGTGATGAGGATATCTTCGAAGCCGGCATCGGCGAAGACTTCGGCCTCGGTGATCTTCTGGCAATTGATCCCCTTGGCGCCTGCCGCCACCTGGGCGCTCGCCAGCGCGGGGATCTTGTGGGTCTTGATATGCGGCCGGAAGTTCAGTCCATGCGCGTCCATGTAGGACTGTACACGAGCGATATTGCCCGCCATGCGGTCCTCGTCGATGATCGGGCGCGGCGTCGAAATGTCCTCGATACGATCGCCCGGCTTGGGGCTGATTTCCGAGACGATATCATGTGCCATGTCAGGCAATTCCCTCTTTTGCCGCGTGCGGATCGGCAACCATCGGCCAGATGTCCTTTGGCGCGCGGCGATAGGGCGTGCGCGCCGGATTGTTCGGATAGGGTGTTCCGGCCGAGCAGTAAAGGATTTCCGAAGCGATCTTGGAAAAGGAGGCATAGAAATGGTTGGTCGACTTGATCACCAATATCTTCTTCTGCGTGGGGTCGATGCCCATCACCGAGAAAAGCGTGGGATCGAAGCTTTGTGCCCGCGTCGAATTGAGGATGATATCGATGCCGTCGAGTTCGATATGGGCCGCGTCGCCGAAGGGCGCGAAGCTTTCACCGAAGCGCATCTCGGCATTGGCGACAAGGCGCATGATCTTGACGATGCCGTCGATGGGATTGCCGGTGCCCGGCGCCGATTTCGCGCCGAAGCGCAACGGGATCTCCGCGCCTTCGCCGGCGGCCATGCAGATCTGCACTGCCATCGGGTCCCAGATCGTGCCGATCGCCGTGTCGCGGGCACCTCGGTGGAGCAATTCCTGAAGGACAACGGTGGCGTCGCCCGCCGTGCCGCCACCGGGATTATCCCAGAGATCGGCGATGACGACCGGCCACGAAGTCGCGGCCATAGCCTCCGACACCGCCTGCTTCTCGTCGATCTGCGGCATGATGAAAGTGCCGCGCTTGGAAAAGAGTTCGAGGCCGAGGTCGCGGGCGAGAGCGGAGCCCTTATCCGGCTTGTTATCGGTGACGACCAGCAGCTTCGTACCCATTTCAGGGACGTCGCCGGCCATGAAGCCGTGGATGACGGAGATAGACAGGATATCCTTGTCGGCCTCTTCCATGGCCATGATCTTGTCGACGAAGGAGCGCATCGGCTCGCGCGAGGTCGGAAAGACATCGATCATCCGGCAATCGAAGACGGACATGACGGGCTTCACGCGGCCTTCCAGCGTGTCGACAGCGATGCGCCAGAGATCCTCGGCGCGATCGACGAAGTCCGTATGCGGGAATTCCTTGAAATAGACGAGGAAATCCACCGCCGCGAGGCGTTTTTTCGTCAGATGGCTGTGCGGGTCGAGCTCGGCGCAGAGCAGGATATCCGGCCCGACGATTTCACGGACGCGGGTGAGGAAATCACCTTCGGTGTCCTCATAGCCATCGGCGACCATCGCGCCGTGCAGGCCGAGCACGACACCGTCGACCGGCAGGGCGGCGCGAAGCTGGTCGAGGATTTCGTCACGTAGATCCTCATAGGTCCGGCGGTTTACCAGACCGGCCGGATCAGCCCAGGCGGCGGTGCCCTCGATCAGTTCCCAGCCCTTTTCGGCGGCGACCCTGCGGCCGACCGTGATCGGCGCGGAGCAAAGCGTCGGCGTTTCCGGATGCGTGCCCGGCGGCGCATAGAGAGAAGCCTCAAAGGCGCGCCGGTCGACACAGATCGGAGAAAAGGTGTTCGTTTCGGTCGCGAGCACCGCAGTAAAAATGCGCAACGCTGTCGCCTCTATTCCATCGGATTCGGCAGGTAACCGGTGAAGCCCGAGATCTTCCAGCGGCCCTCATGCAGGCGGCAGTAATAGAGTGTCTGCCATTTCAGCACATCGACGCCGCCATCGGCCTTCTTCAGGCTGCCGTCGAATTTCTTGCGCACCAGCGCCGTCTCGCCTTCGATCTCGATATCTTCGAGCGTCGTGGTGGTGAAAATGGCAGTGCGGGGGTCCTCGGCGAAAGACTGGCTCGCGAAGTCCTGCGCTTGGCGCAGCCATTCGTCGCGATAGGCGCTAAGTGTCGGAAAGGCGAGGCGCCATTTGTCCGGGCTGATCTCGCGGCGGCCGTCTATGCCGATAAAGCCGTCCTCGACGAAATCATGCGCCACCAGCGACCAGTCGGCGGCGAGAAAAGCGTCGATGTCGCGCGGCACAAGCATCTCCCAGATTGCATGGCGAGCGGTATCGTCGGTAGGGAAGGGATTTTGGAAAGGATCGCGCATTGGGCCAGCCGTATTTAAATTCTTTTCATAAATTACGATTTTCACTGGCCAAATTCCGCTTTCTATGGTCACTTGTCAACGTATCAAGAAAATAATTTGCAGGAATGGAAAATGCCCATCAAGCGTTATGGCTCCGGCCAGACGGGTGCCGGTGGTAAGCCGTTGCCCTTCGCGCGTGCTGTCGAGGCCAATGGCTGGTTGCATGTCTCCGGCCAGGTCGCCATGGAAAATGGCGAGATCATCGATGGCGGTATCATCGCCCAGACCCACAAGACGATCGGCAATGTCATCGCCATCCTTCAGGAGGCCGGCTACGGCCTGGAGCATGTCGTGCGCGTCGGCGTCTGGTTGGACGATCCGCGCGATTTCTGGAGCTTCAACAAGATCTATCAGGACTATTTCGGCGCTCATCCGCCGGCGCGTGCCTGCGTGCAGGCGTCGATGATGGTGGATTGCAAGGTGGAGATCGATTGCGTCGCCTATAAGACGCCGGACGCTTGATAGACGCCACGACAGGGGAGGGGCCGATGGATATTTTCACGACCATGCAGGAGGAGAGGGCGCGGCTTTCGCAATCGGAAAACCGCATCGCCGATATCGTCCTCAACGACTTCGAATTCGCGGTCAATGCCTCCATCATCGAGCTCGCCGGCAAGGCGGATGTCTCGCCGCCGACCGTCACCCGCTTCTGCCGTCGGCTCGGCTGCGACAGCTTTTCCGATTTCAAGGTCCAGCTCGCCCGCACCGCCTATGTCGGCATGCGCTATATCCGGCCCGAGCCGAAGAGCATCGCACCGGCTGATGTCGCCCAGGACATCATCACCAAGGCGCAGAATGCCCTCTTCCTGCTGCATCGCGGACTGGATATCCCGGCCATCGAGCAGGCGGCGAACCGGCTGGCCGGCGCCGAGATGATCTATGCCTTCGGCTCCGGCGGCAATTCCTCGATGATCGCCAGCGAATTGCAGAACCGGCTTTTCCGCCTCGGCCTTCGCGTCACCGCCAGCTCCGATCACAGCATGCAGCTGATGATGGCCGCCGCCGCCAAGCCGGCGGACGTGCTGATCGGCTCGTCCTTCTCCGGCCGCAATGCCGAGCTGGTACGCGCCTTCACGCTGGCGCGCGAAGCGAAGGTGCCGACGATCGCGCTGACGCAGAGCCAGAGCCCGGTGGCGCTTGCAGCCGACATCACCGTGCCCGTCGATCTGCCGGAAGGCGACAATATCTATCGGCCGACGTCGACGCGCATCGCCTATCTCGCGGTCGTGGATATTCTCGCCAGCCTGGTCGCCTACCGCATCCAGCCGCAGGCGACGGTGACCTTGCGCCGCATCAAGCAGCAACTCGTTGCCCATCGGGACGGCGACGACCGCCAGCTCCTCGGCGACTAAACCCTACTAAAGAGGAAGAGCCACATGAGCAGATCCGTCGCCATCGTCACCGGAGCCGCCGGCGATATCGGCCGCGCCATCGCGAGGCGCCTGGCGGATGACCACGATATCGTCCTGCTTGCCGATATCGACCCCGCCGCCGCTGAAGCTGCCGCTCGCGAGCTTGGGCCGGCGGAACGCTTCGTTGCCGTGAAGGTCGACGTCACCAGCGAGGCCGATACTGTCAACATGGCGAAGGTCGCGGCCGGGCTGGGCGTGGTCAGGACGCTGGTCAACAATGCGGGAGCGGCACGTGCGGTCAGCCTGCACGATACGACGCCGGAGATCTGGCGCGCTGACAATGCGCTTAATCTGGAGGCGGCCTTCCTCTGCTTCCGCGCCGCCGAGGACATGCTGAAGGCATCGAAGGGGTCGCTGATCAACATCGCCTCGGTCAACGGCATGGCCGTCTTCGGCCACCCCGCCTATAGCGCCGCCAAGGCCGGGCTTCTGCATTTCACCCGGCTGGTCGCGGTCGAATACGGCAAGTTCGGCATTCGCGCCAATGCCGTGGCCCCAGGCACGGTACGAACACAGGCCTGGGAGGCGCGTGCCAGTGCCAATCCGAATGTCTTCGAGGAGGCGCGCCGCTGGTATCCGCTACAGCGTGTCGTTGATCCCGCCGATGTCGCCAACGCCGTGGGTTTCCTGGCAAGTCCGCTCGCTGCGTCCATCACCGGCGTCTGCCTGCCGGTCGATTGCGGCCTGACAGCCGGGCAGGCGGAGCTTGCCCATACATTCTCACAGTCCGACCATTATTGAACGCTTGTTGTTATAAAAGGGAACAGACATGCAGCCAGCTTCCTATCATCTCGAACACACCTGGTCTCCCGAAGGCGGTCCGAACGGCCGCCTGACCTTCACGCTGATCAATCTGTCGGATGCGCCGCTCACGGGGTTTAGCATCGTCTATACGTCGCTGACGCGCGTCATCGATACCAAGGCGTGCGACAATGCCGTTTTCCTGCGCCGCAACGCCAATTTCCACGAATTCGCCCCGCCTGCCGGCCTGTCCGTTGCGCCCGGCGACAGCTGGACCTTCAGCGTCAGCGGTTTGCACCGCGTCGCGAAGCACTGCACTGATGGCGCCAAGTCCGCCTATCTGACGCTTGCCGACGGCAGCCATGTCGATGTCTCCATCTCCGACCTCCTGCTCGAAGGCCGTGTCAGCGAGCCGCCGCCGGTGCTGCTGCCGGAAGGCAAGCTCGACCTGCCCTTCGCCATCCAGCCCTGGCCGGCGGCGATTGACGTCAAGCCGGGCGAAGACTTTCCGGTCGCGCTCTACCCCGCCAAGGGAACGGATGGCGCCAGCCTGAAAGCGGTTGCGACGGCGCAGGCGCTCTTCCAGCGCCTGTTTCCCGTCAATCACACCCCGTTCAGCCTCATCTCTGTGCCACAGGGGCGGCCCCTGCGCTTCGTCGAACGGGCGGCCCTTGCCAAGGAGGCCTATGAGCTCGCTTTCTCGTCCACCGAGATCGTGCTTGCCTATTCCGCCGAGGCCGGTCGTCTCTATGGCCTGACGACGCTGGCGCAGCTTCTGGACGGCGCGCGGCGCGAACCGGGCAAGTTCCGCTTCCCGGTCACCGGCACAATTTCCGACCAGCCCCGCTATGGCTGGCGCGGCTGCCATCTCGATGTCTCCAGGCAATTCACGCCCAAGGATGATGTGAAGCGGCTGATCGATATCCTCGCCTGGCTGAAGCTCAATATCTTCCATTGGCATCTGACCGACGACGAGGCCTGGCGGCTGGAGATCAAGGCCTATCCGGCGCTGACCTCGACCGGCGTGCTGCGCGGCCCGGACGAGCCTCTGCTGCCGCAGCTCGGCAATGGCGCCGAACCCGTCGGCGGCTTCTATTCGCAGGATGATATCAGGGAGATCGTCGCGCACGCTCTGGCGCTCGGCATCGAGGTCGTACCGGAAATCGATATTCCCGGCCACAACGCAGCCACCCTTGTCGCCTTGCCGGATCTGACCGATGGGCAGGAGGCGCCGGAAAGCTATCATTCCGTTCAGGGCTACCCCAACAATGCCCTCAACCCGGCGATAGAGCTGACCTATGAATTCCTCGGCAAGGTCTTCGACGAAATGGTCGAGCTATTCCCTTCCGAATACCTTCATATCGGCGGCGACGAGGTGGCCAACGGTTCCTGGCTCGCCTCGCCAATGGCGCGCAAGCTGATGGAGCAGGAGGGCATCTCGGGCACCTTCGCGCTGCAATCCTACTTCCTGAAGCGGGTGAAGACGATGCTGACCGAGCGCGGCCGCAAGCTCTCCGGCTGGAACGAAGTTGCCCATGGCGGCGGCGTCGGCACGGAAGGCACGCTGCTGATGGCCTGGGAGAAGCCCGAGGTCGGCATCGAGCTAGCGCGCGAAGGTTATGATGTGGTGATGACGCCGGGCCAGGCCTACTATCTCGACATGGTGCAGGCGGAAGCTTGGCAGGAGCCGGGTGCGAGCTGGGCCGGCACCGTGCCGCCGGCGCATACCTATGCCTATGAGGCCGAGGGCGATTTTCCGGATGAGCTGAAGGATCGGCTGAAGGGCGTGCAGGCCTGCATCTGGCAGGAAAACTTCCTCTCTCGCGCCTATTTCAACCGTCTGGTCTTCCCGCGCCTTCCGGCCATCGCCGAAGCTGCCTGGACGCCTAGGGCGGGCAAGGACTGGCAGCGGTTTGCGGCCATCGTGCCACTCAGCCCAAGCCTGTAAGAACGACTTCCGAAAGCGTGACGCTGCCTGCGACATTGTGGGCAGCGCGCGATACTGTCACAAAAATGATATGGGGTACATAATAATAGGGTGCTTCTGATAGCGAAGTCTATGACTGAGAAGAGGAATCCCCCATGAAGAAGATTATACTGGTTGCGGCATTTGGGCTGTGCGCCTCGAGCGCGATGGCGATATCGCGCTATGATACCCAGGCCATGAGTTGCGCGGCCGTACACGACAAGGTCGCCCAGGAAGGTGAGGTCGTGCTGCAGCATCCCTCCAGCACCGTCAGCAACCTGACGGTCTATGATCGCTATGTGTCGAACTCGGCGGCCTGCGTGAACCGCGGCATCCCGACGAAGGTGTCGGTGCCGACGTCGGACGACCCGAGCTGCAAAGTGTTGCTTTGCGCGCCGGCCACGGGCAAGGGGCATAACCGCAAGGGCTGATATCGGATTTTATCCTTGGGATCGCCGTTGAGGCGATCCCAAGGAAGCAAGCGGGCAGACGGGTGCCGTTATCCGACCGCCTCGGCGATTACGGCCTTCACCTGCGCATATCGGCCACGAACCGATTTCTCGATATGGAGCGTGCCAGTGGGAAAGCGCGAATAGCTGGCGAAGCTGAGATCGATGAATGTCTCCAGCGAGATGAGACGATAATCATTGTGCATCTTGAAGAAGTAGGATCCCCGCGCGCCGAATGTTTCGGCAATTTCCGGATAGACCGGATAGCACGGCCCCTTGAGAAGATTGTCCATTGGCACGATGCCACCTTCGAACGTCTGAACGCCGAGGCGCTTCATGAAGGCGCGCGCAATATCATAGACGCAATGAATCTTCGGATGGTTCACCGAATACATGAAGGAATCGCCGCGAGACCAGTTCCGGAACGCGGATGAGATATCCAGCCCATGCTGCGCGAAATTGTTGATAAGATCCGTACGCTCTTCTTCCCAGCGCGTCAGGAAGCCGCATCGTTCAAACACATCCCGCCGAAATAGTTTGCGGGTCGCTTCTGCGGACAATCCGGCCTCATAAGCGGCCAATACGATCATTGAGTGATACGCGCTCATCGGCCCATCGAGCGGGCCGCCGCTTTCCGAAAAAGCATAGCAGACGTCGGGGTGATAAGCGTCGAACTCTATCGAGGGAATGATGTCGAGATTGCGCGCGGCCGTGAAATCGAAATCCATGGTCTGGAAATACGGATGGATGATCACCCTGAAATAGTCGGGCAAGGTTGCCCGGTATTTTTCGATACCATGCTGGAACGCATAGACATCAACCGCCTCGATATGAAACTTCGGATTGAGCAAATTCAGGGAATTCGCAAGCCCAAACGTTTGGCAGTTCGACAGCAGGAGCCATGTCTCCATCTAATCCGTCCTAAGATTTTGTTTTAAATAAACTTTCCTGCGCTGTGAGGCCGATTTCTTACATCGGTAAGGCCAGCGCGAGGAAGAGGCGTATAGATGTCACGCGCAACTATGTTTTTGCGACCTTGGCCTGTCTATATGAATAGCGTCACGGATGGGCAATTCGCGGCACGGGGGCGCCACCGGCGCCAACGGCCATAGGAATGATGTGCCAGACATGGAATGGCTGATGGGGGATGCGGAGGCCGATGGACGTCCTTGCATCGATGGATGGCGCAGCTGCCTGGGCAATTTCGCGCCCGCAAACCTAGCGGCTGGCGGGGAAAGTTATATCGAAGCCGTTCGGGGAAATATCATCGACATCCGTCTGGCCCCCGAGGGGGAACTTATCTGACAAAAATCGATGAAAGAACCAACGAAATCAACGTTGGAAAAATGGAATGGTGCCCAGAAGAGGACTCGAACCTCCACACCCTTTCGGGTACCAGCACCTGAAGCTGGCGCGTCTACCAATTCCGCCATCTGGGCGACGGACACGCATGTAAGGGGGTGGCTCTCCGGTGTCAACAGGGTTTTTGAAGTTTTCGTGTCAAACTGGAAAAAAGCGGTTGAAGCCCGGCCTATGCCCGGGCTTTCGCCCAGGCGCGGATGAGGCCAAGTCCCTGTTCCAGCAAGGCCTTTGCTTCGTTTTCTCCCGCTGCTTCGACATAGCAGCGCATTTCCGGGGCATTTCCGGAGGGCCGGAAATGAATGATGCGGCCATCGGAGAGCGTCACCCGCAGTCCGTCGATATCGCTCTTCGACGCAACACCTGAGACCGGCGCCAGGAAGCTTGCGAGATTCGCATCCGAGGCGCGTAGATAGGCCATCAAAGCGGCGCTGGTTTCGACCGGAAAATTCTCCAGCCGGTCGGCAGCGGCGAAGGGCAGACGGTAGCCGCCGGCAACGGCCGAGAGCGGCTGTCCGGCGAGCGCGGCGGCGTACAGCGTCGCAAGGATCGGAAGGAAGCCGTCGCGTGTCGGCAGGGGCTGTACCGGCTCGCCTTCGATGATGAAGCGGCTGGCCGTCAGCGTGCCGCCATTCGCCTCGAAGCCCATGACATTGGTCTTGCCGGCCGCCAGCGCCTCGTCCATGCCGGCGATGACGTAGGGCGAGCCGACGCGGGTGCGGGTGACCGAATAGGTGCCCGCGGCCTCGATGCCGGAATTGGAGGTGACCGGCGTCACCACCACCTCCGCGCCGAGGAAGTTTGCGGCGATAAGGCCAAGCAGGTCGCCGCGCAGAGGCTCGCCGGTCTCATCCGCCAGAAGCGGCCGGTCGCCATCGCCATCGGCCGAGACGATCGCATCCAGCCCGTGCTCCGGCGCCCAGCCCTTCAGCAGGCGGATGGTTTCAGCAGAGACCGCTTCGGTATCGACGGGAATGAAGCTTTCGGAGCGGCCGAGCGGCACGACGCGCGCGCCATAATGCGCAAGCACCAGACCAAGCAGGTCGCGCGCCACCGTGCTGTGCTGATAGACGCCGATCGTAAGGCCCTTGAGGCTGTCGGCGGGCAGGAGGGCGATATTGCGTTCGAAGTAGAGTGCTTCGGTCTGCGCCGAGCGATCTTCGCCGGTTCCGGGTGTCTCGTCCAGGTTCGCGTCGCCGATCGCCGCGGCTTCCGCACTGATCGCCAGTTCGTCCTGCTTGTCGATTTCGCCGTCCGGGCGATAGAATTTGATGCCGTTGCGGTCGGCCGGAATATGCGAGCCGGTGATCATCAGCGACGCGGCCTTGAGCTCCAGCCCGTAAAGCGCCAGCGCCGGCGTCGGCAGCGTGCCGCAATCGACCGGCGTGAAGCCGGCACGCTTCAGCGCGCCAATGCAAGTGGCCGAGATCGATGGGCTGGAATCGCGGAAATCCCGACCGACAAGGATGAGATCGCCGGGCTGTGCCTGGCCGCTTTTCAGCAGATGGCGGGCAAAGGCTGTGGCATAGAGAGCCGACGCCCGTCCCACGAGATCCACTGACAGGCCGCGAAGGCCGCTGGTGCCGAATTTCAAGCTGCTCACGCGCAATCTCCTCGTAATCTTTGCGCTTCTTATGAAACATGCCGGGAAAAGGATCAACTGATCGATGATGGCCAAATGCCTGCCATCGCGGCACTGGTTTTGTCCGGGGCGAGAACCCAAATACAAAGACGAGCCGTTGAAGAGGCGACGTTGCGTCGCCGAGATCGACAGTACGGGAGCCCGTCATGACTGTTTTCGCCAAAATCGCCTATGGTTGCGCTCTTGGCCTCGCCTTGTTGTCACCCCTGGATGTCAGCCATGCGGCCTCGAAAAACCCGACGATCGTCATCCCGCCCCGCGCTAATGGATCTGTCCTTTGCGACTATCGCGGCTGTTTCGGTTTCGGGCGGCAGCAATGGTATCGCCGCCCCGGCCAGCCAATCCCCAATCCGCCGCCGGCTCTCGGCGGCAGGAATCGTTATGACAATCCCGGGATCGTCATCCCTCCGCGCAACAACTATGTCCCACCGAAGACCAATTATCGTGCGCCTGTCGATAATAGCACCCGCCATCGGGTGTGGTGTGCCGACCGCTATCGGACCTATAATCCGGGGACGAACCTCTACACCACGCTCCACAATGGTTTTCAGGCCTGCCGCTCGCCCTATCAATGATCGAGCTTGGCCGGCCGGCGATTTCAACGCCGGTTCGCGTCTTTTGCCGACGTCTGCAGATGAAAGCGAAAATAAATCGCTTGCTTTTGGCGCGACTTAGGCGGTCCGTAAGATGTCATCGCTTCCATGTGGTCGCGATCCAAACAAGGAGCCTGAAATGGCAAAGGGTCAAGTAAGAGGAAATCGCGAAACGCGAAAACCCAAGAAGGACAAGACAGCCGAAGCTCCAAAGCCGCAGCCGGGCTTTGCCGTCAAACAGGCTGGAACCCCGATGGGCTTCGGCAAGAAAGACAAATAACGAGACGGAGGCGCGCCTATCCGGGCTGCGCCTCCTCCAAAATATCTGTCAGCTCTCCAGCGATGCGCGGTCCGTATGGCCGAGATCGCGATCGGGATCGATGACATCGCGCACCCGCTGCTTCAGCTCCTTCGGTCCCGGAAAGCCGCCGTCGCGCTTGCGCTCCCACAGCAATTCGCCGTCGATACGGATTTCGAAGACGCCGCCGGTGCCTGGCAGTAGCGCCACTTCGCCCAGGCTGTCGGTGAACGTCTGCAGCAGCTCCTGCGCCATCCAGCCGGACCGCAGCAGCCAGTTGCATTGGGTGCAATAGAGAATGGTGATCCGCGGCTTGTCGCTCATCGTCGGCTTCCTTGTTGTCTCCTGACATTTAGGCGCAGCTTCGGCCGGCCGCAAGCACCCCGCTCTTGCGCCATCGATCCGCTCATGGTCATCTTCGCCAGGGGCAATTTTCGGGAATCTCGGGAATGCGGGTCGCAATCATTGAGAATATGAAGAACACGCCGATTGGCGCCCTTGGCATGGCGCTGAAGGAGGTAGGGGCGGAGCTTGAATGGTTCCGGGCATGGGACGGCGAGAGGCTTCCACAGGATGTGACGTCGCATGATGCGCTCGTCGTACTCGGCGGCGAACAGAATGCCCGCGATGACGAGACGCATCCCTATCTGCCGGAGCTGGCGCAGCTGATGCGCCGGTTTGAGGAGGCCGACAAGGCCGTGCTCGGCATCTGCCTCGGCAGCCAGATCCTGGCGCGCGCCTATGAGGCCGAAAATCTCATCGGTGCCGCCCGCGAATTCGGCTGGAAGACGGTCGGCGTCACCGAGGAGGGCAAGGCTGATCCGCTTCTAGCGAGTGTCGGCGACGAATTCACCATCTTCGAATGGCATTCCGACACGTTCACGCTGCCCGCCTGCGCCGTGCGGCTTGCCACCAACGATATCGCCCGCAACCAGGCTTACCGCATCGGCCGTGCCACCTACGGCACGCAGTTCCATTTCGAGGCCAATGCCGATGTGGTCGAAGGTTGGCGGAAGGATTTCAAGGAGACGATCGAACGCATCGAGCCTGGCTGGCAGGAGCGCTTTCCCGAGATCGCTGCGCAGCATGCGGCGGCGGCCGAGACGGCCGGGCTGGTGATCGCGCGGGCCTGGGTGAGGATGATTGGCGTAGCGGTGGAGCAGCGCGAGGAGGTAGCGCTCTGACGAACGGAAGCTGCCGGAGTTGATATTAAGCGGCCGCGCCGGGAGGCGTCGGCTCGACACTAGGCTGCCCGGCATCAGATCTTAGCGAAACGAGGATCAAGAACCGGAGGAGACCAACCTATGACCCAGCCAGAATTACCCTGGGAAGGCGGATGCCGTTGCGGGCAGGTGCGGCTGAAGGTCAGCGCCAGGCCGCTGCTCGCCATGGCCTGCCATTGCACCGGCTGCCAGCGCATGTCCTCCAGCGCCTATTCGCTCAGCATCGCCATTCCGAGCGACGGTTTCGAAGTCAC
The DNA here is from genome assembly GCF_000281735.1 of Rhizobium sp. AP16. Lineage (NCBI taxonomy): Bacteria > Pseudomonadati > Pseudomonadota > Alphaproteobacteria > Hyphomicrobiales > Rhizobiaceae > Rhizobium > Rhizobium sp. AP16. Next base: position 18,603 of record NZ_AJVM01000018.1, on the reverse strand, counting down.
GCAAGGCGAGCCCGTCATCGGCGGGATGCGCGACGAAAAGCTGAAGCATTATTTCTGCCCAAGCTGCATGAGTTGGATGTTCACCCGCTTGGAGGGGCTCGACTGGTTCGTCAATCTGCGCCCGACCATGCTCGACGACGCCAGCTGGTTCACGCCTTTCGTCGAGACCTGGACAAGCGAAAAGCTTCCCTGGGCTGCGACTCCGGCTAAGCATAGCTATGCGGCACTGCCGGCGATGGAGGATTTCGAGGTGCTGACGAAGGAGTATATGGGGCAGGGGTGAGGCGAGCCTCACTCATCCCCCATCTTCAGCGCTGCAATAAACGCTTCCTGCGGGATTTCGACCTTGCCGAACTGCCGCATGCGCTTCTTGCCTTCCTTCTGCTTGTCCAGCAGCTTGCGCTTGCGCGAGGCGTCGCCGCCATAGCACTTGGCGGTCACGTCCTTGCGCAGCGCCTTCACCGTCTCGCGGGCGATGATGCGCCCGCCGATGGCGGCCTGAATCGGGATCTGGAACATGTGCTGCGGGATCAGGTCCTTCAGCTTCTCGCACATGACGCGGCCGCGCTTTTCCGCCGCCGAGCGGTGGACCAGCATGGACAGCGCGTCGACCGGCTCGGCATTGACGAGGATCGACATCTTGACGAGATCACTGTCGCGGTAATCCGTGAGATTATAGTCGAAGGAAGCGTAGCCCTTGGAGATCGACTTCAGCCGGTCGTAGAAATCGAAGACGACTTCGTTGAGCGGCAGGTCGTAGGTGATCATCGCACGGTTGCCGACATAGGTCAGCTCGGTCTGGACGCCGCGCCGGTCCTGGCAGAGCTTCAGGATCGAGCCGAGATATTCGTCCGGCGTCAGGATCGTCGCCTTGATCCATGGTTCGCGGAATTCGGCGATCTTGACGACATCGGGCATGTCGGCCGGGTTGTGCAGCTCGATCTCGGTGCCGTCGGTCATGGTCAGCTGATAGACGACCGAGGGAGCCGTCGCGATCAGGTCGAGATTGAATTCGCGTTCCAGGCGCTCCTGGATGATTTCCAGATGCAGCAGGCCGAGGAAGCCGCAGCGGAAGCCGAAGCCGAGAGCGGCGGATGATTCCATTTCGAAGGAGAAGCTGGCGTCGTTGAGGCGCAGCTTGCCCATGGCCGAGCGCAGATCCTCGAAATCGGCGGCATCGACCGGGAACAGGCCGCAGAAGACGACCGGCTGAGCCGGCTTGAAGCCCGGCAGTGCCTGGGCGGTCGGGCGCTTGTCCTCGGTGATGGTGTCGCCGACGCGGGTGTCGGCCACTTCCTTGATCGAGGCGGTAATGAAGCCGATCTCGCCGGGGCCGAGGCTTTCGACGGTGAGCATTTTCGGCGTGAGAACACCGACGCGCTCGACCTGGTACTTCACGTCCGTGCCCATCATGCGGATGGTCTGGCCCTTGGTCATGACGCCGTCGATGATGCGAACGAGAACCATGACGCCGAGATAGGTGTCGTACCAGCTGTCGACCAGCAGCGCCTTCAGCGGTGCCTTTTCGCCACCGGGGCTCTTCGGCGCCGGCAGCTTATGCACGATGGCTTCGAGAACATCGGGGATGCCGAGACCGGTCTTGGCCGAAATCAGCACGGCCTCGGAGGCGTCGATGCCGATGACCTCTTCGATCTGGTCCTTGATGCGGTCGGGTTCGGCGGCAGGCAGGTCGATCTTGTTGAGGACGGTGACGATCTCGTGGTTGTTGTCGATCGCCTGATAGACGTTGGCGAGCGTCTGCGCTTCCACGCCTTGGCTGGCGTCGACCACCAGCAGCGAACCTTCGCAGGCCGATAGCGAGCGCGAGACTTCATAGGCGAAGTCGACGTGGCCGGGCGTGTCGATCAGGTTGAGGATATAGGTCTCGCCATTGTTGGCCTTGTAGTGCAGACGCACGGTCTGGGCCTTGATGGTGATGCCGCGCTCGCGCTCGATCTCCATATTGTCCAGCACCTGTTCGGACATCTCGCGTTCAGCAAGGCCGCCCGTCGTCTGGATCAGACGATCGGCCAGCGTCGATTTGCCGTGGTCGATATGGGCCACGATGGAGAAGTTGCGGATGTGCGAAAGCGGAGTGGTGGAATTGGTGCTCATGCGCGCCATATAGCAGCGCCGCCCCGCGCCGCAAAGCGGAAAAGCAGGGTTTTGTTAGGGATATCCGCATGGCCGCAGGCATTTGGGGTTGCCGTCACAATCGGTGGCATAATCCGGCTTGATTCCATCATTGGATCATGTATTTCTCTTATAGTAGAAATTCGATGCAAGTGATGTGCTGATGATGGATGACGATCTGGAAATCGCGATTGGCGCGCGCATCAAGCAGTTGCGCATCGCCCGCGGAATGACCCTGGACGAGCTGGCAAATGCCTCTGCCGTCAGCCGGGCGATGATCTCGCGCATCGAGCGCGCTGAGGCGAGCCCGACGGCTTCGCTGCTTGCTCGGCTGTGCGCCGCACTCGGCCTGTCGCTCTCGAGCTTTTTCGCCGAGGAGGAAGAGGACGTTTCGCCTCTGGCCCGGAGCGACGCCCAGCCGATCTGGCGCGACCCGGAAACGGGATATGTCCGCCGCGCGGTCTCGCCGGCCGGCACGCAATCACCCGTCGATCTCGTCGAGGTCACCTTTCCCGCCGGCGCCCGCGTCAGCTTTCCGCCGAATGCCGCCAGCCGGGGCATGAGCCAGCATGTCTGGCTGTTCGAAGGCGAAATGGAAATTACGGTCGGCGAGGCCGTGCATCGCCTCATGCCCGGCGACTGCCTGTTCATGGGCATCGGCGATGGTCACGTCTTCCACAATCCCGGCGACGAGCCGGCGCGCTATTGCGTCGTCCTTGATCGCCCCAGGTCATAATCCAAGGATAATTTCATGCCCGATATCCGTCTTCTCTCTGCTTCAGAAGCTCGCACTGTTTCCGCCGAACTCTGCGAGGTGCTTGCCGATTGCGTCAATGGCGGTGCTTCCGTCGGCTTCATGCAGCCCTATGGGCCTGATGATGCCGCGCCCTATTGGCGGGGGGTGGCCGACAGTGTCGAGGCTGGTGCGACCCTGCTGCTCGTCGCCGTCATCGAGGGCAAGGTGGTCGGCACCGTGCAGATCGGCGCGGCGCAGATGCCGAACCAACCGCATCGCGGCGATCTGAAGAAATTGCTGGTGCATCGGTCCGCTCGCGGCAAGGGCCTTGCCCGCCTGCTGATGGAGGCAGCGGAGCGCGAGGCGGCCAAGCACGGCAAAACCCTGCTGGTGCTCGACACGGCAACCGGCAGCGACGCCGAAGCCATCTATCCCCGCCTCGGCTGGGAGCGCGCCGGCGTCATCCCCGATTATGCCCTGTGGCCGCAGGGCGGGTTCTGCGACACGACGCTCTTCTACAAGCGGATCGTTGTGTAAGTTTCAGCGTGAAAACGCGGCAAGGGCGTCTTCCAATCTCGCGCCTGGCGCCCAATGCATCGCCTTCCAGCCGAATTGCCGCGCTGCTTCTATGTTGGCGGGATAATCGTCGATGAAGGCGATTTCGCTGGCGTCGATGCCGACGCGCTCCGTTGCCAGCCGGAAGAATTCCGGAGCCGGTTTCTGGTATCCGAGCATGGCGGAATAGAAAATCCCGTCGAAATGGGAGGAGAGCCCGAGATTCTCCATCAGATACGCCGCGCGCCGATGTTCCTGATTGGTCGCCAGGAACATCGGGATGCCCGTTGCCCGCAAAGCGGCGAGATCGGCAAGAAGCGCCCGATCCAGCCGGGAATCGTTTTCGAACCAATAGTCGATCAATGCTGTGGCGCTAAGTCCGGGTGCGATCTTCGACAAGACGCTGGCGAGCCGGGGTTCCAGGTCCTCACGGCCTGTGACGATGTTGCCCCAGTGGGTCTGGAAGAATTCCCTCTGGATCAGCTCGCGACTAAGGCCGAGATCGCGTTCCAGATCGGTGAAAAGGTGCAGGCCATCACTGGGCCTGCCATGAACCAGTACGCCGTCGACATCGACCATCAGGACTTTCATGCTGCGCGACTCTCCCAATTGACGCAAAGGCAGGAGGAAGGTGCCGTCGTTTCCCGTCGCGTTCAAGGGCGCAGGCCGCTCTTTTTTCCTGACTGCGATCCATGTAAGCCTTGGGGCTATCCAGTAAACTTCGCAGGCGAGGGGGCCGATCATGCGTGTCATTTATTCGGAAGATCACAAGCTGAGGGACGCCAAGACCGAGCTGCATGACGGCCAGCTGGTGACGCCCTTCGAAGCGCCGTTCCGCGCCGAATGGATTCTGGCGGCGGTGAAGGAAGCGGATTTTGTCGATGTCGTGGCGCCCGAGGCACATGGGCTGGAGACGGCGCGCAAGGTGCATGATCCCGCCTATCTCGATTTTTTGGGCACGGTCTGGGAGCGTTGGGTCGCGGCCGGTTACAAGGGCGAGGCGATCGCCAACTCCTTTCCGGTGCGCCGCACCAGCCAGCGCGTGCCGGAAAACATCGTCGGCATGATCGGTCATTATGCCAATGCCGCCGATACCTCAATCAGCAAGGGCTCTTATGAGGCGGCGATCGCCTCGATGCGCTGTGCCCTGACGGGTGCCGATTGGCTGCATGCCGGCAATCGCTTCGCCTTCGCGCTCTGCCGCCCGCCCGGTCATCACGCCGGCTTTGATCTCTTCGGCGGCTATTGCTTCATCAATAATGCCGCCGTCGCGGCGCAGCGCCTGCGCGATCACGGCGCGAAGAAGGTGGCCGTGCTCGACGTCGACTTCCATCATGGCAACGGCACGCAGGACATCTTTTATCAGCGCGGCGACGTCTTTACCGCTTCGCTACATGGCGACCCCATCCACGCCTTTCCCTATTTCCTCGGCCATGCTGATGAGGAGGGCGAAGGCGAAGGGCTGGGTGCCAACCGCAATTATCCGATGCTGCGCGGCACGTCCTGGACTGTCTGGTCGGAAGCGCTTGTTGATGCACTCACCCGCATCAAGGCGTTTGGCGCGGAAGCGATCGTGCTGTCGCTCGGCGTCGACACTTTCGAACGCGATCCGATCTCCTTTTTCAAGCTGACCTCGGAGGATTTCATCCGCATCGGCAAGCTTGTCGCCGGCGCCGGCCTGCCGGTTCTCACCTGCATGGAGGGCGGCTATGGCGTGCCGGAGATTGGCCTGAATGTCGCCAATGTGTTGAAGGGCCTGGAAGCCTGATACGCTCCTATCAGGGCGACTGATCCAACCGATGAAAAGTTTGAATTTGCGCCTCCATCGCTTGCCGTCTACAAGCCGCGCAGGACGGGAGCGACCATGGACCAGAAGATGATCGAGAGCGGCACGGATGGTGGCGCGGTGCTGATGCCGCATCCCGATGTGCCGGCGTCTTCGGGTGGTGTTGGTGCTGGCGTCCTCATGTGCCTGCTGTCGATGTGCTGCATCCAGTTCGGCGCGGCGCTGTCGTCCTCCGCCATTGCCACCTACGGACCGGCCGGGGCGACATGGCTCCGCTTGTCTTTCGCTGCGGTCGTTCTGGCGATCATCGTCCGGCCGAAGGTCATGCGCTACAGCCGCGCGCAGTGGCTCGGTGCGCTGACACTCGGTACCGTGTCGGCGCTGATGACGCTGTCCTTCTTCTCGGCGATCGAGCGCATCCCCTTGGGCCTCGCCGTTGCCATCGATTTCCTCGGGCCACTGCTGGTGGCAACTCTCGGCTTTGGTTTAAGCCGCCAGCTTGCCTGGCCGCTGATTGCCGCTATCGGCGTGCTCCTGCTCGCCTATGATGGCGAGGGGTGGGTCGGCAATCTCTCGGGCATATTATTTGCCTGTGGCGCGGGCACCGGCTGGGCCTGCTATATCCTGCTGACGAAGAAGGTCGGCAGCGTTTTTAGCGGCTTCGAGGGTCTCTCGATGTCGCTGATCATCGCCGCCATCGTCGCGACACCCTTCGGCTTTGCCTCCGCCGTTCCGCATTTGACCGGCTATGGTTTCATTGAAATGGCGGGTTTGGCACTGCTCGTGCCGCTTCTGCCTTATGCGCTGGAAATGGTGGCGCTGCGGCGCATGCCGACATCCTCCTTCGGCATTCTCATGAGCCTGGAACCGGCGATCGGTGCTGTCGCCGGCTTCGTCATCCTGACGCAGCCGCTGACCCCCTCGCAGATGTTCGGTACGGGACTTGTCGTCGCCGCCAGCATCGGCGCGACGGTCTTTGCTGCGAGAGCCTGAGGTTTACGGCTTCTTCGCCGGATCATCCACCGCCGGATTGTAGAACAGCGACAAGGTCAGGCTCTTGGCGATGCGCTCGGCCGTTGCCATGAACCAGACCTTGGCTTCGTCCGTCGGGGCTATATCGTCGAGCGTCTGGGAAAACAGCACCAGCCATTCTGGAAACAGATCGGGCGCGATGCCCTGGACGCCGAGATGGGCCTGTACCGGCTTGCCGCCATAGGCGCCATTCTTGAAGGCGACGGAGGACCAGAAGCGTTTCATCTTGTCCATATGGTCCGGCCAGCGCCCGGCCAGGCGGCCGTCGAAGACCGGGCCGAGCCGGGGATGCGTTTGGATGCGGCCGTAGAACGTATCGACCAGCCGGTCGATGAAGGCCGCGTCGATGCCGATGCGCGTCATCTCGGCCTCCGCCCTTTCGCGGATGCCGGCCAGATGGGCGGCACGGCCCTGTAGGTCATTGTCCATGTCATGCTCCTGGCCCCGTCGCACGCAAGTTTTTTCTGCGGCACTGGGCTTGTGTCGGCTCCTATGTACGCCATTTCCCTGCGCAACCAAGTGTCTCATGCTGCCGTCGCAATAATCTGGCAAAGTCACCACGCCCGTTTCGCTGTCAGCTCGCCTTAAAACGGCATCTCCTGCTTCGGGATCATGCCTTTGCGCTTGACCCATGCACTCAGCCACTTTAGAATTAGAATAATTCTAAAGATGGAGATTTTGATGTTGCTCGGTTTCTTCCGCTCGCCGAAGCGTTCCTTTGCCTCTTTGTCCGAACAGGAAATTCTCGCCGTCGCCATTGCTGCTGAAGAGGACGATGCGCGCATCTTTCTTGCATATGCCGATACCCTAAGAGCCCAGTATCCCGACTCCGCCAAGGTGTTCGAGGATATGGCCGAGGTCGAGGACACCCATCGCAAGACGCTGATCGACATGCACCGCCGGCGTTTCGGCGAGCGCATCCCGCTGATCCGGCGCGAGCATGTCAGCGGTTTCTACGATCGCAAGCCGGATTGGCTGCGCAAGAACCTGTCGCTCGACGCTATTCGCCAGGAGGCGGAAGCGATGGAGCAGCAGGCCTATAATTTCTATGTCGAGGCGGCCAAGCAGGTCTCGGATGCATCGACGCGCCAGCTTCTGGGCGATCTCGCTCTTGCGGAGCAGGGGCACGAGGAAGTCGCCCGCATGCTGGGCGACAAGCACACGCCGCAATCGGTCAAGCAGGAAGAAGACGCCAGCGCCCACCGCCAGTTCGTGCTGACCTATGTGCAGCCGGGCCTTGCCGGGCTGATGGATGGCTCCGTCTCGACGCTGGCGCCGATCTTCGCGGCCGCCTTTGCGACGCAAAACACATGGCAAACCTTCCTCGTCGGCCTGTCGGCTTCCGTCGGCGCCGGCATTTCCATGGGCTTTACGGAAGCTGCCCATGACGACGGCAAGATTTCCGGCCGCGGTTCGCCGATCAAGCGCGGCCTTGCCTGCGGCATCATGACGGCGCTCGGCGGCCTCGGCCACGCGTTGCCCTATCTCATTCCGCATTTCTGGATGGCAACCGTCATCGCCGCCATCGTCGTCTTCTTCGAGCTCTGGGTGATCGCCTTCATCCAGAACAAATATATGGAGACGCCGTTCCTGCGCGCCGCCTTCCAGGTCGTCGTCGGTGGTTCGCTGGTGCTGGCGGCGGGCATATTGATCGGAAATGCCTGAGGCCGGACGGCAAGCGCGATTGGAAAAGCAAAGGGCCGGCAGAAGTGCCGGCCCTTTTTATATGGGTTTGGTTTTCGCGGGCCTTATTTGACCGAGCCGACCAGAACGTCGGTGCCGTTCTCGATGGTGACCCAGCGGCCTGCATTGAAGCTCGCCTGGCGCTTCAGGTAGGAATAGGGGGTCTTGTACCAGACCTTCACCTCATCCTCGAGATTGTCGAGAATGTAGTCGCCCTGCTTGGTGCGCAGCGTCAGCACGGCATGGCCTTCGCCATCCGGCTTGCGAACGACGGTCATCAGGAGGTTGGCGGCGGAAACGCCCTTCTGCATGAGAAGCTTGCGCTTCAGGAGAGCGAAATCCTCGCAGTCACCTGCGGTCTTCGGATATTCCCAATATTCTTCCTGGCCGTAGACTTCCATGTCAGTGGCAGGCGTGATGGTCTTGTTGACGCGCAGGTTCACCTGATTGACCAGCGCCCAGGTGTCGGCGTTGAGGTCGACCGGGCCGGTGTTGCGGGTCGGGCCGCACTCGTCGGTGTGGCGCTCGCAAAATTCATAGTGACCGATAGGCTGGGAGGTGACGTTGCCGATAGCCATCGACGCGGTCTTCTGCGGGGCCGGCATGGCCGACGACGACATGGCAACTATAGCCGCAAAGGCAACGAATACGCCCTTAATACGCACGCCCACTATCCTTGTATCGTCCCTGCATTTGTTAACAAATTGTTAATGTAGGGGGGTGCGTAAAGTCAATCGTTACTTAAGTGTTAACGGCGGAACCCGGCCATATGGTTAATTTCAGCACAATCAAAGGGATAGTTGCCACAATTGAATGCTTCTTGTGATTATCGAGATGTCGCGCGAATCCGGCTCGGCGAGCGGGCTGCTCGCCGATTTTGATCATCTCTATCTATCTGTTTTTATGGAAGATTATTCAGCGCCAGGGTCTCTACTGCGACCAGCATGCGCTCGATATCCTGCGGCCGGGACAGGCGATGATCGCCGTCGCGCACAAGTGTTAACACCACGTCGTCGGCCGGCAGGTGCTCGACCAGTTTTAAGGAATGGGCGAAGGGCACATCCTCGTCCTGCATGCCTTGCAGGATATGGACCGGGCAACCGGTCTCGACGATGCCGGTCAGAACGCGATTGGTACGGCCGTCCTCGATGAGGGCGCGCGTGAAGATATTCGGCTCGGAACTATACTCCGAAGGCTCCTTGAAATAGCCGCGCTCGGCCAGCGATCTGCGCTCGGTGTCGGAAAGGTTCGGCTCGATGAGATCGATGGTGAAATCCGGGGCGGGGGCGATCAGCACCAGGCCGTGGATGACGGGCGCCTTCTTTTGCTTGCGCAACTCCTGGATCAGCCTGAGCGCGATCCAGCCGCCCATCGATGAGCCAACAAGGACGATGCGCTTCGGCTTGGTGTGGTCGATGACGGCGAGCGCCTCTTCCAGCCAGCGCGAGATCGTCCCGTCGGTGAACTTGCCGCCGGAGCGGCCATGGCCCGAATAGTCGAAGCGGATGCAGCCGAGCCCGAGCCGTTCGGCGAGCGCATCGAGTTCCAGCGCCTTGGTGCCGCTCATGTCGGAGCGATAGCCGGAGAGCCAGACGAAGGTGGCACCCTTCGCGCCCTTCCGGGCTGCGCGTTGCTGTATGGCGATCTGCCGCTGATCGTCGCCGGCGCCAACGGAAAGGAAGGTCGGCTCAAGGCTGGCTAGTGCTTCGGACATCAAGAAACTCCCGGAATTTTCCGCTCCTTAAAGCAGATTCGCGCGCATGTGGCCCCAAAAATTCTCTCGATCTTTGCAGGCATCCTGTGCTATCCGAGCTTATTACTGTGTCCTTTGCGCATCTTGAGACTGCGCGGCATAGTAATGACGCGCGGGAGGTGCTTTTTTCCTGGCGCCATGCTATTGACTTCAACACAGCTTTTACGACATTTCCGTCAGTTGCGCCGACGGGAGCGAGAAGCTGCAGCTATCCGTAACAATTCGTGGAGAATACGACCATTCGCAGACCCTTTAAAACTGATGCGCCCGTGAAGGATGGGCCGCGTTCCAACAGGGAAATTCGCGTTTCCAAAGTTCAGCTTATTGCTGCTGACGGCCAGAATTTGGGCGTCGTCCCGACCGACGAGGCGTTGAGAATGGCAGAGGAGGCCGGTCTCGATCTCGTTGAGATTTCCCCCAATGCTGAAGCGCCTGTGTGCAAGATTCTCGATCTGGGCAAGCTGAAATACGCAAACCAGAAGAAGGCGGCCGAGGCACGCAAGAAGCAGAAGATCGTCGAAGTCAAAGAAATCAAGATGCGCCCGAACATCGACACCCATGACTATGAGGTGAAGATGAAGGCGATTGGCCGTTTCTTCGAAGAAGGCGACAAAGTGAAAGTGACCTTGAAGTTCCGTGGCCGTGAAATGGCCCACCAGGAACTCGGCATGAAGCTTCTCCAGCAGGTCAAGGAAGACACGGTTGAGATCGCCAAGGTCGAAGCCGAGCCCAAGCTCGAAGGCCGCCAGATGATGATGGTGCTTGCGCCAAAGTAAGGCGCGGGCAGAGTTTAGAGGTCGGAGCCGTCCATTGGGCGGCTTTTTCCTTTTTATGCCCTGGGGTTGATGCCTGTCATCGATCTGCAAAGATTCACGCGTCTCGCCCGTTGCACTCTAAGGCAACTGCGGTTATAAGCGCGCGTCCGAACTGACCGGCAGGGCATGCCGTGGCAGTTCAGAATGCTGGTGGGATGGTTCATCACCGTATCCACCGTTCAACAACAAACGCTCCGGCACCTTGTCGCAGCCCGGCCCAGCCGGATCTGTGGGAAGGGCTTTTTAACAAAGCGCGCCAGGAAGCATCGAAGGAGTAGCAAAATGCCCAAGATGAAGACGAAGTCCTCTGCCAAGAAGCGGTTCAAGATCACCGCGACCGGCAAGGTCAAGGCAGCCGCTGCTGGCAAGCGCCACGGCATGATCAAGCGTAGCAACAAGTTCATTCGCGATGCCCGCGGTACCATGGTTCTCGCAGAACCGGATGGTCGTAAGGTTATCAAGAATTACTTGCCGAACGGTCTCTAAGACTATTCGTAACGCTATAGACTAAGGAGATCATGAAATGGCACGCGTAAAAAGAGGCGTAACCTCGCACGCCAAGCATAAGAAGGTTCTGAAGCAGGCTCGTGGATTCTACGGCCGCCGCAAGAACACCATCCGGACCGCCAAGGCCGCTGTCGATCGTTCCAAGCAGTACGCTTATCGCGACCGCAAGGTTAACAAGCGCAATTTCCGCGCTCTCTGGATCCAGCGTATCAACGCTGCCGTCCGCGAACACGGCCTGACCTATGGCCGCTTCATCGACGGCCTGACCAAGGCTGGCATCGAAGTCGACCGCAAGGTTCTGTCCGACATGGCAATCCATGAGACGGAAGCTTTCGGCGCGCTCGTCGCCGCCTCGAAGAAGGCTCTGGAATACCTCAAGGACGCCGGTACGAAGAACGAGTTCGAAGCAGCCGTTAACTAACGCCGCTTCGCACGTCTTTCGTAAATTCATTATGAAACCCGCGCTGGCGAAACCGGCGCGGGTTTTGTGTTTTGCAGCATATGCTTTCCATCGTGTCAGGCGGTCCTGTCGGGCGGAACCCCGGAAAACGGATCGTGCATCGGGCGGCAAGTGCCAAGCACCGCTTTCTTGGCGGCTTTTTGTCATTTGCCCGGTTGATTGGCCGCTTGCACATGGGTAGTGATCTGCAGCGCCTCATCGTTGCCACAAGCTTTATGATGCATGCGTTCATCCATTATTCCGCGGACTGAGCGGCGTTCCAAGCCCGCCGCCCGCAAGGCAGGACCAGATGACGGAACTCGTAACACTTGAAACCCAACTCATGGCCGAGGTGGCCGCGGCGACCGACGAGCAGTCGATCGAAGCCGTGAGGGTCGCCGCGCTCGGCAAGAAGGGCTCGGTTTCGGAACTGCTGAAGACGCTGGGCTCGATGTCGCCGGAAGAGCGGCAGACACGCGGTGCTGCGATCAACGCGCTGAAGAACTCCGTCACCGACGCCATCAACGCCCGCAAGGGCGCGTTGAAGGATGCCGCCATCGATGCGAAGCTGAAGGCGGAGACGGTAGACGTCAGCCTGCCGGTGCGTTCTTCTCCGGCTGAACGCGGCCGCATCCATCCGATCAGCCAGATCGTCGATGAGATCACCGCGATCTTCGGCGATATGGGCTTCTCGATTGCCGAAGGCCCTGATGTCGAGACCGATTATTATAATTTCACGGCGCTGAACTTCCCCGAAGGGCACCCGGCCCGCGAGATGCACGACACCTTCTTTTTCCAGCCGGACGAGAAGGGGGAGCGCAAGGTGCTGCGCACGCACACCTCGCCGGTGCAGATCCGCACCATGGAAGCGCAAAAGCCGCCGATCCGTATCATCATTCCCGGCAAGACCTACCGCCAGGATAGTGACGCCACGCATTCGCCGATGTTCCATCAGGTCGAGGGCCTCGTCATCGACAAGACGGCGAACGTCGCGAATATCCGCTGGGTGCTGGAAGAATTCTGCAAGACCTTCTTCGAGGTCGACAATGTGACGATGCGCTTCCGCCCGTCCTTCTTCCCGTTCACCGAGCCCTCCTTCGAGGTCGATATCCAGTGTGACCGTTCCGGCCCGATCGTCAAGTTCGGCGAGGGCACCGACTGGATGGAAATCCTCGGCTGCGGCATGGTGCATCCGAACGTGCTGCGCCATGGCGGCCTCGATCCGGATGAATATCAGGGCTTTGCCTGGGGCATGGGCCTCGACCGCATCGCCATGCTGAAATACGGCATGCCGGACCTGCGCGACTTCTTCAACGCCGACGTCCGCTGGATGAACCATTACGGCTTCCGCCCGCTCGACATGCCGACGCTGTTCGGCGGTTTGAGCGCGTAAGCAAGGATCGATGACATGAAATTCACACTCTCCTGGCTGAAAGAGCACCTGGAAACAGACGCCACGCTCGATGAGATCTGCGCCCGCCTGACGATGATCGGGCTGGAGGTCGAAGATGTCGACGACAAGGCGGCCTTCAAGCCCTTCGTCATTGCCAAGGTTCTGTCCGCCGAAAAGCATCCGCAGGCCGATCGCCTGAAGGTGCTGATGGTCGATACCGGCGCCGGCAAGCCGATCCAGGTTGTCTGCGGCGCGCCGAATGCGCGTGCCGGCCTCGTCGGCGCGTTTGCCGCGCCCGGCACCTATGTTCCCGGCATCGACGTGACGCTGGCGGTCGGCAACATCCGTGGCGTCGAAAGTCATGGCATGATGTGCTCCGAAAAGGAGCTGGAAATCTCCGACAGTCATGACGGCATCATCGATCTGCCGGAAAACGCACCCGTCGGCACCAGCTTCGCCGCTTATGCGGGCCTTGATGATCCGATGATCGAGATCAACCTGACGCCGAACCGTCCGGACTGCACCGGCGTCTACGGCATCGCCCGTGATCTCGCTGCCTCCGGTCTCGGGACGCTTAAGCCACGCGCCGTTCCTTCCTTCGCTGTCGAGGGCGAGACGCCGACGGACGTGAAGATCGAGCTTGACGATGTCAGGCTCTGCCCCGGTTTCGCGCTGCGCCTTGTGCGCGGCGTCAAGAACGGCCCGAGCCCGAAGTGGATGCAGCAGCGGCTACAGGCGATCGGCCTTCGCCCGATCAACGCACTGGTCGACATTACCAATTACATGACCTTCGATCAGGGTCGGCCGATGCACGTCTTCGACGCGGCCAAGGTCAAGGGCAACCTTGTCGTTCGCCGCGCCAAGGACGGCGAGACCGTGCTGGCGCTCGATCAACGCGAATACAAGCTCGGCCCGAACAATGTCATCATCGCCGATGACAACGGCATCGAGTCGATCGGCGGCATCATGGGTGGCGAGCATTCCGGCTGTGATGAAAACACCGTCGACGTACTGATCGAATCCGCCCTCTGGGATCCGATGAACATCGCCAAGAGCGGCCGTGGCCTCGGCATCATCACCGATGCCCGCTACCGTTTCGAACGCGGCGTCGATCCGGAATATATGGTCCCCGGCCTCGAGCGCACCACCGAGCTGGTGCTCGCGTGCTGCGGCGGCACGGCCGCCAAGGCCAAGGTCGAAGGCTATAAGGGTTATGACGCCAAGATCGTCGATTTCCCCTTCTCCGAAGTCAAGCGCCTGACCGGGCTCGACGTCTCGACGGAAGAGGGCAAGTCGATCCTGACGAAACTCGGCTTCTCGGTTTCGGGCTCCGGCGAGCGCGTCTCCGTCGCCGTTCCGCCATGGCGCTCCGATGTCGACGGCAAGGCCGATCTGGTCGAAGAGATCATGCGTATCCACGGCGTCGACAACATCAAGCCGCAGCCGCTCGCCAGCCACAATGTCGTCAACGGCAAGATCCTGACGGTGTTGCAGATCCGCACCCGCACGGCCAAGCGCGCGCTCGCCTCGCGCGGCATGCTGGAAGCCGTCACCTGGTCGTTCATCTCGGAAGATCAGGCCAAGCTCTTCGGCGGTGGATCGAACGCGCTGAAGCTTGCCAACCCGATTGCTGCCGATATGTCCGACATGCGCCCGTCGCTGCTGCCGGGCCTGCTCTCGGCCGCGCAGCGCAATGCCGACAAGGGCTATGGCGACGTCGCGATCTTCGAAGTCTCCGGCACTTATGAAAACGACCGGCCGGAAGGCCAGCGCCGCGTTGCCGGCGGTATCCGTCGCGGCACGGCGACGCTCGCCGGCGCCGGCCGTATGTGGTCGAACGCCGCCAAGGGCGGCGGCAAGCCGGTCGATGTCTTCGACGCCAAGGCCGATGCGCTGGCGGTGCTCGAAGCCTGCGGCCTGCCGATGGGCAATATCCAGATCGAGCAGGGCGGTCCCGCCTGGTATCATCCGGGCCGCTCCGGCACGATCAAGGTGGGTCCGAAGGTCGTGCTCGGCTATTTCGGCGAATTCCATCCGAAGACGCTGGAAGCGCTCGACGTTACCGGTGCACTGGCCGGCTTCGAAGTCTACATCGACGCCATGCCGGAACCGAAAAAGAAGGCGACACGCACCAAGCCTGCGCTGGAGCTCTCGCCCTTCCAGGCCGTCAAGCGCGACTTCGCCTTCGTGGTCGACAAGTCGGTGGAAGCCGGCGCCATCATCCGCGCCGCCACCGGTGCCGACCGCAAGCTGATCACCGGCGTCAACGTCTTCGATATTTTCGAGGGCGCCTCGCTCGGCGAGAATAAGAAGTCGATCGCCATCGAAGTCCAGATCCAGCCGGCCGAGCGCACGCTCACCGACGAGGATTTCGAGGCACTGACGCAGAAGATCGTCGCCAATGTCACTAAGACGACGGGTGGTGTTTTGCGGGGGTGAGACGTCTTATCCGTGATTGTTGAGTTCGCGGAGGGTGCGGCACCCCCCTCTGTCACTTTCGTGACATCTCCCCCATAAGGGGGGAGATCGGTGACTCGCGGCGCTCTCTTGTCTTAAGCCGACATCGTATCTGTTGAAACTGCAGTTTGTTGGTTTGAAAAAAAACGAGCGGCGTACTTCCAATGATCTCCCCCCTTGTGGGGGAGATGTCACGAAGTGACAGAGGGGGGTATAGAGGTGCGGCATAGACGGCGCTTCCGCGATTTTCCCTCACCGATGTAAATGATAGACCTTGTTGACGACGCTCCAGCGCCCGTCGATTTTCACCAGTGACAGATAGTCCGAAAACCGCATCCCGGCGAATTCGTCGACGACCTTGACGCTTGCCGCATCGCCCTCGATGTCGATCAGTTCGATCTCCATCAGCGGTATTGTGCCGGGCGGGGCACTGCCTTCTTCCACGATGGCCGCGATGAATTCGTCGCGGGTCATCCATTCCACCGCGCCTTGATAATTGCCGATGATCGCCGCGCGTGGATGCAGCGCCTTGCGCAGCGCCGGCTCATTCGCGAATGCCATGCCATCGACATAGAGATGAACAACCGCGCGGATTGCCTGCTCTTCCGACATCTCGTCATTCCTCGCTTGAGTATCCGGTAAATTAGCACAGACGTCCCCGACTGGCAAAAGAAGGGCGGCATGATCGCGAGGATGTGACGAGTGCTATTCCACGAAGACCCGCACGCTGGCGGCGCGGCCGGCGGCGTCGATGACGGTCAGCGTTGAATAGCCGGCGCCGTCGGGCACCCATTGGTTGGTGCGGCGGCGGGAAAGATCGGGCAGCGGCTTGCCGTTGGCGAGCCAGCGGAACGGCGCACGTCCGCCCTGCAGCTTCAGCGCCAGCGGCATGATCGAACTGGCGTCGCCATTGGCGCCGAGATCGACGCGCGCGCCCTCCGGCGGATAGACGATCTGCGGGGCCGGCTCGCGGGTCGAGGCCGACAGCAGGCCGGCCGCGGTGACGGAAAAGCGCCGCTGACTGATCGGCAGTTGGGTCGCGGAAATACGCACGGCGCCCATGGGGGGTGAGGGGAAGGGTGTGATGGCCACACCCGATTTGGCGAAGGCCTCGAACAGGATGGGTGCCGCCGAAACGTAACCCGCCAGTCCCGGTACCGCGCCATTGTCCGGCCGACCGACCCAGACGCCGAGCACATGCGCCCCGTCATAACCGATCGACCAGGCGTCGCGATTGCCGTAGCTGGTGCCGGTCTTGTAGGCGATGCCGAGCTGCTTGCTGCCGCGCGGTGCAATGATATCGGACAGAATGTCGGTAATGTTCCAGGCCGCCACCGGCTCCATAAGCGGCTGGCCCTCGATCGGCCCTGGCTGGTCCTGAATGCCATCGCCGATCCGCATCGGCTTGCCGCGATTGGCGAGCCCCACATAGAGCTGTACCAGATCCTTGAGCGTGATACCGGCGCCGCCAAGGCCGATGGCAAGGCCCGGTGCCTCATTCGGCGGCAGTACCGGCTTCACCTCGGCGCGGCGGAAGCGCACCAGCAGCCGCGTCGGCCCGACGGCGTCAAGCAGGCGCACGGCCGGCACGTTCAGCGATAGTTGCAGCGCCTCGCGCACGCTGACGTCGCCCTGGTAGGTCATGTCGAAATTGCGCGGACGGTAGCCGTAGAAATCGGCGGGACGGTCCTCGATGATGGTTTCCTGGGCGACATATCCTTCTTCGAAGGCAAGGCCATAGATGAAGGGTTTTAGCGTCGAGCCGGGGGAGCGCAGCACGCGGGTCATGTCGATCCAGCCGGAGCGGCTGGAATCGAAATAATTGGCCGAGCCGACCTCGCCGACGATATCGCCGGTTTGGACGTCGGCCATCACCATCGCAACCGAGACCTTCGGCCCAAGCCGTCTCGCGGCCTCATCGGCGACGGCTTCCAGGCCCTGCTGGATATCCCGGCGCAGTGTCGTGTGATGCTGGATAACGCCCGGCTGCTTGCGCAGCGCCATCTCGGCCAGATGCGCCGCATAGGCCGGCAATTGCCGACGCTTGGCCGGCACCGGAACGAGGGCTGCCCGCTCCGCCTCGCCGTCACCGACGACATCGACAACCGCCGCGCGGGCGAGCACGCGCTTGCGGGCAGTTTCGGCACTGGCGAGATTGCGGTCGGGGCGGCGCCTTTCCGGCAATTGCGGCAGGGCAACCAGCAGGGCCGCCTGGGCGATGCTCAACTGCCGGGGCTCCTTGCCAAAATAGGCGAGGCTTGCGGCACGCACGCCCTCCAGATTGCCGCCATAGGGCGCATGCGTCAGGTAGAGGTCGAGGATCTGTTCCTTGCTGAGTCGTCGCTCGATCTGGATGGCGCGGGCGATCTGCAGCAGCTTGGCCGTCACCGATCGCTCGCTGCGCGGCTCGATCAGGCGCGCCACCTGCATCGATAATGTTGATCCGCCGGAAACGATGCGACCATGGGTGACGAGCTGGAGGAAGGCGCGGCCGAACGCCATCGGATCGACGCCGTGATGGTCGTAGAAACGCCGGTCTTCATAGGCGACCAGCATGCGCAGGAATTGCGGATCGACATCGCCGACATCGGTCTTCAGCCGCCAGCGCCCCTCAGGTGTAGCAAAGGCGCGCAGCAGGTTGCCATTGGCGTCGAGCACCTCGGACGAGACGACGCCGGCTCTGTCCAGCGGCGGCGGAAAGGCGCGGTCTGCGGCGACAAGGCCAAAAGCCAGCACCGCCACCGAGAGGGTCGCCGCACCAAGACCGATCGCAATTTTCCACCGCGCCTTCATGACCTCTTCTTACTGCTGCTGCGCCGCCTGAACCTCCATGCGGCCCATCGCCGTGCGGGCCGAGAACTGCGGACGATACATGTCCTCGACGCTTGCGGCCGGATGGTCGTAGGTGCCGGGGGTAACGGCGCGCACGACATAGGCAAGGCTCAGATCGCGGCTGCCCCATGACTCGTCGAAGGCAGCGACGAAACGGTCGTTGCGGAATTCGACATGGGCCGGCTGCACCTCGCTCAGCCAATCGAAGTTCGATAGCTGCGCGCTGTTGACGATGCTCGGATTGTCGATCTCGAAGCCGGCGGGCAGGAGGTCGGTCACGAGAATGCGCGAGGTCCAGCTATTGGCTCCCGTAATATGCAGCACCACGACGTAGCGCTCGTTCTGCTGCGCCTGTGTGACATTCGCCTCCTCGCCGTCGAGCGTGTAATATTTGCGCTCGATGGTGAAGCCGTTGCCGCCGGCCGGCAGCGGCGATACCGGGGCCGCGACCGTGGTCACGGCGGCAGCCAATGGCTGGGGGG
>NZ_AJVM01000017.1:0-97222 GCF_000281735.1 Rhizobium sp. AP16 | reverse complement strand
GCGACTATTGGCTGGCCGCCACCGGCTACGCCCGCGCAAACGTGGTCGGACGCAAGTTCGCAAGCCTGGTCCTGCCGGAATCGCGCGCGAAATACATCGAGCGCAAGCGCAGCCATCCCGACAGCGCCGCCCGCTTCGACGTCACGGTAAAATTCCATTGCCGGGATGAACGGGTCATGGATGTGCTGATCCTTGAGACGACGGCAATCCAGGATGGTCTTTCGCTTTCGGTCATGACCGATGTCACCGATCTCAAGCAATCCGAAGACCGAAACCTACGCCAGGCGATCACCGATCATCTCACCGGCCTGCTGAACCGCCAGGGTTTCGAAACAGCGCTGGATGCCAAGATCAACGAGGCGGACAAGCGCAAACGCGAGCTTGCCTGCCTGTTCATCGATCTTGACCGCTTCAAGTGGATCAACGACAACAAGGGCCATGCCGCCGGCGACGCGGCCCTACGCGAACTGGTTGCCCGCTTGCAGGCACGGCTGGAGCCCGGCGACATCGCCGCCCGCCTTGGTGGCGATGAGTTTGCTATCCTGCTGCTTGCCGAGGACGCCGAAGCGAGGGCGATCGACATGGCAACCCGCATCGCCGATGTATTCGAGGCCCCCTTTGGTGGCGATGCCCGCCTCAGCGCCAGCATTGGCATCGCCATCTATCCCCGCCATGCCGCCAATGCGGCCGAACTGCTGCTGAAGTCCGATATCGCCATGTATGCCAAGAAGCACGACGGCAAGAACGGCGCGCAGATCTTCGACAACGGCATGCTGGACGCATCCCGCCGCCGCGCCGAACTCGAGAACCATATCGAGAACGGCCTCAGTGAAGACTGGTTCGAGGCCCACCTGCAGCCGATCGTCAATATCGATGATCGCTCCATCGCCGGCTTCGAGGCGCTGATGCGGCTGCATCATCCGCAGAAGGGCATTCTGCCGCCGGCCCGGATCATCGAGGTCGCCGAGGAGACGGGCTCGATCATTCGCATCGGCAATCGCATCATGGAGAAGGCCGTCTCCAATTTTGCGCGTCTCTCGCGCCTCGACGGCATGCAGGACACCTATCTCGCCATCAATTTTTCGCCGCTGCAGTTTGAGCCGGAGCTACCCGTCCGCATCGCCGCCCTGCTCTCCCGCCACGATATCTCCCCGAAGCGGATCGTCGTCGAAATCACCGAAGCGGTATTGATGGACGACAACCCGGAAACCCGCATGGTCATCAACGAGATATGCCGCTACGGCTGCCGCATCGCGCTCGATGACTTTGGCACGGGCTATTCGTCGCTGAGCTATATCAACCGTTTCCCGGTTGATATCATCAAGATCGACCAATCCTTCATTCGCGCGATCAACGACACCGCCTCGGATGTCAGCGCCAAGAGCCGCATGCTGGTCGAAAGCATCACGACGCTGTCGCACAAGATGAACTGCACGGTCATTGCCGAAGGCATCGAGACCGAAGAGGAGTGCGCGACGCTGCGCACCATGGGACTGGATTACGGCCAGGGCTATCTGTTCCACCGGCCGCAGCATCCGAATGATCTGATGAAAACACTGGCGGGATCGCAAGCAGACAGCCGTCTCTCCGTGGCGCAAGCATCGTAGAGGCGGGAAACCACATGCGGAAACTGCTTCTCCTCGTCCTTCTCAGCCTCTCCTCCTATAGCCTTCTCTCCGTGGCCCGAGCAGAAACGGTCGCCTTCACCACGGAAGAATATCCGCCCTTCAATTACCGCGATGGCAAGATTGCCGTGGGCGCGACCGTCGAGCAGGTGCGCGAGGTGATGGCCGATATCGGCGTCGATTATTCGATCGAGGTCATGCCGTGGGCGCGAGCCTATTCCCAGGCGCAGACAGTACCGATGACCTGCGTCTTCGCCACTGCCCACAATGAAGAACGCGACAAGCTATTCAAATGGGTCCAGCCGCTGCTGGTCGACCGCAACATCCTGATCAAACACACTGGATCCAGCGTCGTCGCCGCCACGCTCGATGAGGCACGGAAGTATACCGTCGGCACATGGCGGGAGGACTACACCGAGGCCGCCTTGCGGCAGGCCAATTTCCCACGGATCGATGTCGCCAGCGACTTCAGAGCGACGCTGAAGAAGCTGATGAGCGACCGCATCGACCTGATGCCGATCTCTGAAAGCTATTTCGACAAATTGAGGAAAGAAGGCAACGCCGTCGAAAAGGTAACCGTGCTCTCCGCGCAGCCCATGGGCATCGCCTGCCAGAAGGATTTTCCGGACGATCTGCTGAAGAGGATGCAGACAGCGCTCGACAGCTTGATTGCCGACGGCACGCAGAAACGGATATTCCTGAAATACGGCCTGCACCTCGGAGACTGACGAGAGGTCCCGCCTTGACTTTGCCGTCAATTCCTTGTCGTGAAGGGCATCGGCATTTTCCAAAGGGCGAAGCGCATGCTTCTCATCGTGGGCCTCGGCAATCCCGGCGCCAAATATCAGGGCAACCGTCACAATATCGGCTTCATGGCCGTGGACGCGATCCACCGTCGCCACAGCTTTTCACCCTGGACGAAGAAATTCAGGGCGGAGATTTCCGAAGGCGAACTCGGCGGCCAGAAAGTCCTGCTGATCAAGCCGCAGACCTTCATGAACCTCTCCGGCGAATCCGTCGGCGAGGCCATGCGCTTCTACAAGCTCGAGCCGTCCGACCTCGTCGTCATCTATGACGAACTCGACCTGCCGGCCGCCAAGGCGCGGCTGAAGACCGGCGGCGGCCATGGCGGCCACAACGGCATCAAGTCGATCGATGCCCATTGCGGCCGCGAATACCGGCGGCTGCGCCTCGGCATCGGCCATCCCGGCGTCAAGGAGCTGGTGCAGAACCATGTGCTCGGCGACTTCGCCAAGGTTGATCGCGATTGGCTGGAGCCGCTGTTCGACGCACTCGCCGACAATGCCGACATGCTGGTGCGCGGCGAGGATTCGCAGCTGATGAACAAGATTGCGCTAGCGCTGGGCGGCAAGGCGGAGGAACCAGCGCCGAAGCCGGAAAAAAAGACTGTCGCCAAATCGCACATTCATCAGGCCCGCAACCACAATCAGCCGCGCATGCCCGAGAGCGGTCCGATGGCTGAGATGCTGAAGAGAATGTTCGGCAAGAAGGACGATTGATATGGCGGAG
The DNA here is from genome assembly GCF_000281735.1 of Rhizobium sp. AP16. Taxonomy (NCBI): domain Bacteria; kingdom Pseudomonadati; phylum Pseudomonadota; class Alphaproteobacteria; order Hyphomicrobiales; family Rhizobiaceae; genus Rhizobium; species Rhizobium sp. AP16. The sequence goes on along the minus strand of NZ_AJVM01000017.1, from coordinate 94,067 downwards.
GCTGTAGACGACAGCGACACGGTGGTGATCCGCCCGGCCGCCGCCGGCGATCTCCCCACCCTTCTCGCGCTCTACCGGCATCTCAATCCCGGCGATCCGGAGCTGGAACCGGCGTTGGCCGAAAGCCGCTTTGCCGAGATCCTTCAACACCCTGGAATGACGATCTTCGCTGCCTTCGTCGGCGACCTTGCCATCTCCTCCGTCACCCTGGTCATCACCCCCAACCTGACACGCGGCGGCGCACCCTATGCGCTGATCGAGAATGTCGTCACCCATGCCGACCATCGCCAGCGCGGTCACGCCCGGGCGTTGATCCATAAGGCCATCGCAACGGCCTGGGAGAAGAATTGCTACAAGGTGATGCTGCTCACCGGCTCGAAGACACCCGCAACATTGCGCTTCTATGCCAATTGCGGCTTCTCGCAGGACAAGACCGGCTTCCAGATCCGCCGTCCTATTGCAGGCTGACCGTCGTCCTCCTCCGAAATTCTATTCTTCTGGCTCGGTGGTGAACATCAACGGGAAATCGGCGCTTTTCGCCAGATCGATGGCTTCCTGCGCCTTGGTCTCGGCAATGTCCCGCGCACAGACCATCACCACACAGCTGCCAAGCTTATGCGCAGTCATCATCACACGATAACCGGCCTCCTCGCTCATGCGGAAGACGGCTTGCAGCACCATGATGACGAATTCGCGCGGCGTGTAATCGTCGTTGACGAGAATAATCTTATAGAGCTTCTGCCGCTCGACCTTGGGCTTCGTCTTGGTCTTCGGTTTTAGGACAACATCATTGTCACTCATCGGAGTCACCGTTGATGACAGGGGAAAAGGGCTTGTCGCTGATAACAGGTTTATACCGCACCGCAACCGGCCATTCAAGCAAGACGATGGCCTCGCGATAGCCGTTCGGATCAATCGACCGTGAGCAGGAGGCAATCCCGACCATCAACACAACACTTGCAATCGTTTTTATTTCGCTTATACAACCGCCATCAATTCTTCAGGATCGGGAGCAGCAAATGATTAGCTTCGTTTCATCGCGCCCCTTAGGGGCAAAAGCCTAAGCCAGCGTCGATGCGCTGTTGCGGGCTTCTTTGATCGGCCTCAACGCCGAACGACTTACCCTGTCCTGGGATTATATTCATGGGCAATTCCATAGGGACCTCCGGTCCCATCGTCGTGCGCTGCGGTCAGCCTGCCGCGGTCGCACATTACTTTACATCAAAATCCTGGATCGAAGGATCGGCGCTGGAACAGCTTGCGGAACTGGCCAAGCTTCCCGGCATGCGCTCCATCGCCGGTTTCCCCGACCTGCATCCGGGAAAATACGGCCCGGTCGGTATGGCTGCGCTGGCATCGCGGCTCTATCCGCAACTGATCGGCAACGATATCGGCTGCGGCATGGCGCTCTTCGAACTTGCCCTACCACAGCGCAAGTTCAGGATCGACAAGGCAGCCAACGCGCTGCGCGAGCTTGAAAACATTGCGTTCGACGCACCCGATGTCGCGAAATTTGCGCCGTTGTTTGAGCTTGGAGCAAACACCGAAGCGCTTGGTACGATCGGTGGCGGCAATCACTTTTGTGAGATCCAGGCCGTCGAGGAGCTGTTTCAACCCGATGCGGTTGAACTCTTGGACAGGCAGAAGCTTTATCTGCTCATCCATACCGGCTCGCGTAATCTCGGCGCCAGTGTGTTCAACCAAACCATCGATGAAAACGGCGCAATGACAGGCGGCCTGGACCCGGCTTCCAAGGCTGGTGCAAGGTGGCTGGCTCTCCACGGTCTCTGTGTCGAATGGGCAGCACTCAATCGACGCATGATTGCGCAGCGAGCTGCCTTGGCACTTCGCACAGATGTGCGCTTGATTGCGGATGTCCCGCATAATCTTGTGCGTACGCAAGCGGATGGCTATGTCCACTGCAAGGGTGCTGCCGCCATCCAAAGCGGCGGTATCGCGCCCATTGCCGGCTCCAGGGCAAGCCTGAGCTATGTCGTTGAACCGCTTGACACAGCGGCTAAATCGCATTGGGCGATCTCGCACGGAGCCGGCCGGAAATACGATCGCCGCAATATGCACGGTCGCATCGGCACCACGCGTTCGGAGCGGGAGGCACTGCTGCGCAATCCCTGGGGCGGCATCACCATCTGCGAGGATCGCAAACTTGCAATCGAGGAGGCAGCCGGCGCCTACAAGAATGCAGGGCAAGTATTGGAGGACCTGGTGGCCCACGGTCTCGTTCGGCCGCTCGCATCGATGAAGCCGCTGATTACCTACAAGAAGATCAGTGTCGATCACGAAGAGCCAAAGCAAGAGCGCATGCGTGACCGCAAAGCGATAAGGAGGCGTGAAAATGGCTGACATCCATCTTCTCACCACCTCCGGCAACGGTCCAGCAGAATGCCGTGTCGCGCTGAAATCCCTGCTATCCATTCTTGAAAAAGAGGCACAGGGCAGAGGCTGCGAAATCGAGGTGACGGCATCACAGGCACCGGACCAGCATGGCCCGGTTTCGGCGATCGTCACGCTGCGCGGCGTGGGCGCTGAAAGCCTAGTGGAAGAGTATTGCGGTTCGATCCGTTTCATCTTCAAGAGCAAGATCAGGCCGGGACACAAGCGGCAAAATTGGTTTGTCGGCGTCAGGCGGGTGGAACTCGCCGACACGTCGAACGAAACGGCTACCATTCATATGAATGATATTCGCTTCGAAACGCTACGCGCCGGAGGTCCGGGCGGGCAGCACCAGAACACCACCGACAGCGCGGTCAGGGCAATCCATATCCCCACCGGCATCACCGTGACCTGTCGTGATGAACGCTCCCAACACCGCAACAAGGCGCTCTCCGTGCGCCGGCTACAGGCTATGTTGCGGCTGCTGGCCGAGAGGGAGAGCCAGAATGCGAAAACCGCGCTCTTCCTTGCCAATAAGGAACTGGAGCGCGGCAACGAAGTAAAAGTGTTCCGCCTTTGACATGACGGCCCGCCCGGCTGATTTCGGGCGGGCCTCTCCATAGCCCAAAGCGACCCTTTTCGCCGCAAAATCGGCTCGTTCTTTGCACAAGACTTGACCCGCAACCGACCTTCCCCCATACGCACTGCAAAGATTTTCAAGATATGGACAAGGTGCCATGGGTTTCAAATGCGGTATCGTCGGGCTGCCGAACGTCGGCAAGTCCACTCTGTTCAACGCGCTGACCAAGACGGCGGCGGCGCAGGCGGCGAATTATCCGTTCTGCACGATCGAGCCGAACACGGGTGAAGTGGCGGTTCCCGATCCGCGTATGGAGCAGCTTGCCCAAATCGCCAAGTCGAAAGAACTGATCCCGACGCGCATCTCCTTCGTCGATATTGCCGGCCTGGTGCGCGGCGCGTCGAAGGGTGAAGGCCTGGGCAACCAGTTCCTTGCCAACATTCGCGAAGTCGATGCCATCGTGCATGTGCTGCGCTGCTTCGAAGACAGCGACATCACCCATGTCGAAGGTCGCATCAATCCGGTTGCCGACGCCGAGACCATCGAGACCGAGCTGATGCTCTCCGATCTCGAGAGCCTGGAGCGCCGCACCGAGCAGACGCGCAAGCGCGCCACCGGCAAGGACAAGGAATCCATGGCGATGCTGCCGCTGATGGAAGCCTCGCTCAAGCTGTTGAACGAAGGCAAGCCGGTTCGCACCTTGCTGTCGAAGCTCGACGACGAGGAACTCCGTATCCTCAAGAGCCTGAACCTTCTGACCTCGCATCCCGTGCTCTATGTCTGCAACGTCGCCGAAGCCGATGCCGTTGCCGGCAATGAGCATACAGCCGCCGTCGCCGCCATGGCGAAGGAGCAGAATTCCGAAGTGGTGATCATCTCCGCCGCCATCGAAGCGGAGGTGGCGCAGCTGCCCGCAGACGAAGCCATGGAGTTCCTCTCCGAACTCGGTCTCAAGGAAGCCGGCCTCGACCAGCTGATCCGCGCCGGCTACAAGCTGCTGCATCTCATCACCTATTTCACCGTCGGCCCGAAGGAAACGCGCGCCTGGACGATCGAGGAAGGCACCAAGGCCCCACAGGCGGCCGGCGTCATCCATTCCGATTTCGAACGCGGCTTCATCCGCGCCCAAACCATCGCCTATAGCGATTACATCGCCTTCAAGGGCGAAGTCGGCGCCAAGGAAAACGGCAAGATGCGCTCCGAAGGCAAGGAATATGTCGTCCAGGACGGCGACGTCCTCAACTTCCTCTTCAATGCCTAAGACATAAAGAGATTGCCGGCCCTCACCTGAGCGCCGGCAGTCTTCCCTGCGTGGCCGTCGGACGGTTGCGCGGTGCAGATGCGACCAGCCAGCACCGATCACCAAGGCGCAGCCAAGGGCCGCACGTCCTTCCCCGTCACGAAAATACTTGCGCCACTCCCGCCCGCCATGCGATTGCGCTCGGGAGGAATGAGGAGGCTGCTGACGGATATGGCGAAACTGACCTATGAGGATTTTCAGCCGGGACAGATGTTTCCGCTTGGGCCGAAGCATGTGACGGCCGAGGAAATCATTGAATTCGCAAGCGAGTTCGACCCGCAGCCGATGCATCTCGATGAAGCCGCCGGCCGGGCCAGTATCCTCGGTGGGCTTGCCGCCTCCGGCTGGCACACATCGGCAATGTTCATGCGGATGATGTGCGACAGCTATCTACTCGACACCGAATCCGAGGGCGCGCCGGGCATCGACTTCATGGACTGGAAGAAGCCGGTTCTCGCGGGCGACACACTTTCCGGCCGCTCCATCGTGCTCGAATCCCGCGCCATGCGCTCGCGCCCTGGCATCGGCATCGTCAAGTTCCGGCATGAAGTGAAAAACCAGCATGACGAACTCGTCTGCCTCGGCGAAAACGCCACCATGATCCGCATGCGCTCGCCTGTGGAGGTCTCGCCATGAAGATGATGGAGCTCTATCCCACCGGCGAACGGGCCGAGATCGGCAGCCATACGTTTACGGCTGAAAACATCGTCCACTTCGCCTCGCGCTTCGACCCGCAGATTTTCCATATGGACGCGGAAGCAGCCAAGGAGACGCTATTCGGCGGCCTCTGCGCTTCCGGTTGGCACACCTGTGCAGCCTGGATGAGGACTTTCATCGACTATTGGAAAGGCGAAACCGCCCGCCTGATTGCCGAGGGCGGAAAGCCGCCCAAACTCGGTCCCTCGGCCGGTTTCCAGAAGCTGCAATGGCTTCGCCCCGTCTTTGCCGGTGACACCGTCACCTACGGCGTCACCCTGCTTTCCAGCCGCCCCCTGGCGTCACGCCCAGGCTGGACGCTCAACACCATCCTCTGCGACGGAACCAACCAGCATGGCGTGCCGGTGATACGCTTCGAGAGCACTGTTCTGGAGTTTGAGTGATGCCTTCTCTCCATTGGGGAGAAGGTCTTTCCATCAATGCCCGCTGAATTCCACCAGTGTGTGGACCGGCACATCGAGTGCTTCCAGCTTCTTGCGGCCGCCGAGATCCGGCAGGTCGATGACGAAGCAGGCGGCGACGACTTCCGCGCCGATCTGGCGCAGCAACTGGGTGGCGCCAACTGCGGTGCCGCCCGTTGCGATCAGGTCGTCGACCAGGATCACCTTTTCGCCGGGATTCACCGCGTCACGGTGCATCTCCATCTCGTCGACACCATATTCGAGGCTGTAGGCGATACGCACGATATCATGCGGCAGCTTGCCCTTCTTGCGGATCGGGACGAAACCGGCCGACAGCTGATGCGCCACTGCGCCGCCCAGAATGAAGCCACGGGCCTCCATGCCGGCGACCTTGTCGATCTTGGTGCCGGCATAGGGCTGCACTAGCGCATCAACGGCACGGCGAAACGCCTTGGCATCGCCAAGCATCGTGGTGATGTCGCGGAAGATGATACCGGGCTTGGGATAGTCCGGGATGGAGCGGATGCTGGCGGCAAGCTCCGAAGCAATGGTCTTCATGGAAATATGTACTCTCAGGCTAAGATAGGGCCGGCCGCACCCTAGCAAGACGCGTGCGCGATACCAACAAAAAAGGCGACCACAACGGGCCGCCTCTTGTTGATTGCAGGGCCGAACTGCCTAGTGAGCGCCAGCCTTGGCGTAGACCGACCGCTTGGTGAGATAGATCAGCGTCGAGAAGATCAGCAGGAATATGATGACCATGAAGCCAAGGTGCTTGCGCTCCTCCAGATGCGGCTCCGCAGCCCACATCAGGAAGGCGGAAACATCGTGCGAATACTGATCGACCGTCTGCGGCGAGCCGTCGTCATAGGTGACCTGACCGTCGGAGAGCGGCTTCGGCATGGCGAAGGTCGCGGCCGCATCGAAATACGGATTATAGTGCGAATTCTGCGCAACCTGGAAGCCAGCCGGCGGCTCCTCGTAGCCGGTCAGCAGCGAGTAGATATAATCCGGGCCGCCTTCCTGATACTGCGTGAAGATGTCGAAGATGAACTGCGGGAAGCCGCGCTCGATTTCACGCGCCTTGGCAAGCAGCGACATGTCCGGCGGCACGGCCCCGTTGTTCGAGGCGGCTGCCGCTTCGTCGTTCGGGAACGGCGACGGGAAATGGTCAGACGGAAGCGCCTTGCGCGTGAACATCTCACCCTGGGGGTTCGGACCGTCCTGCACTTCGTAGTTCGCCGCGAAGGTCTTCACCTGCGCTTCCGAATAGCCGAGCTCGCCCAGCGTGCGGAAGGCCACCAGCTTCATCGAATGGCAGGCGGAACAGACTTCCGTGTAGACCTTGAGGCCACGCTGAAGCTGCGCCTTGTCGTAATAGCCGAAGGGGCCGGAGAAAGTCCAGTGCTGGGTCCTTGGCTCCTTGAGCGGGTAGTGCGGTGTCGCTTCTTCGGCGGCGGGCTTGGTTTCCGCGGCAACGGCGGCAACCGTGGCGAAGCCACCGATAAGTGCGAGCGACAAAAGGCCGGCAACAAGCTTTTTCATTGTTCTCTTCCCCGGTTACGCTTGAGCCGGAACGGCTGTCTTGCCGTTCTGCTTCTCAAGGACCGCCTCCGTAATCGAATTTGGAATGCGCCTCGGTGTTTCGACCAGACCGAGAACCGGCATGGCGACGAGGAAGAACAGGAAGTAGAACAGCGTCGCGAACTGCGAGATCACGACGAAACTGCCTTCCGCCGGCTGCGAACCGAGCCAGCCGAGCAGAACGGCATCGGCGACGAACAGCCAGAAGAACAGCTTGTACCAGGGACGATAGACCGCCGAGCGGATCTTCGACGTATCCAGCCAGGGCAGGAAGAACAGCACGATGATCGCGCCGAACATCGTCAGAACGCCGCCGAGCTTGGAGTCGATCGGGCCGATGTTGAAGGTGATAGAGCGCAGCATCGCGTAGAACGGCAGGAAGTACCATTCCGGAACGATGTGAGCCGGCGTCTTCAGCGGATTGGCCGGAATGTAGTTGTCGGCGTGGCCAAGGAAGTTCGGCAGATAGAAGACGAAATAAGCGAATACCAGCAGGAAGATGGAAACGCCGAGCGCATCCTTCAGCGTCGCATAGGGCGTGAAGGGTACGGTATCGGTCTTCAACTTGACCTCAACGCCGGTCGGGTTCGTCTGGCCGGTCACATGCAGCGCCCAGATGTGCAGGATAACGACACCGGCGATCATGAACGGCAGCAGATAGTGCAACGAGAAGAAGCGATTGAGCGTCGGATCGTCGACGGCGAAGCCGCCGAGCAGGAAGGTCTGGATCCAGTCGCCGACCCAGGGAAAGGCCGAGAAGAAGCCGGTGATGACGGTCGCCCCCCAGAAGGACATCTGGCCCCAGGGCAGAACGTAGCCCATAAAGGCCGTTGCCATCATCAGCAGATAGATGATCACGCCGAGGATCCAGAGGATCTCGCGCGGCGCCTTGTAGGAGCCGTAATAGAGGCCACGAGCGATGTGGAGATAGACCGCGACGAAGAAGAAGGAAGCGCCATTGGCGTGCATATAGCGCAGCAGCCAACCGTGGTTGACGTCGCGCACGATCTTTTCGACGGAGTTGAAGGCGACGGTCGTGTCCGCCGCATAATGCATGGCAAGAACGACGCCGGTCAGGATTTGCAGAATGAGCATCACGGCCAGCATGGCGCCGAACGTATAGGCATAGTTCAGATTGCGCGGGACCGGATAGGCAATGAAACTGTCATAGACCATGCGCGGCAGCGGCAACCGCGCGTCGACCCATTTTTCGAGCCCTGTCGATGGCTCGTAAGACGAATGACCACTCATGATTCAGTTCCCCCTCAACCGACCTTGATCTTTTTTTCTGCGGTAAACGCATATAGCGGAATGGCGAGGTTCTGCGGCGCCGGCCCATGGCGGATGCGACCGGCAGTATCATAGACCGAACCGTGACAGGGACAGAACCACCCGCCATATTCCCCTGCCTGACCGAGCGGTATGCAACCGAGATGGGTGCAGACGCCGATCATGACCAGCCAGTTTTCCTTCCCGTCACCGGCCGAACGCGCGACATCGGTCGCCTGCGCATCCGCCGGCAGATTGGCGTTACGGGCAACCGGGTCCTTCAGATCGGAAATCTGTGCGCCCTTGCCGTCGTCGATTTCCTTTTGCGTGCGGTTGCGGATGAAGACCGGCTTACCGCGCCATTTCACCGTCAGAGACATGCCCGGCTCCAGGCTGGACACGTCAACTTCGATGGAAGCAAGGGCAAGGGTCGAGGCATCCGGCCGCATCTGGTCGATAAACGGCCAAGCAACAGCCACGGCACCGACCGCGCCGGCCATGCCCGTCGTCAGATAAAGGAAATCTCGGCGAGTTGGCTCGCCCGTGGTTTCACTTGTCGTTGTATGCTCGCTCAAAGCCGGACCATCCTCTTCCGCAAAACCGCAGCTAGGCGCTGCGGTACCCCCTCACTAACGGCGAATCAACGCGACCATAATTCCGCCATAGATTCCTCCGTATCCCGCCGCGTTCTAAGCTTGATCGCAAATTATGTCCAGTCTTGGCAAGGGGTGGAGGCACAATGTCGCGGGAAAAGCGCGCTATTTGGCTGCGAGCACCGAGCTTAAAATCACGGCCGTCAGTCAAATCGGCGTAAGAGCATGAAAAACCGTAAGATTCGCATAATAAAATTTCTCATTGCAGAGCAAAATAAACAATGATTTCAATGCTGCATCGCAACAAATTCGATGACACGCCGATCATTGATCTCTAAGACGATAGTCTTTCCTCGTCTTTAAGCGCTATGGATTTCATGACCGCATCACGCACCATTTCACGCTCTGCCGCCCGCTTTTGAACTGCGTTTTAGCAATGCCAAGGATATGTTTATGAGGCAGACGATTTACTGTGTTTTATGCGTGCTCGCGACCTTATTGCTGGTCACACTGTCGGCGCGCTATGTCATCGACATCTGGCTGCTCGCCTTCTTCGAAAGCCTACAAACCCATTTCAGCCTTTTCGGCATTGCGCTTGCCCTGCTCGCGCTTGTTTTCCGGCGACACTGGTATGCGGTTCTCCTCATCGTTTTCGGCGTCGGGCTTGCGGTCCATTCGGTCCTGATGCTGCGGGAATATGCCGCCTCCCCGCTAGCACCCGGCACAGGCAAGAGCTTCAAACTCCTCTCCTTCAACATCGAAAACAGCAATTTCGAAAACGGCACTCGCATCGCCGACCTCATCGTGGGCTCCAACGCCGATGTCGTGGAGATTTTCGAGGCCGAGCCGATCAAAGCCGAGTTGCAGCGTATCAGTGGCGCCTATCCCTATCGCATCGGCTGCAGCGACATGAGCATCGAATGCGATTCACTTTTGCTGTCGAAACGTCCGTTTCAGGCACAGGATATGCGCAGCCTCGGCAGCCTCTGGCGCAATCGTTTCATTCTCGCGACCATCGACATGGACGGTCAGCCTGTGAACTTTGTTTCGGCGCATCTCAGCAAGCCTTACTTCGACGAATTTCATGCCGACGAGTTGAGCATCCTCGGCCCGATCCTCAAGGGTATTCAAGGGCCGCTGATCCTTGCCGGTGATTTCAATGCGTCGGTTATTGCCCCGGATATGCGGGATTTCCTCAACGACACCGGACTCAGCCACACCTTTCCGGAGCCGGCCACCTGGCCGATCGCGGCCGGTGCTTACGGCATCGCCATCGACCATGTCTTCGCCCGCGCGCCGTTGCAGTTGATATCCGTCCGACAGATACCGGATGCCATGGGTTCGAACCATTTTGGTCTGATGACCGAGTTCAGCGTTTCAAAGTAGCCTTTTGATTTTGCGCGAGCTTCCCGGAAAATCGTACGACGCTTGCGATGACGAGGTTACTCGGCATCCTCTGCTATAAAGCCGCCGGATTGACGTGCCCAGAGCTCGGAATAGAGGCCGCCGCGGGCAATCAGCTCGTCATGCGTGCCATCCTCGATGATCCTGCCCTTGTCGATAACGATCAGCCGGTCGAGCTTGGCGATGGTCGACAGGCGATGCGCAATGGCCAGCACCGTCTTGCCTTCCATCAGCGTTTCGAGATTGGACTGCAGCGCCGCCTCGGCTTCGGAATCCAGCGCCGAGGTCGCCTCGTCCAGCACCAGGATCGGCGCGTCCTTCAGCATGACGCGGGCTATGGCGATGCGCTGGCGCTGGCCGCCGGAGAGCTTGACGCCGCGCTCGCCGACATGGGCGGCATAGCCCTTTCGGCCCTTCTGGTCCTCCAGCGTCGCGATAAACCTGTCCGCTTCCGCCCGCCGCGTCGCCTGTGCCATCTGCTCCTCACTCGCCTGCGGACGGCCGAAGAGGATGTTGTCGCGGACGGACCGGTTGAGAAGTGCGGTATCCTGGGTGACCATACCGATTTCGGCACGCAGCGACTCCTGCCGAACCATGGCGATATTCTGTCCGTCGATCAGGATGCGGCCGCCTTCGAGATCGTAGAAGCGCAGGAGCAGATTGACGAGTGTCGTCTTGCCTGCGCCGGAACGGCCAACAATGCCGACCTTCTCGCCGGCGCGGACAGTCAGCGAGAAATCCTCGATGATGCCGCTGCCGCGACCATAGTGGAAGGTTATGTGCTCGAAGCGGATGTCCGGACGGACGATCTGTAGATCTCTGGCGCCCGGTCGGTCGACCAGCCCGATCGGCTCCGAGATCATTTCCGCCGAATTCTGGATCGTCCCGAGATTGCGCATGATCGCATTGAACTGCGACATCATCCGGCCGAAGAGCATGTTGAGCCGTAGCACCATGCTGAGCGTGAAGGCCACGCCGCCGGTCGAGATCTCGCCGGCGAGCCACAGATGGATGGCAAGGGCCGCGATCGTCGTGATCATCACGCCCGACAGAAGCGCCAGCGACGAGCGCACGCCGGTCAGAAGCCGCGTGAACGGCATGACGGCCGCCTGGAAGCGGTCGAAGCCGTTGCGGATATAATCGTCGTTCTGCTCTTCGCGGCCGAAGAGCTTCAGCGTCTGGATATTGGCATAGGCGTCGACCATGCGCCCGTTCAGCACCGATGCCGCTTCGGCGGAATTGCGGGCATGACGGCGGATGCGCGGCACGAAATAGCGGGCGAGCAGCAAGAAGACGCCGATCCAGATGGTGATCACCAGCGCCAGGCGCCAGTCCAGCCCGCCGACCAGCGCTATGGTCGAGGCCGCATAGATGATGATGAACCAGACCACCTGCAGCAGCGATACGACGAGATCGCCCGTCGACTGCCCCGCCGACCAGACCTTGGTGACGATGCGGCCGGAAAAATCATTCTGGAAGAAGCTTATCGATTGACGCGCGACATGTGCATAGGCCTGCCAGCGCACCAGATTGAGGAAGCCGGGAACGACTACTTGCTCCTCGACCAGTGCCCCGAGGCTCACTACCACGAACCGCACGACCAGCACGACGAAGACCATGCCGAGCAGCGTGCCGCCATGGCCGGCAAGCAGTCCCGTCCAGCCCTCGCCCGGCTTGACCTTGTCCAGGATATCGACGAGATGCCCGACGAACCAGAACAGCGCCGCCTCGAGCATCGCCACGGCGCCGCCCAGCGCCGCCATAGCCAGGAATGGGCCTTTCGCCTGCCCGACATAATACCAGATGAACGCCCAGAGCGACCGCGGCGGCCGAAGATCGCCGGCGCGGTAGTAGGGATCAATCCAGGTCTCGAACAGCCGGTAGACGGAGCGGATCAACATCCCATGCGATATAGGAGGTTTCGCCGACGGCGCAAAGGAATGTCGCGGGTGGAAAACATTATATTTTTGTCATGTTTGAGGTGATTGCAAACCGTCAAACAAGTTTCGAATGAACTCGAGGATGACAAAATGCCCCGCCATCCCAAATGAAAAGGGCGAGCTCCAAAGCCCGCCCTTCCCTTGATCCCTACTGCGCCGCCGCCTCGGCCTCTTCATGGTCCGCCAGGAAGCCACCGGACTGGCGGTTCCAGAGGTCGGCGTAGATGCCGCCGGACTGGACGAGGTCGTGATGCGTGCCTGTCTCGATGATGTGGCCCTTGTCGAGCACGATCAGGCGGTCCATCTCGGTCAGTGTCGACAGACGGTGGGCGATCGCGATCACCGTCTTGCCCTGCATCAGTGCGAAGAGATTTTCCTGGATCGCCGCTTCCACTTCGGAATCGAGCGCCGAGGTTGCCTCGTCCAGCACCAGGATCGGCGCGTCCTTCAGGAAGACGCGGGCGATCGCGATGCGCTGCCGCTGGCCGCCGGAGAGCTTGACGCCGCGCTCGCCGACCTGTGCGTCGAGCCCCTGGCGGCCTTGCATGTCGACCAGACCCTCGACGAACTCCCAGGCATTGGCGCGCTTGGTCGCCTGGATAATGTCGGCGTCGGTCGCCTCCGGATGACCATAGGCGATGTTGTCGCGGATCGAGCGATGCAGCAGCGACGTATCCTGCGTCACCACCCCGATCAGCGAGCGCAGGCTGTCCTGCGTCACCTTGGAAATATCCTGGCCGTCGATGGTGATGCGCCCGCTTTCGAGGTCGTAGAACCGAAGCAGCAGGTTCATCAGCGTCGTCTTGCCGGCGCCGGAGCGGCCGACAAGACCGACCTTCTCGCCGGCACGGATATCGAAGGTCAGGTTGTCGATGACGCCCTTGGCCTTGCCATAGTGGAAGCGGACGTGATCGAAGTGGATCGCGCCCTGTTTGGCCGTGATCGCCGGAGCCGCCGGCACATCAACGATATCGTGCGGCTTCGTCAGCATCTCGATGCCGTCATAGATCGTGCCGATATTCTCGAACAATGCCGAGACTTCCCACATGATCCATTGCGACATGCCGTTAACGCGCATCGCAAGGCCGATGGCGATGGCGATGGCGCCGATCGAGATCGAGCCGCTGAGCCAGAACCAGATCGACAGTGCCGAGACGACGAAGAGCGCCACGCAATTGTTGACGTAAACCGCGATGTAGAACAGCGTCACCTTACGCATCTGTCCGTGGACGGTCTGCAGGAAGCCATCCATGCCAGCCTTGGCATAGCTCTCCTCACGACCCGCATGCGAAAACAGCTTCACAGTTGCGATATTCGTATAGCTGTCGACCACCCGGCCCGTCATCGTCGAGCGCGCATCGGCCTGGGCGGCGGCGATCTTGCGCAGCCGCGGCACGAAATAGCCGACGATGGCGATGTAGGCCGCCAGCCAAGCCAGGATCGGCAACATCAGCCGCCAGTCCGCCACCGCGATGACCAGAATCATCGACAGGAAATAGGTGACGACATAGACGAAGACATCGAGGATCTTGATGACCGCTTCGCGCACGGCAAGCGAGGTCTGCATCACCTTGGTGGCGACGCGTCCCGCAAACTCGTTGGCGAAGAAGGTCATGCTGTGGCGCAGCAGGAAGCGATGCATCTGCCAGCGGGCAATCATCGGATAGTTGCCGAGCAGGACCTGATGCATGATGACGGAATGAATGACGGCAGCCAGCGGCAGGCCGACCACCACCATGGCGCCCATCCAGAAGAGCTTTTTCCATTCCATCTGCAGGAACGTCGCCCGGTCGGCATGCGACAGCCAATCGACGATATTGCCGAGGAACTGGAACAGCGCTACTTCGCCGGCAGCAATCAACATGGCGAGAAAAGCCATGGCGAGCAGCCAGGGTGCTGCCGGCTTGGTATAGTGCCAGCAAAAGGCAAACAGCCCGCGCGGCGGAACGTCCGGCACTTCGCTCGGAAAGGGATTTAGTCGCTGTTCGAACCAGCCAAACATGAAATATGCTCCAAAGACTCGACCCTTTGGCCACGGCTGCTGCATCTCAAAGGATCACAGGCTGACATGATGGCCGGGTGATAAAAGAACGAGGCCCTATCAGCCGCGTATCGAATCGAAAAAAGGGGGAACTCGCGAAAGTGCGCTTTATAGCGCCTGAATCATAGCCATGGTCGAATGGCCAGGAGGCGCATCATCACGAACGATATATTCATCTAAGCCTCCCTGTGTCGCAAGTTGTAGAGCGGTTCCCTTTTACCGTGCATTTTTTGCTTTGAAAAGCGGAATATGCCTAAAAACGCGCCGAAATCTTCAATTTTGCTGATGGACGCCATCACAAAAACAGAGCTATTCGACGATTATCTGAAGACAGGCTCAGGTGTTTTCGCTAGTTGCAAACCATGACTTCGCTGCGCATCGCCCTCTATCAGCCCGACATTCCCGGCAACACCGGCACGATCCTTCGGCTTGCCGCCTGCCTCGGCCTTGGCGTCGATATCATCGAGCCCGCCGGCTTCGATATTTCGGACCGCAACCTGAAGCGCGCCGGCATGGATTACCTCTCCGCCGTTGCGCTGACACGGCATGTCAATTGGGAGCGCTTCGAGACCTGGCGCGCGGCAACCGGGCGGCGGCTGGTGCTCGCCTCCACCAAGGCGGCCGAGCGCTACACGGACTTTGCCTTCCGGGAAGACGATATCTTGCTCTTCGGCCGCGAGAGCGCCGGCGTGCCCGATCACGTCCACGAAACGGCCGATGGCCGCATCCTCATACCCATGCTCGAAGGCCAGCGCTCGATCAATCTGGCTATGTCCGTCGCGATGATATCGGGTGAGGCTTTGCGGCAGACGACGTGGTCGTGAATTGCCGTTGGCATGCTGAATAAAGTGTGAGAAGCTTTCCATCGGAATGCTCTAACTTACGGCAGCCTTGGCGAGGTGACCCATGTTCCAGACGGCATTCACCCTCACTCTTACTCAGTTCGCGCGCACCCTTAGCCTGCCCGAACGGCTGCAACGCTCGCCGATGCGCAATCTCGCCCTGGAAGCCCTTCGCCAGCGCAACACGACGCTCGATGCACTGTTCTACGACATCAAGGTCATCACTCCCGACGAAGCTTTCTACATCAGCGACTCGCTGGCCGCCGAAGGCACGATCATGATCGTGCCGCCAAGCGGCAGCCGCGCGATCATTCTCTGCGAGACGTTGGAGGAGTTCGCGCTGCGCGGCGGCCATAATGTGCAAGCACTGGCTGTCGCCGGCATCGGCGGCTCCGCTCTCGGCGCGGCCGCCTTTGCCCGCAATGTTGCCGATGCGATCGGTGCACCGGCCGCGGTCGTCGTTTCCGGCTATGGCCTCGCCGATGTTATCACCGAGACGCTCGGCGGACATTTCTTCTTCGGACATCTCAAAGGCCTGCGCCCCGTCCTTGAAATGCTGGACGACCTTGCCGGACGACCGAGATTCGGCGCCGCCGACGCGAGCGGCAGCGAGACGACCTCGCGTACCAGCCTCGACACCCGCACCGTGCGCGCGCTTCTGGCCGATCCCCGCTTCTCCTTCCGCCTGCTCGTCGGCCACTCCAAGGGCAATCTGGTGCTCTCGGCAGCCCTTCACGACCTCGGTCGGCAGGACGAGACCCGAGCCGCGAAACTGGCGGAGGGCACGAAGATCGTCACCATCGGCACCCGCATCGCCATGCCGCCGGCTTTTTCCGATGTGGTCGACGTCATCGGCGAGTGGGACTGGTTCGGCGAAATGAATTCCCGGCCGTTCATTGCCGCCGACCATCGCGTTCCGCATGCCGGGCATCATACCAATACCGATTTGCACAGCCATCTGCCGGTGACATCAGTGTTGAAAGAGATCCTGGCCGCCACACCGTCGCTGCAGGTCGAAACCAAAGCTGAAACGTCGATGACCGAACCCGCCGCCACCTCACCTTCAATACGACCGGCGCGGCGGCCCGTGCCGATCGAGAAGGTGAAAAAAGCATTCTCGAACAAGACCTTACTCAAGATTCCGCCGAAAGAAACCAGCCCTTCCGACGAGGCACCGCCGCCGAAGCCGCACTAAAATCGGGCACTGCGCAAATATTACTCCGATATGTCGCGCATGGTGTTGGAGCACTGGCGCTACGAGCGTATAATCCTTAGCCGGCGAGTAAAATTGCCGCGATTCCAGACAGGGAAAAAATCACTGAAATACATGCCTTTTCAGTGATATACGTCAAATTCCCATTTCATCGGCAATAGCATCACGGCATGAGAAAGATATAAAAAGACGACATGGAATCCACCGTCGTGATGATCAATCTGTTCGGAGCCGTGGCTTTACTGCTGTTCGGCCTCGCACAGGTAAAGGATGGTGTATCGCGTGCCTTCGGCGCCCGGCTTAGAACCGGTCTTGCCAGCGGCACGCGTGGCAGCCTTCGCTCCTTCGTCTCCGGCTTCGTCGCAACCGTGGCGCTGCAAAGCTCGACCGCAACCGCGCTGATGATCGCCTCCTTCGTCGAACGCGATCTCGTCCTGCCCAGCATGGCCCAGATCGTGCTGCTCGGCGCCAATGTCGGCACCGCCGTGACGGCCTGG
Organism: Rhizobium sp. AP16; assembly: GCF_000281735.1. Lineage (NCBI taxonomy): Bacteria > Pseudomonadati > Pseudomonadota > Alphaproteobacteria > Hyphomicrobiales > Rhizobiaceae > Rhizobium > Rhizobium sp. AP16. The sequence continues at coordinate 77,295 of NZ_AJVM01000017.1, read as the reverse complement.
ATCGTCGCGACTGGCATCGAATGGCTGTCGCCGCTGATCATTCTCATCGGCATCGTGCTCTACCGCCGCTCGTCGACCACGCAGCAAGGCGCGGGCACAGCCCTGATCGGCATCGGCCTGATGCTGCTGTCGCTGCAGCTCCTGAGCCTCGCCACCGAGCCGATGCGGCAGTCTCCAGCACTTGCTGCCTTCATCGGCCTGCTCGACGGCGCACTGCCGGTGGCGCTGATCTTTTCAGCCGTGCTCGCCTTCGTCTCGTCGTCCAGCCTCGCCGTGGTCGTGCTGATCCTGTCGCTTGCCTCGGCCGGCATCCTTTCTCCGGCCCTGACGGTTGTTCTCGTGCTCGGCGCCAATCTCGGCGGCGCGATCCCGCCAGTCGTCGCCACCCTCTCCGGCCCCGCCACCGCCCGGCGGGTGACGCTTGGCAACCTGATCGTGCGCACGATCGGCTGTCTCATCGTCCTGCCCTTTGCGGGCTATATCGGCGCTTGGATGCAGGGCCTGCATCTTTCACCGGCCAAGCTGCCGGTCGACGTGCACCTGCTTTTCAACATCACCCTTGCGATCGTTGCCTGGCCGTTCTCGTCTTTTCTGTCGAAGACGATGCTGCGGATGGTGGCTGACGATCCGCAGACCGATGACGGGCCGAAGTTCCTCGATCATAACGCACTCAGCACACCGGTCGTGGCGCTCGCCAGCGCGACGCGCGAAGTGCTGGGCGTCGGCGATCTCATCGAGCGCATGTTGATCCGCACGGAAAATGCCTTCAATCACAACGACCTGGCGCCGCTGAAGGAAATCGCGGTTCTGGAAAAGCGGGTCGACCGCATCCAGCAGGAGGTGAAGATCTATCTCTCCAAGCTCGGCCGTGAAGGGCTGGACGACGATAACGGCCGCCGCTCGATCGTCATCATCGACTATGCCATCAACCTCGAGCATATCGGCGACATCATCGAAAAGGGCCTGGCCGAACAGGTGGCAAAGAAGATCGGCAAGGGCCTGACCTTCTCGGACGACGGTTATCAGGAGCTGCATAAGCTCTTCGGCATGACGATCGACAATTTGCGCATCGCCCAGACTATCTTCGTCACCCGCGATTTCAATCTCGCCCGCCAGCTCATGGAGGTGAAGGTCGATGTCCGCCGGCTGGAGAAGCAATCCTCCGAGCGCCATCTCGAACGCCTGCGCGACGGCCGCGTCGACAGCCTGCAGACCAGCTCGCTGCATCTCGACATGCTGCGCGACCTGAAGCGCATCAACGCCCACATCGTCTCCGTGGCGCATCCGATCCTGGATGAAAGCGGGCTGTTGATCGAGAGCCGGCTGCGGAACACGCAATAGCCGCTTCACACCGCCGGCAACATTCCCATCAATCCGCCGATGGAAGGCGCCGCATGGTGAACTCAATACGATCGCCGTCGACCTGTCGCCAGCTTTCGACTTCGGTCCAGTAAGCGGCTTTCGGGAAAGTATCGAACCATTCGCGCGCCTTGGCGCGGGCTTCCGGACGGCTGAGACAAAAGGTCTCGCGAACGAACTCGCTTTTTCTACCGGTCGGGTTTTCCTGCCGGTACCGGAATAGTCTACGTTTCAACCCATCGAGGGGCGGCGGTCCGGGTATCTTCATCATGAAACCTCGCCTTTAACAGGGAACATAATACCGCATTTGACAATTTGCGAGTCGATTCTCCTGCGAGGCAAGCGCGCTGGTTCCGCCACGATGTTGCTGATATTCAAGGCGACAAATCGAATCGCGGGCCTCTGGCCGCCCGCATCCGGAGAGCACATATGGAACGACCGAACCTCCCCAAGGAACTACCCGAGGACATCGAAGACAAGAAGGAAGCGGCACAAGGCTGGTTTCAGAGCCTGCGCGATGCACTCTGCGCCGAGTTCGAACAGCTGGAAGACGAGCTTGCCGGTCCGCTTTCCGATCAGACACCGGGTCGCTTCGTCGCCAAGGACTGGCAGCGGGAGAACGGCGAAGGCGGCGGCGGGCGCATGTCGATGATGGAAGGTCGCGTCTTCGAGAAGGTCGGCATCCATACCTCCACCGTCTACGGTGAATTCTCGCCCGACTTCCGTAGCCAGATCCCAGGTGCCGAAGAAGATCCGCGCTTCTGGGCCTCCGGCCTGTCGCTGATCGCTCATCCCGTCAATCCGAATGTGCCGACCGTGCACATGAACACCCGCATGGTGGTGACGACAAGCCAATGGTTCGGCGGCGGCTGCGATCTAACGCCGATGCTTAACCGGCGGCGCACGCAGGAAGACACCGACAGCGTCCTCTTCCACCGCGCGATGCAGATCGTCTGCGATCGCCACAAGGTAGCGGATTACCAGCGCTACAAGGCATGGTGCGACGAATATTTCTATCTGAAGCACCGCAATGAATCGCGCGGCATCGGCGGCATCTTCTTTGACTGGCTGCACTCCACAGAAGAGGCAGGCAGCTGGGATGCCGATTTCGCCTTCACCCGCGACGTCGGCCGCGCATTCTCCATGGTCTATCCTCGGATCGTCCGCTCGAACTTCAACGAAACATGGACCGAAGAGGATCGTGACGAACAATTGATCCGTCGCGGGCGCTATGTGGAGTTCAATTTGCTCTACGACCGGGGTACAATCTTCGGGCTGAAGACCGGCGGCAATGTTGAGTCGATCCTATCGTCCTTGCCGCCCGTGGTGCGTTGGCCGTAAGCGCCAACATTAAAACATCAGGAGCACCCTGAAATCACTCGGAGGAGTACCTAGGTTAGGTAATGCGCGTTTCAATCGGAGGAGATTGTAATGGCAGTACAGAATCAAGTTGCAGAGACTGCGAATGAACAGAAGCTCTCGCGTAGCGTCGACACGCCGGAGTTCATCGTTCGGCTGGCCGAGGATATGCGGGTCCGAAGCGGATCGGATCTGCCCCTCTCCTGCTTCATCGAGCAGGTCAGGATGCAGCTCGCCGGTAAGTCACCAGGCGAGATCGCCAGCATGGCGGCGGATCGTCCGGCACGACAAACGCCGGCTCCGAAATATCAATCTTCGGATTGCTTCAAGGCATGGGCCATGCCGGACTGATGTCTGGAAAGCATCGTCCGGCGGGGTGAAAGCCTTGCCGGACGCACGAAACCTTTCTCCACCTTTCGCGTTTCGACCTTCATGCCCCTACGGCATGAAGAGATGACATCACGTTGAAATATCAGGAGGCAGATATGCGACTGTTCGAATGTGGTACGCTCGTGCCCGGCTGCGACTGGCACACCCGCGCCAACGACGATGCCGAAGTGGTTCGTCGCGCCGTGGAGCACATGCGTAACGCCCATGGCGAGACGACCATCCGGGAAGGCATGGTCGATAACATCAAGGCACGCATTCGCGACGAAGCGAACGCCGCCTAGTCCCAGCCCATAGGCATCAAGAATCGATCAATTCCTTCAGCCGGGCGAGCAGAGCCGCCCGGTCCATGGCGAAATTGCCGTCGAGCCATTGCTGCTCGAGCTTGCCGAGAATTTCGCCGACCCGAGGCCCGGCGCTGACGCCAGCGGCCAGCGCATCCGCGCCGCTGACCGGAAAGGCCGGCTTCTTCCAGCCTGCCGTCCGCTCCAGCAGCTTGCCCAGCCGGGCCGTGCGCGCCATCTCCTCGAAATCACCCTCCGCCTTGCCCCGCGCAACGGCAAGCGCCAGCTTCAACCGAGCGGCGACGCCGGGCGTATCATAGCGGTAAAGCAAGCGGTCAAAGGCCGCTTCAGACATGTCGTCCTTGATACCTGGCGCATTCGCCCAGCCCTGCAAATAGGCGGCCTCTGCCTTCGACAACCGCAACCGCTCGGCAAGCTTTGCCAGTCTCGCGGCGTCCGGCGGCACGATGGCCGCAAGCCGCAGCAACGGATCTGACGTCCAGCCGAGCGCCTGTTCCGTGGCGATCAGCGCCGGAATGGCGTCGATGCCCCATTTTTCGGTTTCCGGCAGCACCTCGGTCAGGATCCCGACCTGCCGCATCCAGAGTAAAGCCCGGCCCGGATCCTTGGCCGCAAGCAGCTTCTTCATCTCCGACCAGACGCGCTCCGCCGACAGCGATGCGATCTTGGAGCGCGCCGCCGCGCAGGCACGCAACCCGTCGGCATCCGGCCGGCCGCTGCCGTAATAGGCGAAGAATCGAAAGAAACGCAGGATACGCAGATGGTCTTCGGCGATCCGCGTAGCAGCATCCCCGATGAAACGGATATTGCGGCGCTCAAGATCGGCGAGTCCGCCGACCATATCGATGACCTCGCCATTGTCAGAGGCATAGAGCGCGTTGATCGTCAGGTCGCGCCGCTCGGCATCCGCCTCCCAGTCATTGCTGAAGGCCACCTGGGCGCGCCGGCCATCCGTCTCAACATCGCGGCGCAAGGTGGTGATCTCAAACGGTTTCCCATCGATGACCAGCGTCACCGTCCCATGCGCGATGCCTGTCGGCACCGCCTTGACACCGGCGGCAGCAGCCCTTTCGATGACCGCCTCCGGCAACAAGGTCGTGGCGATATCAATATCGGCGACCGGCAGCCCCAGCAGGCTGTTACGCACCGCCCCACCGACGACACGCCCCTCGCCACCATCGGCGTTCAACAGGGACAGCACGCGCTGCAGGGCCTCGTCCTTGAACCAGGTCTGACCGGCAACGGAAGTCATGAATAAAGCCTTTCATAAAGCGTGCGGACAATGCCCGCTGTAATGCCCCAGATCATGTGCGATCCATAGGGCATACGATAGAACTGACGCTCGATCCCCTGCCAGACCATGCTGTCGGTGACGTGATGGTCCGGGTCCATCAGGAAGGAGAGCGGCACTTCAAACGCGTCCTCCACCTCGGTCGGATTGAGCGTCAGTTCGAAACCGGGCTTGACCACCGCAAGGATCGGCGTGATGCGAAAGCCGGTCGCCGCCAAATAATAAGGCAAGCGGGCCACCGGCTCTACGAAAATATCCGCCAGGCCGATCTCTTCGGCGGCCTCACGCATCGCCGCCATTTCCGGCGATGCATCCTCCGGATCGATGGCCCCGCCGGGAAAGGCGATCTGGCCGGAGTGCTTGCGCAGGGTCGAAGTCCGCAGCGTGAAGATGACCTTGGCGTCCTCGCCATCATCCACCACCGGCACCAGCACCGCCGCATCGCGCAGCGACAGGCCCTCGACCTGCAGGATCGTTTCGGGATTGAGCACATGGTCGCCATGGTCGCGCCAGGCAAGTTCGATCGGGCCGCCACTCTGATTGAGCGCACGACGCCGGAATTCACCGGCGGAATAAAGGGGGAATTCGCTCATCGCGTCAGCGCATCCAATTCGGCAACCGGCATGACGGGAAAGATAGAGGTGCCGGAGCGCACGCAGAAGATCTCCCGCCCGGCAATCACCACCGTCTCGCCCAGTTCAACGAGATCATACATCACCGCGCGTGTCACCAGCGCTTCCAGCCGGCCGCGAATATGCAGGTAGGGTTTCAGTTCGTCGTTGTCGCCGCGGATGACGAAGCGTATCGGATGTTCCCTGCCCGCCTCGACAACATCGCCGACATTGGTGCGGAACGTCAGCAGCCGATTGCCGTCACGTTCGGTCACGCTCATCTCGACGGCGACAAAGGGCGCATCGACGACACGGATGCCGACCTTTTCCACAGGCGTGACCAGATAGGTCTTTTCATCCGCATCCTTGCGCAGAACGGTGGAAAACAGCCGCACCAGCGGTGCGCGGCCGATCGGCGTGCCCATGTAGAACCAGGTGCCGTCGGCCCGGATTTCCATGTCGATATCGCCGCAAAACGGCGGATTCCAGCGATCGACGGGCGGCAGGCCTTTCTTGCGTCCGCCATTGTCGCCAGCCGCGCGCGAAATCAGCGCAGCCAGACTTGCCGCATCGCTCGTCGCCCTGATTTCTTCGCTTGCCATTGTTCCGTCCCGGTTTGCACTTAGTCCTGAATACAGCCGTTTCTCACGAGATAGTCATTCGAAACGCGCTTGTCAGCTATCTTCATGGCGGTAAGTTGTATTGAGTATGAGGCAAATGTGTAAGGTCTGCGAATCGCGCGTACCGTTTTTCAGCCGTTGGAGATGCAAATGGGCATGATCAAATCGACCGAAACGAGCCTCGATGACCAGGCCATGATCGCATCGGCCGAGCGGGCACTGGGCGATATCGCCACCATCCGCGACGAGGTTTCGAAGGTCATCTTCGGCCAGGAAAGCGTTGTTGAAAACACGCTTCTCGCCGTGCTTGCCGGTGGCCACGCTTTGCTTGTCGGCGTACCGGGCCTTGCCAAGACCAAGCTGGTGACCACGCTCGGCGCCGTCCTCGGCCTTGCCGCCAACCGCGTGCAGTTCACGCCGGACCTGATGCCGTCGGATATTCTCGGCTCCGAAGTCATGGACCAGGATGAAAGCGGCCGCCGCTCCTTCCGCTTTGTCAAAGGCCCGGTCTTCGCGCAATTGCTGATGGCCGACGAAATCAACCGCGCCTCGCCGCGCACGCAATCGGCGCTGCTGCAATCGATGCAGGAATATCACGTCACCATCGCCGGCCAGCGCTACGACCTCCCGGCGCCGTTCCATGTTCTGGCAACGCAGAACCCGCTGGAGCAGGAAGGCACCTATCCGCTGCCGGAAGCCCAGCTCGACCGTTTCCTGCTGCAGGTCGACGTCGACTATCCGGAGCTTGCCGACGAACGCCGAATCCTGCTCGAAACCACAGGTCTCAACGAAGCGACTCCGCATGCGGTGATCGATGCCGAACGATTGATCGAGATCCAGACGCTGATCCGCCAGATGCCGGTCAGCGACGGCGTCGTTGACGCCATCCTCTCGCTTGTGCGCTCCGCCCGCCCCGGCCAGGGCAATGCTTCGACCGACAAGCATGTCGCCTGGGGTCCCGGCCCGCGCGCCGGCCAGGCGATGATGCTCTGCGCCCGTGCCCGCGCGCTCTATGAAGGCCGGCTTGCGCCTTCGCTCGACGATGTGCACGCGCTGGCCGAGCCGGTGCTGCAACACCGCATGGCACTGACCTTTTCCGCCCGCGCCGAAGGCATGTCGGTGCGAGACGTGATTGCAGGGCTGGTCAAACAGTCAAGAACGTAACTCGGGATATCGAGGAGAGTATAAGCGCGTGGCATCCATCGGACAGATCGTCAGCCCGACCTCAGGCAATGATGCCCTCTCCCGCGCTCGCAGCCGTGCCGCCCTCGTGCCGGATTGCCTCGTCGAAGCCAAGCGCATCGCCAACACCGTCATTGCCGGCTGGCATGGCCGGCGCAAGCGCGGCATCGGCGAGAATTTCTGGCAGTTCCGCCCCTATAGCGAGGGTGAAAGCCTGTCGCGCATCGACTGGCGCCGCTCGGCCCGCGACGATCATACCTATATCCGCGACCATGAATGGGAAGCTGCGCACACAATCTGGCTCTGGGCCGACATGTCGCCGTCGATGATGTACAAATCGACCTACGGCCATGTCTCCAAGGAAAGCCGCGCGCTGGTGCTGATGCTGGCGCTTGCCGAAATTCTCGCCCGTTCCGGCGAGCGTGTCGGTTGCCCCGGTATCATGGAGCCGGTCTCCACCCGCAATGCCGCCGAACGGCTGGCGGCGGCGCTGATGCACACGCCGCTCGAAGGCGGACTGCCGCAGACAAGCATGATCCGCGGCTGGAGCGATATCGTACTGATAGGCGATTTTCTGGATGATGCCGACGATGTCATGAGCCGGATCGGGCCGCTTGGCCGCCGGGGACTGCGCGGCCATGTGGTCGAGATCGCCGACCCGGCGGAGGAAATCTTTCCCTATAGCGGCCGCACCGAGTTCAGCGACCCGGAAACCGGCACGAAGCTGGTAGCCGGACGGGCGGAAAACCTGCGCGAGGATTATCAGCGCGCCTATCTCGCCCGTCGCGACAGTCTCGGCCGATCGCTCCGCCATCTCGGCTGGACCTTCGTAAGCCACCGCACCGACCGGCTGGCATCGGAGGCGCTGGTCGCCGTGCATATGTATCTTTCCGGCATGCCGGCCCGGGCGATATCTGGAGGGCAGCCATGAGCGGTCTCTCCTTCGCATTCGCCTCCCCCGCAATCCTTGGCGCCCTGATCCTGCTTCCGGCGATCTGGTGGCTGCTGCGTCTCACCCCGCCGCATCCAAGGGCGGAGGTCTTTCCGCCTCTGCGCATCCTGGCAAAAATTCTGAAGCGTGAGGAAACGCCGGCGCGCAGCCCCTGGTGGTTGACGCTGCTGCGCATGGCACTCGCCGCCCTCGTCATCCTTGCCATCGCCAATCCGATGTTCAATCCGCGCACCAATACGCTGTCGAGCAGCGGTCCGCTGGTGCTGCTCATCGACAATAGCTGGGCGACAGCCTCCGACTGGGAGCGCCGCGTGCAGACGGCCGATGCACTGATCGACGATGCCGACGCCAAGGGCATACCCGTGTCCATCGCGTTTACCGCCGAACAGAGCAACGACAGCACGCCCGGCGCTGCGACAACTGCCCGCGACAGGCTGCATGCGATCAATCCGAGACCGCTGGTGCCCGATCGTCAGCGCGCGGCCCAGGCCATCAAGTCCGCCCTCAACGGCACCGAGCCGGGCACGATCGCCTTCCTCTCCGACGGCGTCGAAAGCAAGGACAAGGACGATATCCTCACCCAGCTCGCCGCCTTGAAGCCGAGCGAGCTGCGCCTGATCCAGGGCGACGGCGGCGATGTGCTGGCGATCACCGGCGCCACCAATGCCGCCAATGACATGACGGTTACCGCGACGCGGCTGAACGCCACCAACCCGCTCCGGCTGGGGCTATCCGCCCTCGACAACCAGGGACGGCCGATCGCGGCGGGTTCGCTGAACTTCGCCGGCGGTCAGACGGTTGCGACCGGCTCCATCGCTGCTCCCTTCGAGATGCGCAACGATTTCGCGCGCATCAGCATCGACCGGCATGCGAGCGCCGGCACCGTGCATCTGCTCGACGACGGCTTCAAGCGCCGGCGCGTTGCGCTGCTGTCCGGGCAGGCCGCCGACGAATTCCAGCCGATCCTGTCGCCGCTTTATTATATCCAGCGCGCCCTGCAGCCCTATGCCGACCTGGTCCAGCCGAACAGCGCCGATCTGGCAAAGTCGATCCCTGAACTGCTCGCCGGCAATCCATCCGTGATCATCATGGCCGATGTCGGTCGCCTGCCGCAGGAAAGCTATGGCCCGCTGCAGCAATGGATCCAGAATGGCGGCACGCTGGTGCGCTTCGCCGGACCGCGCCTCGCCGCCGCTCCCGCCGACGACCCGCTGGTTCCGGTAACGCTGCGCCAGGGCGAACGCACCTTCGGCGGCGCACTCTCCTGGGCCGAACCGCAACCGCTCGCCGATTTCCCCACCTTCGGCCCTTTCGCCGGCATGCCGAAGCCCGCCAACGTGCTTATCAAGCGGCAAGTGCTGGCCGAGCCGACGCCTGATCTTGCGGAACGCACCTGGGCAAGCCTTGCCGACGGCACGCCGCTGGTGACCGAAAAGCAGATGAAGGCCGGACGCATCGTCCTCTTCCATGTCAGCGCCGAACCGCAATGGTCCGATCTGCCGATCTCGGGTGACTTCGTCGAAATGCTGCGCCGTATCGTGCAGCTCTCCCGGTCCGGCGGCGTTAACTCGGGCAATAGCGCGCCGAAGACCAGCGAAGCCATGCCGCCCTACCGGCTGCTGACCGCCAAGGGTGCGCTGATCAGCGAAACCGGCGCTGCCCGTCCGCTCGAACAGAACAACAAAGGCACCATCACCGCTAATTTCGACAATCCACCCGGCCTCTACGGTTCGGAAGAAGGCTTTGCGGCACTCAATGTTCTGCCGGACGGCGCGCAACTGAGGCCCCTGGATGCCTCCGCAACGGGCCTCTCGGTCGCGCAAGAAGGCCTCATCGGCGGTGAAGCCTGGTCGGCCAAACCAATCCTTTTCACCATCGCCTTCCTGGTCCTGCTTGCAGACAGCCTGATCGTGCTCTTCATGAACGGCGCTTTCCCACGCCTTCGCAAGTCGACGAAGACGGCCGCAACCGGTGCCGCGATGTTGCTGCTCGCAGTTTCGGTTGCCACCTTCCTGCATCCGGGCAGCGCCTCGGCCGACGATTCCAAACCCGGCGACGACACCATCTTCTCGCGGCTCGACAAGACGCATCTTGCCTATGTCGTCACCGGCGAGTCCGAGGTCGACCGTATTTCCGAGCGTGGCCTTGCCGGCCTTTCCGATTTTCTGACCTATCGCACGACGCTGGAGCCCGGTCCTCCGGTCGCGCTGGATCCCGCCAAAGACGAGCTCGCCTTCTATCCGATCATCTACTGGCCGATTTCCGCCACCGCGCCGATGCCATCTAACGATGCCATCAACCGCATCGACGCCTATATGCGCAACGGCGGCACCGTGCTCTTCGACACGCGCGACGCCATCGACACCATGGGCGACAACACCACGCCGAGCCCGAACGGCCAGCGGCTGCAGGAAATCCTCGCCAATCTCGATATTCCCGCGCTGGAGCCTGTGCCGAAAGGCCATGTGCTGACGAAGTCTTTCTATCTGCTCTCCAGCTTTCCCGGCCGTTACGCCGACAGTCCGTTGTGGATCGAAGCACGACAGGATACGCGCGGCGACGGCAATGCCGTGACTTCGGCGGATGGCGTGACCCCGATCATGATCACCGGCAATGATTTCGCCGGCGCCTGGGCGATCGGCGACAATGGCGCGCCGCTGCTACCGACAGTGCCGCCTGACGAGACGCAGCGCGAATATGCCTATCGCACCGGCGTCAACATCATGATGTACATGCTGACCGGCAACTATAAGGCCGACCAGGTGCATATCCCTGATATCCTGGAACGGTTGGGGCAATAGAATGAATATCGGTTTCGCCCCCTTCCTGCCCTGGCCCGTTCTCGCCGCCCTCGCGGTGATCACGCTTGCCATTGCCGCGCTCGCGGTCTTCCGGCGCATGCGTGGCGGCTGGGTCCGCGCGCTGGCTGCCTTCGCCCTCTTGGCCGCACTCGCCAATCCCGTGTTGATGCAGGAGGATCGCGACCAGCTCTCCACCATCGTCCCCGTCATCGTCGACCGCAGCCTGAGCCAGCAGACGCCGGAGCGCATCAAGATGACCGACGAAGCGCTGGACGCGCTGAAGGACCGGCTGGCGCAATTCCCGCGCATCGAGCCGCGCATCGTCGAAGTGCGAGAACCCGCCGAATCCGAGTCTCCCTCGACACGGCTCTTCTCCGCACTCTCCTCGGCAATCGCCGATGTCCCGCCCGCCCGCGTGGGCGGCGCGATCTTCCTGACGGACGGTCAGATCCACGATATTCCAGGCGTCAACCAGGCGCTTGGCTTCGACGCACCGATCCACGGGCTGATCACCGGCAAGCCGGATGAGTTCGACCGTCGCATCGAAGTGGTGCGCGCGCCGCGCTTCGGCATCGTCAATGACGAGCAACAACTCGTGCTGCGTGTCATCGACGACGGCAAGAGCCCCGGCGGTACGGCAGACGTCACCGTCAAGATGAACGGCGATGAGATTGCGACGCTGCAGGCGACACCCGGTCAGGATACACCCTTCAGCTTCAAGGTGCCGCGCGCCGGCAACAACGTGCTCGAATTCGCCGTTGCCGAAGTGCCAGGCGAAGTGACGCCCATCAACAACCGCACCGTCCAGATGATCGAAGGCATCCGCCAGAACATGCGCGTGCTGCTGGTTTCCGGCGAGCCGCATGCCGGCGAACGCGCCTGGCGCAATCTGCTGAAATCGGACGCCTCCGTCGATCTCGTCCACTTCACCATCCTGCGCCCACCGGACAAGCAGGATGGTACGCCAATCAATGAGTTGTCGTTGATCGCTTTCCCGACACGCGAACTCTTCGTCGACAAGATCAACTCGTTCGACCTGATCATTTTCGACCGTTACCAGGACCGTCCCAACGTCCTGCCGACGATCTATTACGACTACATGGCCCAATATGTCGAAAACGGCGGCGCGCTGCTGGTGGCCGCCGGCCCTGAACACGCGGCCGGCAATTCGATCGCGCTGACACCGCTTTCCGCGGTGCTCCCGGCCGAGCCGACCGGGCAGATGATCGAGAAGCCCTTCTATCCGCGCCTGTCGGATCAGGGCCGCAAGCATCCGGTCACGCGCGGCCTCGACGGATCGGATACCGAACCGCCGCATTGGGGCCGTTGGTTCCGCAGCGTCGATGTCGAGAAGCCGCAGGGCCAGACCGTGATGGTCGGCGCCGACAGCAATCCGCTGCTGGTGCTGAACCGCGTCGGCCAGGGCCGTGTCGCCATGCTGCTGTCCGATGAAGGCTGGCTCTGGGCACGCGGCTTCGAAGGTGGTGGCCCGCATGTGTCGCTCTATCGCCGCATCGCCCACTGGCTGCTGAAGGAGCCGGCGCTCGAGGAAGAGGCGCTGACGGCGCGCGCCGCCGGCCGCACGCTGGAGGTGACCCGCCAGACGATCGGCGACGACCCCGGCCCCGCCACGATCAAGTCTCCCTCCGGCAAGACACAGACATTGCCGCTGAAGCAGACCGAGCCGGGGCTCTACCAGGCTGACAAGCGCATGGACGAGATCGGGCTCTACCAGATCGCCAACGGCAATCTCTCGACGCTGGTGCATGTCGGCGCCGTCGATGCGCCGGAGTTCAAGGCGATGATCTCGACGACGGAGACGCTGAAGCCTTTGGCGGAAAAGACCAAGGGTCTCGTTGCCCGGGTTGCGACCGCAGGCGGTGGCGTCACCGTCCCGCCGATCCTGCCGGTGCGCGGTGCCGTGCGTGTCGCCGACGATCAGCGCCTGACCATTCGCATGACCGACGAAACCATCCTGAAGGGCATCAACAACCTGCCGCTCTTTGCGGGCTTTGCCGGTCTTGCCGCCCTCCTCTTTGGCTTTTCCGCCATGTGGTGGCGTGAAGGACGGTGAGCACCATGTCGCGACTTGATGTAACGGACACTCCTTCCGAAAGCGACCTCGCGGCGATCAGCGAAGGCCTGACCGCCTTCAATGCTGCCGATGTCGGTCCGTCCGAGCGCCGCGCGCTCGCCGTCCTGATCCGCGATGAAAGCGGCAAAACCATCGGCGGCGCCTCGGGCTACACGGCCTGGGGCTGGCTGTTCACGGCATGGCTGTTCGTGCCGGAAACATTGCGTGGCCAGGGCACGGCCGGCAAGCTGCTGGAAGCGGCGGAGGCGGAAGCGTTGGCGCGAGGTTGTTTCGGCGCCTGGATCGATACCTTCAATCCGCAGGCACTGCGCGCCTATCAGCGGCAGGGCTACGCCATCTTCGGCGAGTTGCCGGACTTCCCTGCAGGTCGCAGCCGTTATTTCCTGCAGAAAAAACTATCGCCCCGCTAAGGCAGACGGGGCGATAGGCTGCTCTTTACAATGCTTTAGACGGCGATCTTGCCGCCGCCGGTCTTGGTGATAGCCACCACGGCGGGACGCACCGGCATGTCCGGCTTGAAGTCCGGCCAGCGTGTCGACAGATCCTCGTAATAGGACGGACGGCCGTGACCAGACCAGTCATCGCCGCCATCGCCCGGATGCTGCACAGCGACGAAAGCCGTTTGATCATCGGGCAGGAACAGCGGACCGCAAAGCTCGGCGCCGACGGGAACGCGATAGAACAGTTTCGAGGTCGCCCGCGCATCGCCTTCCGTATCGACGGCCCAGAGGCCATCGGTACGGCCGGTCACCTTGTTGCTGTTGCCGTCGGTCGCCACCCAGAGACGGCCGGCGGCATCGATGGAACAGTTATCCGGCATGCCGAACCAGCCATTCTTCGTCGTCTCGGTCGAGAAGGAAGCCCCGACGGCGGCAACGGAGGGATCGCCGCATTTCAGCAGCACTTCCCACTTGCCCTTGGTCGCCGAAAACACGCCATCCTCTTCGCTGATCTCGATGATGTGGCCGAAGGCGTTGTCGGCGCGCGGATTGGCGGCGTCGATTTGATCGGCCTTGCGCTTGCTGTTGTTGGTCAGCATGACATAGACCTTGCCATTGACGGCATTGGGTTCGATGTCTTCCGGCCGGTCCATCTTGGTCGCGCCGAGCAGATCGGCGGCACGGCGCGTTTCGATCAGCACGTCGGCCTGGCTGGCAAAGCCGTGTTCCGCCGTCAGCGGCCCCTGTCCGAACGTCAGCGGCAGCCACGCGAGCGTACCATCCTCGGAGAACTTGGCGACATAGAGCGTGCCATTGTCGAGCAGATCGAGATTGGCGGCTCGGTCGGCGGCATTAAAGGTACCGGCCGTCACGAACTTGTAGACATAGTCGAACCGTTCGTCGTCGCCGAGATAGAGGACCACGCGGCCATCCTTGGAAACGATATTGGCAGCACCCTCATGCTTGGTGCGACCGAGTGCGGTGCGCTTCTTCGGCACGGATTGCGGATCGAAAACGTCGACTTCGACGACCCAGCCATAGCGGTTCGGCTCATGCGGCTCCTTGGAGAGATCGAACCGGTCGTAGAAATTCGCCCATTCATAGCCGCCTTCCGGCACGCCGTAGCGCTTGTAGTTGGCCGCTTCCTTGTGGCCTTCGGGCAGCTTGCCGGAGAAATAGCCGTGGAAGTTCTCCTCGGCCATGATGTAGGTGCCCCAGGGCGTAACGCCGCCGGCGCAATTGTTGAGCGTACCGAAAATCTTGGCGCCGGTCGCGTCGGCCGAGGTCTTCAACCGATCATTGCCGGCAGCCGGACCGGTCAACTGCATCTCGGTCGTCGCGGTGATACGGCGATTGTATTTGCCGCCCGGAACGACCTGCCACTTGCCGTCGACCTTGCGGATCTCGACGATGGTGCCGCCATGGGCGGCCATCTCGATATCGACCTGCTCCTTGCTGAGCGGCGCTTGCTTGATCTTGCCGTCGGCGATCGTCACCAGGCCCGGAAACATCAGATGCGGGTTGGTATATTCGTGATTGACCACCAGCAGCCCATGTTCGGAGGAACCCTCCAGCGGGATATAGCCGACATAATCGTTGTTGTAGCCGAACTGGCGGCGCTGTGCCTCGGCGCTCTGGTTCTTCGGATCGAAGACCGGTGAATCGGCAAAGAGCGCATCGCCCCAGCGCAACAGCACATTGGCGTCATAGCCTTCGGCGACATGGTGATCGGCATCGACGCCGGCTTCGACTTCCTTGAAGGCGAAGGCCGAGCCGCCGGCCGCGCGTGCCTTTTCCGCGCTTACCAATGCGAGCGGCCCCACCGTCGCAGCGATAGCGGAAACAGCGAGCGACCCTTGCAGGAAGCCGCGGCGGGAAAAGCGACGTCCGATGATTTCCCCCATCGTCGGATTGTCGGTACAGTTATGGCCTTCCCCGTCAGCGTCTTCCAGCTGACTGGTCGGAAATATATCTTTTTGCGTGAGATTTTCAGTCATTGCACTACCCCCAAAAGTTTCGCAATCGCTCTTCATCAGAACAGGCAAAACTCTAGGTTGGCCGTATGACAGGTAGATGAAAAATACCCGCGTGAAGGAGCGCGCGGGCAGTACTTGGCCGGTTCTGTGGAAATCGTTGCGGTTAGACCGCGATCGCCACCGGCGGCAGATCTTCGTCGTCAATGTCCTCGGCAATGACGGCCGATACGGCGTCATCATGCCAGGCAATCGTGCCCTTCAGCCGCTCATGCGTATCAACAGCAAGCGGCACGACGAGCACCCGGCCCGGATCGACCGGCCCCGGAAATGCCAGCGCATTATAGGCGACCTTTTCGAAGCCGAGCGGGCCGTAATAGGGCGGATCGCCGACCAGGATGACGGCTTCCGACCCCTTGCGCCTGGCGGCCTCGATCGCGATCCGCACCAGTTCCCGGCCGATGCCCCGGTTCTTGTGCGACGGGCGGACGGCGAGCGGTCCGAGCAGATGCCCCTTGACCGAGCCGGCAAGCACCGGCGTCATCCGGACGGAGGCGATCGTCTCGCCGTCGTCGGCGCAGATGAAGGAAAGCGAGCGGTCATGCGGCCCCTGCTCGCGAATCCGCGCGGCAGCGCGGGCGAACCGGCCGGGACCGAATGCTTCTTCGTTGATGAGTTCGATGACAGCGTCGTGCGACGCATCCTCAGTGAGGTAGACCAGATCGTGCTTGTACATTAGACCAAAGAAACCAGATAGACAGACGGGATGGTTCTCGAAAACGCTTTTCGAGCGTTCGGGATCATCGGCGTCGTCGCAGGCTTCTGGTTGCTTTCATGACAAGCGGTCCTCAAAGTGTGACAAGCCGGATAGCAGGAAATTTTCGGTTCGTCCAATGCAAAATGTAGGCGACGGTTTGTTGGTGGATGATCGTGTCGGGATGATGACGTGACGCAGTGTTCATCGTTTATCGCCTCGAAATTCCGCACGCATGCCGTATCTTCCGGATCAAGTTTTCGACAGTATCCCCGAAAGGATGGAGCAATGGGCATGTTGGTTGACGGCGTCTGGCATGACGTCTGGTACGATACGAAGGAAACCAAGGGCCATTTCAAGCGCGCCGCCTCGCAGTTCCGCAACTGGGTCACCGCCGATGGCACACCAGGTCCGAGCGGTACGGGCGGCTTCAAGGCCGAGGCCGGACGCTACCATCTCTATGTCTCGCTCGCCTGCCCCTGGGCGCACCGCACATTGATCTTCCGCAAACTGAAGAAGCTCGAGGACCTGATCTCCGTTTCCGTCGTCGATCCGCTGATGTTGGAAAATGGCTGGGAATTCAAAGACAAGGATAGCGGCACGGTCGATCATCTCTTCGGTGCAAAGGCGCTCTGGGAAATCTACGTCAAGGCAGATCCGCACTATTCCGGCCGCGTCACCGTTCCCGTCCTCTGGGATAAGCAGACTGGTACGATCGTCAACAATGAGTCCGCCGAGATCATCCGCATGTTCAACAGCGCCTTCGATGGCCTGACCGGTTCGAAGGACGATTTCTACCCGACGGACCTCAGAGCCGGAATCGATGCCCTGAACAAGGTCGTCTACGACACGGTCAACAACGGCGTCTACAAATCCGGCTTCGCCGGCACACAGGAAGCTTACCAGCAGAATGTGCTGCGCCTGTTCGAAACCCTCGACATGCTCGATACACGTCTGGAGTCAAACCGCTATCTCCTGGGCGACCGGCTGACCGAGGCCGACTGGCGGCTCTTCACCACGCTCGTCCGCTTCGACGCCGTCTATGTTGGCCATTTCAAATGCAACATCCGCCGCATCGAGGATTATCGCAACCTGCCAGCCTACCTGCGTGACCTCTATCAGGTCCCTGGGGTCGCCGAGACGACCAACCTTACGCATATCAAGGATCACTACTACCGCAGCCACCGAACGATCAATCCGACCGGCATCGTCCCCGTCGGTCCCGATCTCGATTTTGACCGCCCGCATGGGCGCGAAGGATTGGCGAAGGCGGCTTGAGGTACGATCAATCTCTCCCCTTGCGGGCGAGAAAGCAAAATCTAGCATTTAGCGTCAGCTAAGTGCTAGATTTTGCAAGAGAGGGAGTAGGCAGGGACGCACTGAATCCTGAACTACTTCGCTCAAGAACATGACCCCCGCTCTTGCAATTTCAATGGCTTAGAAATTGCGCTGAGCTTTGAGCATGTAGAGCCTCCGGTTTCGCAATTCCTAAACCAGTGAAATTGCTTTCTCGCCCGCCAAGGGCGAGATAGGCTCCACATATACTGCCCGTTTGGCTTTCCACGTCGAACTGCGTCATGATATTCGGCACGAAAGCCGTCACCAATAGTTCGACGGCGTTTCACGCCCTTCCAGCTCCTTCAGCCGCCGATACGTCGCCTTGGTCGTCCCCATCGGCAGGGCGTCGAGCGGAAAGAAGCCGCTTTCGACGATCTCGAGATCCGGCTTGCGCGGCGCGGTCTGCTCGACTTGCACGCGGAAGAAGACGACATGGTCGCGCTTGCTGGTGCGGTTGTTGAGATAGACGTGGAAGAGCTGCGGCCTGCCCGATATCGCCAGATTGCCTTCTTCCCGCAATTCCTTCGCCAGCGCGTGCTCCACCGTCTCATGACGCTCGACGCCGCCGCCGGGCATGTGCCAGCCGGCGATATAAGAATGCCGCACCAGGAATATCCGCCCCTCCTCATCGAAACAGGCAGCCCGCACGCCCAGGGTCATGCTGCGGGTGAGCGCAAAATAGCTGTGGAGCATCCAACCAAGCAACCGTGCCCGCCAGCTGCGGGATTCGTCGGGAGCAGCGCCGTCGCTCATGCCGCGACCCCGCCGATGTGATCGGCTAGCGGCAAATGGATGTATTTGTTTTGACAATGGACTGGGCTATGTCTCAACCCATGTTCAAACTCGCGCATATTTCCGACGTTCATCTGGGTCCCTTGCCCCGGCTTTCGATCAGAGAACTCGCCTCCAAACGCATTACCGGATTTGTGAACTGGCACCGAAACCGGCGCAAGCATCTTTTCGGCGGCACCCTCGATCTTCTTCTGGACGATATCAGGGCGAAGCAGGCCGACCATCTCGCCGTAACCGGCGATCTCGTCAATCTCGGCAGCGGCATTGAGATCCGCACCGCCGCCGAATGGCTGAAGACCGTTGGCGACCCCGCCTTCACCTCCGTCGTTCCCGGCAACCACGATGCCTATGTGCCCGGCGCCTACGAGAAGGCCATGCGCGCCTGGTATCCCTATGTTCAGGGAGATCTTGCCCCGCCGGAGTGGCCGGAAGATCAGCACGTCTTTCCCTATCTTCGCATCCGCGACCGCGTCGCCCTGATCGGCTGCTCGACGGCGGTCGCCACGCCCCCCTTTGCAGCAAGCGGCTTTTTTTCCGCCCGGCAGGCGCGCGAGACGGTGAACATGCTGCGCGCCGCCGGCGAGGCCGGCCTCTTTCGCGTGGTGATGATCCACCATCCGCCGATCCGCGGCGCCACCAGCTTCTACAAGCGCATGATCGGCATCCGCCGCTTTGCCGCCGTGATCTCCACCGGCGGCGCCGAGCTGGTCCTGCACGGCCATACCCATCTGAATACGCTGCATTGGTTGAATGGCCCGATCGGCCCGGTGCCCGTCGTCGGCATCGCGTCCGCTTCGCAAGGCCCCGGCGGGTTGAAGCCGGCCGCCGCCTATAATCTCTTCACCATCGCCGGCCATCCGGGCGCGTGGGAGCTCAAGGCCGAACGCTTCAGCCTCAATGCCCATGGCGATGGCGTGGAGACCCAGGGCGTCGACATCCTGGCGTGATAAAGGTGGTATTTTATGAAAGCGAAGCTATCGTTTCGGTAGCGTTTTCGAATATCCGGAGCTACAATCCATCCAGGTGATTTCGGGAGGATGATATGGGCTTTCGCGTCGCGACGAAGAATTCCGCCATGACGGCGCTTGCCGCTGTGTTTCTGCTCGGCACCAGCCTGCAAGCCTTCGCCGCCGGCTCGGAGAGCGACGAGACCGCGCCGCCGCCGAAGACCAAGACGACCACCCAATGCAAGGACGGCGAAGTCTGGGACAAGGACAAGAAGAAGTGCGTGAAACCGCAGAAAAGCGGCTTCAACGACGACAAGCTTTTCCAGGCCGCGCGCGAGTTCGCCTATGCCGGCCAATATGACAACGCCATCACTGTCCTGAAGCTCGCCAGAAACCAGGACGATCCCCGCATTCTCAACTATCTCGGCTATTCCAACCGCAAGGCCGGTCGCATGGAGCTCGGCATGAGCTACTACCGAAAAGCCTTGCAGCGGGACGAGAACTATATCCTCGCGCGCTCCTACATGGGTCAGGCTTTGCTTGAACAGGGCGACGTCCAGGCAGCACGCGTGCAGCTCGTCGAAATTCGCGATCGTGGTGGCGAAAACAGCTGGGCCTATCGCTCGCTGCAGCAATCGCTGAAAGGTCAGATCACCTATTGAGATGGCGATGGGGCATCGTCTTTCTCAAGATCGTGTGAGACCGTGAAGAGGAAGTGTTCAACCGCTTTTTGAAGACTTGCGAAACGGCAGGAAAATGGTTCATACCAACACGGAACGATCCTTCGGCTCACACAGCTTTTTCACTAAGAAAAGCTGTCTTTTGCAGCAAGGCGCCCACAACACGACAAACCTCGACAGCTCCCTGGAAAGACAATGCCGACGCCGGTAGCAGCCATCGATATCAGACGCGATCTGGTCGGCCTTCTCCCGAAGCTCCGGCGCTTCGCCGTGACATTGACCGGCGATCTGAGCGAGGCGGATGAGCTAGTGCAGAGCGTCTGTCAGCGCGGTATTGCCAAATTCCATCTCTGGAACAATGACGGCCGGCTGGAAAGCTGGCTGTACACCATGGCCCGCCATCAATGGGTCGACGAGGCACGGCGCCACCGCCTGCGTTCCGTCACCAAGGGCGGCGCCCTGGAACAAGGCGAACTCGCGGCACCGGGCATACATGTTAATCCGGTCGAGGCGAGCGAAGCGCACCGGATGGTCACATCTTTGCCCGAAGGACTTGCCAGTGTCTTCCTGCTCGTCGATATCGAAGGGCACAGCTACAAGCAGACGGCCGATATTCTCGGCATCCCCCTGTCGACGGTGACGTCGCGGCTTTCCAGCGCCCGCCTTCACCTTGCCGCCCAGGGACACAGTCGTTCGCCGCGAAGGTTTTAGCATTGCAGGACATGAAGAAAATGCCGCTCGAAGCCCGCCTGTCCGCCTTTATGGACGGCGAGACGAGCCGTGAGGAGAAGGACGAGCTGGAGCGGCTCATCGCCTCGGATCCGGAAGCGCGACGGATTTTCGACGAGCTGAGGCATGGCTCCGATGTCGGCCGCAAGGCTTTCGAGGAAGTGCTGAAGGAGCCCGTGCCGCTGGCGCTGGTGCGCTCCATCAAGAGCGCGCAGGCCCCGAAGGCGCGTGAGCCCGCTCCCCGGCTTTCCCGACCGTCCCTCAAGCTTGCTCCGACCGGACGCCAAGCGCTCGCCACCGCCCTCATCCTCTTCGTCGTCGGCGGCGGCATTGGCTATCTTCTTGGTGTCCTGCCGCCCAGCGCGCCCCCAGCTCCCCCGGTCTCCTCGGCACAGAGCCGCACCTGGCTCGACGACATCGCCGCCTACCACCGCATCTATTCGCGCCAGCCGCACCATGTCGTCGAAGTGCAGGCGACCGAAGCCGACGAGATCAGCAAATGGCTGACAAGCACGGTCGGCGTGAAGTTCAACGTGCCGGATCTTGCCGCCGACGGGCTGGTCTTCCAGGGCGCGCGCATGTTCATTGCCGACGGCAAGCCCGCCGGCCAGTTGATCTACAAGAACCTCGATGGTGACATCATCGCCATCTGTTTCACGAAAGATGACGGCGTCGCGGACAACGGCAATCTCGATGAAACGATCAAGGACGATGTGAGCATCGTATCCTGGCATCGCAACGGCACCGCCTATGCCGTCGTCGGCCCCTCCTCCGACGCAATGCTCGACGAGATCGCCAACCGCGTCTCGACGGAAATCTGAGCTGGCGGCTGGCCGAAGTCCTGGCTTGCGGCCTTGCCCCGGTGGGAGGATACTGTTTGTCAGCCAATCGCACCCGTAGGGATCACCCAACGGATGCCTCCCTGGAGATCGACCATGTCCGACATCTTTCTGACTATCCCGGAGATTGACGAGCGTATTGCGGTCATCAGGGGCAACCTGCGTGAATTGATCGAGCAAGCCGCCGCCTATTCCGGCGCAGCGGACGAGGAACGGGCATCGGAACGCATCGCCGATCAGGAAGAAGAGCTCGAACGCCTGATCAAGCGTCGCGACGAGCTTTCCAAGACTTAAATCCTGAACACGGAGAGACGGGAGTAACAGACTACCCATTCGCGTCTCTCGTTGCAGGATCAGTGAGACGGCGCAGGCAAAGCCGTCGTCGCAGTTTGCTCGCCGGTAAAGATGATGACAGCGAACAGCAGTACGCCGATGAAAGTGACGATCGACGCCACGGCCACCACCGGCTCCATGGCCATATTGCCGAGCAGCATGAAATAGAGCGACGGCACCATCACCGCGACGCCCGCCGTGTAGATGTAATATTGGATCATCGCCAGCCGCCTTTCCGCCTTTCGTGGGTTCAGCGCATGATAACCGCCGAATATCGCCATGGTCACCCAGCCGAGAAGATTCGCATGTGCATGGGCGCCAATGACGCTGTGATCCTCGGTGATCGCCATATTGAGACCCATCCCGATTCCGATGATCAGGAATATAATCGCCGTCTTGAAGTATAGATTGGCAATGCGTGGCATGATTTCCCCCATGAGTTTGTTGGGTCTCAAAAATATCACACGTACGCATTTCCGAAAATACAGATTTAAAGATCACCATCAGGGGTGTTTTCTTTACAAATTCCAATCTTTACATGTACTTCTGAGTTAACGAGCAGTACTGACGTCAATACTGGATGAGAGCACCCGCGCCGATGGCACGAGCCAGAAAACCCTACTGACATCGCCGCCGTCATGCGCTATACAACCACCAAGCGACTTTCAGAGGAGAGCACTTTGATGAGACCCCACGGTACAGGAAACCACCGCTGAAAAGCAGTGCCGTGAAAGGCTGTTTGCTCAGCCCATCCGTCAAATTGCCATCTCTCGCCCCTGGAGGGCACTCATGTTTCGTCGCTTCGAAAAGCTCGTCGATCCATTCCAGCACTATGACGACCTGACCCCGCAGTCGGACGCCTGGCTGTATCTCAAAAGCAATCTGCATCCCTTCCGTTTCGTCATGACCATGAGCCTTGCGCTCACCGTTATCGGCGCGGCGATTGAAGTCTGGCTGATCGGCTATACCAGCCAGCTCGTCGATATTCTGGCAGCCGCCCGCCCGGATCAGCTATGGGCATCCCACGGCCCCGGCTTACTTGCCGCTGCCGCGCTCATTCTCATCGGGCGGCCGATTGCCGGCTATCTCCGGGAAAGCCTCGACGACATCGCATTCCGCCCGAACGCCGAGACATTGGTCCGTTGGCGAGCCCATCGCCATGTGCTCAGACAATCGGTGGGTTGGTTCCGCCAGGATTTTTCCGGACGTATCGCTGCCCAAGTGCGCGATATCGGCAACTCCGCCACCGGAGCAGCCTATGCGGTGCTGCATACGCTGTCCTTCGTCATCATTTATGTCGCCGGCTCGCTCTGGCTTATGGCCTCGATCGATCTGCGTCTTATCTGGCCGCTGCTGATCTGGGTCGGCTGCTATCTCGGTCTGATGGCCGTCGTCATCCCCAAGCTGCGCAAGGCATCGGAGGAATTCCAAGGCGCCTATGCTTCCCTGACCGGCATGCTGGTCGATACCTATGCCAATATCGACATCATCAAGCTCTTCGCCAATGCGGCCGAGGAAGATCGTGAAGGACGGGAGCGTTTCGCGGCAGCCCGCGAGACGTTCGTACGGGTCCAGAAGCTCGAGGTCATGGTCAATTCTAGCATGCTGTTCCTTGGCAGCTTTCTGATCGTCGGGCTGGTCGGTTATGCCGTCATCCTGTGGCAGAGCGGCAGCGCGCCGCTTGGCCTCATCGCCGCCTCCCTCGCCTTGAGCTTTCGCATCACCGGCATGGCCGAATGGATGCTCGATGCGGTATCGTCGCTGTTCAGCCATTTCGGCGCCATGCGGCAATCGCTGCTGACCGTAGCGCAACCGCTCGTCATTGCGGATGAACCCGATGCGCGCGAGCTTGTCATCAACAGCGGCGAGATCGCCTTCCGAGACGTGACGCACCACTACGGCAAGGGCAATGGCGGCCTGAACGGTGTCTCGCTGCAGATAGCGCCGGGCGAAAAAATCGGCCTTGTCGGTCGCTCCGGCACTGGCAAGTCGACACTCGTCAATCTGCTGCTGCGGTTCTTCGATCCCGAAGCTGGCGCCATCGAGATCGACGGCCAGGATATCAGCAGGATCGCCCAGGAAAGCCTGCGCCGGCAGATCGCCATGGTCAGCCAGGATGCCGCCCTGCTCCACCGCTCCGTTCGAGACAACATCGCCCATGGAGACCCGCGCTTTTCGGAGAGCGCGATTGCAGCGGCACTCGACAAGGCGGCCGCGAGCGGATTCGTCGCCACCCTGCGAGACCACGAAGGCCGCACCGGCTACGATGCACATGTCGGCGAGCGCGGCGTCCAGCTTTCCGGCGGACAGAGGCAGCGCATCGCGCTTGCCCGCGCCATCCTGAAGGACGCGCCGATCCTCGTGCTCGACGAGGCTACATCCGCTCTGGATTCGGAGGTGGAGGCTGTCATCCAGGATACGCTCTATCGCGTCATGGAGGGCAAGACGGTGATTGCCATCGCCCACCGCCTCTCGACCATCGCCCGTATGGATCGCATCGTCGTTCTCGACCAAGGGAGGATCGTCGAGAATGGCACGCATGGCGAACTGCTCAGTCGAAACGGCATTTACGCCGCTCTCTGGGCACGCCAGTCCGGCGGCTTCATCGGCGACGACGATCCCGCTTTGGCCGAATAAGCAGAAACAAAAAATCCCCTCGATCATCTCGAGGGGATTTTGTCTTCGCTAGACTTTAGCGGCTGAAATTCAGGCCTTCTTCGCCTTGATATCGAGCACGCGGTTCGCCGCCGAGACGATGGCCTCGAGGGAAGCGGCGACGATGTTGGTGTTGATGCCGGCACCGAAGAGCTTGCCACCCGGATAGGAGGTCTCGACATAGGAGATCGCTGCGGCGTTCGAGCCGTGGTGCAGCGAATGCTCGGAATAGTCCTCGACCGTCATCTGAATACCGAGATAGATCGAGAGAGCATTGATGAAGCCGTCGATCGGACCGTTGCCACGGCCTTCGATGCGCTTCACTTCGCCATTGTCGGTGATCTCGGCTGCGACGATGCGCTGGCCCTTGTGCTCGGGATCGGCAAAGGTGTGGTGATCGACGAAGCGGATGCGACCATTAGGCTGCGTCACGTAGCGCTCGATGAAATGCTCGTAGATCCGCTTCGCAGGCAATTCCTTGCCTTCTTCATCGGTGATCCGCTGGATCTCCTCGCGATATTCCACCTGCAGGTTGCGCGGCAGGTTGAGACCGTAATCCTGCTGCATGATGTAGGCGATGCCGCCCTTGCCCGACTGCGAGTTGATGCGAATGATCGCCTCGTAGGAGCGGCCGACATCCTGCGGGTCGATCGGCAGATAAGGAACTTCCCAGACCGGATGGTTGGCGACTTTCGACGCCTTCATGCCCTTGTTGATCGCATCCTGATGCGAGCCGGAAAAGGCGGTGTAGACCAGTTCGCCGACATAAGGGTGACGTTCGCCGATCGCCATCTGGTTGGAATATTCGAAGACATCCTTCATGCGTTCGATGTTGGAGCAATCCAGCTCCGGATCGACGCCTTGCGTGAACATGTTCAGCGCCATGGTGACGACATCGACATTGCCGGTGCGCTCGCCATTGCCGAACAGCGTACCTTCGACCCGGTCGGCGCCGGCCAGCAGGGCCAGCTCTGCGGCAGCGATGCCGGTGCCTCGGTCATTGTGTGGATGCAGGGAAATCAGCAGGTTTTCGCGATTGTCGAGATTGCGGCACATCCATTCGATCTGGTCGGCATAGATGTTCGGCGTCGCCATTTCGACGGTGGACGGCAGGTTGATGATCAGCTTGTTGTCCGGCGTCGGCTTCACCACCTCGATGACGGCGTTGCAGATTTCCAGCGCCACTTCCAGCTCGGTGCCGGTAAAGCTTTCTGGCGAATATTCGAACCGGTAGCCACCGCCGGCCTTGGCCGCCATGTCGGTGATCATCTTGGCCGCATCGACGGCGATCTGCTTGATACCTTGCACATCCTTGGCGAACACCACGCGGCGCTGCAATTCGCTGGTGGAATTGTAGAAATGCACGATCGGCTTGTTGGCGCCTTCCAGCGATTCGAAGGTGCGGGTGATCAGCTCGGGCCGGCACTGCACCAGAACCTGCAGCGACACGTCAGCCGGCACGTTGCCCTGCTCGATGCACCAGCGGGCGAAATCGAAGTCGGTCTGCGAGGCCGAGGGGAAACCGATCTCGATTTCCTTGAAGCCCATGTCCAGCAGCAGCTGGAACATGCGGGCCTTGCGGTCGTGACCCATCGGGTCGACCAGCGCCTGGTTGCCGTCGCGCAGATCCACGGA
Source organism: Rhizobium sp. AP16 (assembly GCF_000281735.1). Classification (NCBI taxonomy): domain Bacteria; kingdom Pseudomonadati; phylum Pseudomonadota; class Alphaproteobacteria; order Hyphomicrobiales; family Rhizobiaceae; genus Rhizobium; species Rhizobium sp. AP16. The sequence continues at coordinate 51,218 of NZ_AJVM01000017.1, read as the reverse complement.
ACACCAGATCGGCGCCTTGGTGATGACCTTGGAGGGCCAGGTACGGTCGGGAATGTTGATCTGCGGGTAAGAGCGGTATTTTACCGCCGCTTCGGGCATGCCTTTGGGGGAATGGCTGTTCGCGTCCATGGTTTCGTCTCTTCCTTTCCCGTCATTTGCCTCGCGTATTAACCGATCATAGGCGGCTTGGCGATGACAAATACGGACCCGCTAGGGGTATGCTGTCGATTTTGGGGATATGTCTCGAGGAGCGATGGCCGGGCGGGCTTTACGGCCGCCGAGCGCTCCTCAAAGGACCCGGCAACCGCGCGTAAGGCCGAGAAGAAGAAGCGAAGTGAGGGCGCGCATATTGTCACGCAGGGCAATACGCCCACGTACAATCTGCTCGGAAATCTTTGCGCCAGTCGTCTTCATGACCGCGCTTATAACCGCGCGGCGGAAAGGAAGCAACCCCCTGCTTATCTTTTCAGCACTTGCACCAAATGCGAGAGCGCCATCATCAACAAGCCGGCAATCAGGCCCCAGAAGGCGCCGGAAATCCCGGCGAAGGAAACGCCGGATGCCGTAACGAGAAAGGTTACCGCCGCCGCCTCGCGCGATTCCACCCTTTGAAAAGCGTTCATGGCAGAGTTGGATAGAGCGCCGATCAGAGCCAGACCGGCGACCGCCTCGATCAGGACGGGCGGCGCCAGCGTCACGAAGGCGATGACGGCGCTCGCAAGCAATCCGAGGACGATATAGACGACGCCCGCAATGATCGCCGCCCAATAACGCCTCTTGGGATCGGCATGCGCGTCCTGCCCGGCGCACATGGCAGCGGTGACGGCGGCAAGATTGACGGCATTACCGCCGAAGGGCGCACTCAGCAACGAGAACAGGCCGGTGACGGCAAAGAGCGGACCGGGCTTCGGATCATAGTGATGCACCTTCAGCACCGCGATCCCCGGAATATTCTGCGACGCCATGGTGACGATGAACAGCGGCAGCGCAATGGAGACAAGCCCGGCGAGCGTGAAGACCGGCTTGACCAGTTCGACGCTTGGCAGCAGCGAATGCTCCAGCGACATCAGCGCTCCATCCGGTATGTTCACTCCGAACGTCAGCACCAGCGCAAAGGCGACCACCGCCGCCGGCACCGCCCAGAGCCGCTTGACCGCGCCGACCACGATCCAGGCAAGGACGATGGGCAGGCCGAGCAACGGATTGAAGGCGATCGCGTTGACCGGCGCAAAGCAGAGCCCGATCAGCACACCGGCCAGCATGGCATTCGCCAGCGGCGCCGGGATGGCGGCAACGGCACGCCCTAGCGGCCGAAACAGGCCCGCAATCACGATCAGCACCGCGCAGACCAAAAACGCGCCCACCGCCACCGGAAAACCACCCTCAATCGCGCCGCTGCTGGCCAACAACGCCGCCCCCGGCGTCGACCAGGCAATGCTGATCGGCATCTTCGTAACGCCACTGACCACAATGGCGCAAATACCCATCGAAACCGACAACGCCATCAAACCGGACGCCGCCTGCGCATCCGTCGCCCCGACCGCCTGCAACCCATGCACGATGACCGCAAAGGAACTGGCAAAACCGACAAAGGCGATGAGACAGCCCATGAACACGCTTTGAAGGGAGAAATCTTTGAACATGGCGGCGGCAGGAGACTCGTGGATGCGGGGGAAACGCATGGAGCATCTTAGGAGGTGGTCATGCAAGTGCTGTTTTGGGGGAAGCGTGGCGCAAGGCTGAAGACGATCGTCTTTAGCCTCGTCGCCAAATGCTCATTCTACGAGATGGCAACGATCTCGAGTTCCTGATCGCCTACGCTTGCGACATCCCCGACCGCCTTGCCCATCAGCAGCTTTGCCACCGGCGACACGAAGGAAATCGAGCCGGCCTTGGGGTCCGCTTCGTCTTCTCCGACGATACGATAGGTCTGCACACGCCCGTCGTCACGGCTGAAGGTTACCGTGCTTCCAAAGGCAACCGTGTCGATCGAAGCAGGTGCAGGGATAGGCTGAGCCGTGCGAACTCTTTCCGCCAGGTAGCGCAGATCACGCAAGGGGCCGGCAGCCTGGCGCCGTCGTTCGTTCACGTCTTCGATCGTACTCGCAGCAGCATAGGCCGCGCGCGCCTGCTGAAGCTGCAGCTCCAGAGCCTTCAATCCCGCTTCCGTCACAAGATTCGGATGCTGCGAAATCGGGCGGTCAGGCAGCAGCGTTTCCGAAGCAGTTTCGAAACTCTCTTCCTTGGTGAAGGCAACGGCCAATCTCGAACTCCGTTTAGGCGTGGTGTGTTCCGACCGTGCGGGGCGATTGCCCCACGCGTTTATCGGAACCATGTATACGGCAGGAATGGACAAACCGCCAATCCGGGGCCGGGCCGACACCTATCCGCTCGTCACGGGTGACGAGAATGGTGCTACTTCAGACGAGGGTCGCGTCGGCGGCTAACGTTTGCTCGATGGCGACAGCTTCCGTTACCGCCAACTCTGCCATGGCGAGAGCGGCTTCGCGGGTCTTGGCAGCAGCGATAAAGCGCCCATTGTGGCAAAAACTCGCCCCTTCCACGCCGGAAGCCGCCTCCAGATCGCCATTGGTCAGGCCGGCCCAGGCTGCAGGCAGATCGGCCCGCAACTCAAACCCCTGGTCCGCGCGGCGGATGCCGGTCAGGCACCAATCCTTGTCGCGCGGGTGAACGACAAACAGCAGGTGATCGGCGCCCGCCTTCACGATGGCGGGGCGGAAGGGCATGCCCATCGGGAGTTCCAGAATACGGCCTTCGCCGGTATCCACTATCGCCTGATGCACCAGCGCCTCGGCACGCAATTTCGCAGCGCTCTGGCCAATCCTTGCCTCGACGAAACTGCGGGCAATGCCGAGCGCATTTTGGAAGCCGCGATCTTCGGCCTCCGGGTCGGTCTCATCGAAAACGGGTTTCAGAGTTTCCAGCAGGGCCGGCAGCGTAAGCCCAGCCAACTGCCCGGCGACGGAGGGGCTCAGCGCACCATTGTCGACCAGGTCGACCGGCAGCACGAAACCGTTATCGAAAGAAGTGTGTAGCGCCTCGATATGCGCTTCCGGCAGGCCTGAGGCGCTGAGATAATCGCGGCCATAATGCTTCCAGATCAATCCGAACGAGCTGTACGGTTGACCATCGTCGCGCAACGGTGCGCCGCGCTGATGATGATCGTAGATCCGCTCTGCGGCATCATATTGTCCGCCGACATCGTAGATGATCCGGTCGGCGCCGGGCGTGATCCATTCCGGCGCCCTGCTGCGAATGATACGAGCCTGCGGGAAAAGCCGGGTCAGGATGACGCTGGACAGCAGTTCGTCGGCATGGAAGCCACCGGAATGGGTGACGAGGAAATCTGGGGTCATGCCGATATGCGCCTTGTTGTTCGCGGAAGGCCCGCTTGGGGTTGGCTCCAGATAGCCGTTGCCGGAGGACAGCTCAACCCGTCATTCGCTCTTAAAACAGCTGCCGCTGCACGAAAAACGCCCTCGCCTGCCTTCCGGCAAGCGAGGGCGCCTATAATCGATATCGCTAGATCAAATCTCGGCCTGAGACGTGACGATCCGCGAAACCAGGCCATAAGCCTTGGCTTCTTCGGCGGACAGCCAGTAGTCGCGGTCCGTGTCCTTGGCGATCTTTTCGATCGGCTGGCCGGTGGCTTCCGAGAATATCCGGTTCAGGCGCTCGTTCATCTTGATGATCTCGCGTGCCTGGATCTCGATATCGGAGGCCATTCCGCGCGTGCCGCCGGACGGTTGGTGCAGCAGGAAGCGCGTGTTCGGCAGGCAAATGCGACGCTCCTTGGGAACCGAAACGTAGATCAGCGCGCCGGCGGAAGCGACCCAACCGGTGCCGATGATCCAGACCTTCGGCTTGATGAACTTGATCATGTCGTGAATGGAATCGCCGGATTCGACATGGCCGCCGGGCGAATTCACGTAGATGCGGATATCGTCATCGCTGGCGGAAGAAAGCGCGACGAGCTGCGAGCACACCTTCTGAGCCAATTCCTGCGTGATGCCGCCGTAAATGAAGATCGAGCGCGACTTGAAAAGATTCGCCTCCGCGTCCTTGCCCAACGGCGCTTCGTTCTTCTTGTCTTCCTGTTCGTCTTCGTCGTTCATTCGCAAGTCTCCAGCATGATGCGTCGTTCACCGCACATAGTGCGACTCAATGCGTAAAACAATGCTGGAAAAAGACAAGGCGCGAATAGACCACGAAAGCATGGCGTTATGGTTGCGGGTTACCGAAATGTAACTTGCCGCGGCTTTGAAAAACCGAAATTGCATCCTACGTCAGGTCAGCGCGAAAGGAATCGCGCCCCGAATTTGCAGCAACAGATAGCCAAGGAGGCCATCATGTCGCCTGAAGAACGTCAATTGCTCGCGTCTCTCTTCGATCGCGTCCGCTCCGCAGCCGGCACCCAGCGGGATGCCGATGCGGAAACCTTCATCAACCAGTCGGTTCACGACCAGCCCTATGCCCCCTATTTTCTGGCGCAGGCCGTCATCATGCAGGAACAGGGCATGAAGGCTGCGGCCGACCGCATCCAGCAACTCGAAGCCCGCGTGCACGAGCTGGAGCAGCAGGGAGCCGACAACCATCAGCAGGGCCAGAGCGGCGGCTTCCTCGGTGGCCTCGGCTCGCTCTTCGGCGGTGGCCAGCAGCAACAGCGCGGTCCAGCCCCTCAGACCGGCTATCCGCAACAGCAAGGTCGTCCCTATGACGATTACGCGCGAAATGCCCAGCCGCAGCCGGGTCCTTGGGGCGGCCAGCAACAGCCGTCCGGCCCCTGGAGCCAACAGGCCGCACCAGCCTCAGCCGGCGGCGGTTTCCTGCGCGGAGCACTTGGCACGGCAGCCGGCGTCGCCGGCGGCGTGATGCTCGCCGAATCGCTCTCCAGCCTCTTCAGCCCCCATCTCGGTGGTTCCGCGGCTGGCGGTCTTGGCGGCCTCTTCGGCGGCAACGGCACTGCCGCACAGCCGGCCCAGGAGACAGTCATCAACAACTATTACGGCAACGACGATCAGAATGATCAGAGCGCAGCCGACTACGCCCAGGATGCTGCTCAGGACGCTCAGGACGCTCAGGACGACGCCAATGACGATTCGTCTGACAACAGCGGCGACGACAGCTCGTTTGCCTGAGGCTAATCGTCTTTGACCCCATAAGAGAAGGCTGCCTCCCTCGGGATGGCAGCCTTTTTTTTAACTCAGCCCCGTCCACGATAAGGCTGCACGCCCTGATCCGGCAACCACACGCCTTCCGGCGGCTTGCCCGTCTGCCAGAACACATCAATCGGAATGCCGCCGCGTGGATACCAGTAGGCACCGATGCGCAACCACTTGGGCTCCAGCAGTTCCACCAGCCGCTTGGCGATGTAGATCGAGCAATCCTCGTGGAAGGCACCATGGTTGCGGAAGGAATGCAGGAAGAGCTTCAGCGACTTCGATTCCACCAGCCATTCGTTCGGCACATAGTCGATGACAATATGGGCGAAATCGGGCTGGCCGGTCATCGGGCAGAGCGAGGTGAATTCCGGCGCGGTGAAGCGCACGACATAATCCGTGCCGGCATGGCCGGCCGGCACCTTCTCGAGAACGGCCACCTCGGGGTTCGCGGCCGTTTCCGTCTGGTTGCCGAGCATCGACAGGCCGGAAACATCGGTCTTGGGCATATCAGGTCTCCTTGATCACTTTGACGCGGATGCCGTGAGCCTTTTCGCCCTCCGGTTCCACATGAATGGTTATTTCCGCGCCCGCATGGATCGCCCTTATGGCGTCTTCAAGGCGGTCGCAGATACGATGTGCGTCACGTACCGGCATGGCGGCAGGCACGACAAGGTGGAAATCGACGAAAGTCACGGCCCCTGCCCGGCGCGTCTTCAGATCGTGCACGCCAAGCGACCCATCCGCATGCGTCGCGATCGCCTCCTTGATCACCGCTTCCTCCTCCGGCAGGACGGCCTTGTCCATCAGTCCGTCGATGGACATGGAGATGACCTTCCAGCCCTGATAGAGAATGTTGATCGCGACGAGAATGGCAAGCACCGGGTCGAAAATCGGATAGCCGGTGCCGAGCGCCAGGAGCAGGCCGATGAGCACGCCGACCGAGGTATAGACATCCGACATGATGTGCTGCCCATCCGCCGTCAGCGCCGGAGAACGATGCTCCCGGCCGGCGCGGATCAAGATCACCGCCCACACGGCATTGATAACACCGGCGACGAGGTTGATGGCAAGGCCGAGGACCGGCGCCTGCATCGGCTGCGGATCGCCGAGATGCCCCACCGCCTCCTGCACGATCATCAGCGCCGCGACGACGATCATCACGCCCTCGGTGACGGCGGAGAGATATTCCGCTTTGTGGTGGCCGAAGGGATGATCGTGATCGGCCGGCTTTTGCGCATAGCGGATGACGAAGAAGGCGATGAAGGCGGCAACGACATTGACGGTGGATTCGAGGCCGTCCGACAGCAGCGCAACGGAACCCGTCACCCACCAGGCGGCCATCTTCAGCCCCATGACGCCCAGGGATAGCGGCATGCCCCAGAAGGCCAGTCGCCGTATCGTCTGATTGCCCTGTTCGTTCATGCGTGTCTCCAATGCGGATGCGGCCCATGCATATGCGAATGAATTGCAAAAACAGTGCCATTGAAATGCAAAACCGCCCGCGCGAAAATCGCGCAGGCGGCTCATTGGGGGCTCATATGGTGCAGAACGCGCCATTTGTCAAAGGATGACCTGTGCCTCGCACACCACAATTTATCCCCAATACACCGGTTAAACGGGGCCAAGTCGCCAAACCGCTCGCAAGCTCGCCAGTGAAAATCATGCTGGTAGTTTCCCGCGTGATCGCGCACTAAGCTATATACTAGCCCAACACATCGCCGCCCTCGGTAAAACCATGGTTGAACATGCCCGCTCTTGATGATCGCATCGATCCGAACACCCCTCCTCTGGCCGCCGACGCGTCGCCAAAGGAGCTGGATCATCTGATTGCGGCATGCGCCTTTTCGGAAGCAGAACGCACTGCGGTCTACCACGCCATTGAAACCCGCCGCGATGTGCGCGATCAGTTCCGCTCGGATCCCCTGCCCGAAGACCTCGTCCGCCGTTTGCTCGAGGCGGCCCATCATGCGCCTTCCGTGGGCTTCATGCAGCCGTGGAATTTTATCATGATCCGGCAGGCCGAGACGCGGGAACGCGTGTGGCAGGCCTTCAGCCAGGCGAATGAGGAAGCCTGCTTGATGTTCGAGGGCGATCGCCGCGCGCAATATCAGCGGCTAAAGCTCGAAGGCATCCGCAAGGCGCCGCTCAGCATCTGCATTACCTGCGATACCCAGCGCGGCGGACCTGTCGTGCTCGGGCGCACGCACAATCCCGCAACGGACGTCTACTCTACCGTCTGCGCCGTTCAGAATCTATGGCTGGCGGCCCGCGCCGAAGGCGTTGGCGTCGGCTGGGTCAGCATCTTCCATGAGGACGCCATCAAGACGATCCTCAACATACCGGAGCATGTCAAAATCGTCGCCTGGCTCTGCGTCGGCTATGTCGACGAACTCTATGACATGCCCGAGCTCGCCGTGAAGGGCTGGCGCGACCGCCTGCCGCTCGACAAGCTTGTCTTTGAAGAAGGCTGGCAGGACTGCGAGGACATGTAAGGGGCCGCCGCTCTCCGGCAACCCCAAACGGATTCAAGCGTCACGATCTGAACGCGACAAACGAGATCACGTTGCCGTCCGGATCGCGCACATGAAAATCGGTGCCTCCCCATGCCTGCTTGGTAAGCGGCTGCGCGAACTCCGCACCCCTGGCCTTGAACTCCTCGAACAATCCCTGGACATTCGAAACCTCGATCGAAGCCAGAATGAGCGACGTCTCCTTGGCCGCAGCCGCTGCAAAATAGGGCTCGTAGACGAGCCGCAAATGAATCCAGATGCCGTCGCGCGACACCGCTCCATAGAACGGCGGTGCGCCATGCAGGAATTCTGCCACGAAGCCCAGCCTGTCCCTGAAGAAGGCCGCGCTGGCCGTCACGTCGCGAACGAAAAGGATCGGCACGACGCTCTTGAAAGCCGGCGGTTCGGTCGATGGGGCCGGCGTCTTCGGCGCGTCAGCGGCAACCGCCTTCAACTCGGCCCAATTTTTGTGACCTGCTTCGACCGCAACGATCTCTTGCGCCAGCGCCAAAGGGAATTTCATCGCCAGGATCTCACGATCCGTCAACGCGCTGAAACGGTCGAGCGTTCGAACTCTTCCACCAATCGAATAGTCACGATCACGGTGCCAGCGCATCAGCAGCTTGGCTTGTTTGCGATAGGTATCGAGGGTTGGCATGGACGGACTCCTGCTGAGAATATCAGCGGGCGGGCCTAGCCCTTTCGGCCTTAATGCCGATGTGCCCCACAGGAACGCGGAAAGATTAATTTACAACCCACGGCAAGTCAAACCGCCCTACGGCATAGCTGCGTGCGCGAGATTTGCAGCAACATGACTCTGCCAAAGCAAAAACACCCCCATGCACATTTCAGAGTGCATGGGGGTGCGTGTCCAAATTTCGAGGCTGACGGCTCTTGGCGTCAAGCAGCCTTGGTCTTCGCCCGGCGCGCCAGATGCGCCACCACATTCTCGATCATCCGCATGCCGGCGTCGCCGCCGAGTGTCATGATCGATTCCGGGTGGAACTGTACCGCAGCGATCGGCTCCTTGACATGCTCGATACCCATAATCGTGCCGTCCTCGCTTTCCGCCGTGATCATGAAATCACGCGGCAGGGTCGAGGGATCGGCGAAGATCGAGTGATAGCGGCCAACGGTGACTTCCCGGCCGAGGCCGGAGAAAACAAGACCCGGCTCCAACACGCGGATGCGCGACGGCTTGCCGTGCATCGGCAGCGCCAGATGGCGAAGCTCGCCACCATAGGCTTCGGCCAGCGCCTGCAGACCGAGGCAAACGCCGAAGATCGGCAGATTGCGCGCCCTCGCCTTCTTGATGGTCGCCTTGCAATCGAAATCCTTCGGATTGCCAGGACCGGGCGACAGCACCACCAGATCCGGATCCAGCCGGTCGAAGACCTCTTCCGGCACCGGCGTACGCACGGTCGAAACCGTAGCCCCCGTCTGGCGGAAATAGTTTGCCAGCGTGTGCACGAAGCTGTCTTCGTGGTCGATCAACAGGATCTTCACGCCCTTGCCGACGGAAGCGACGTCGCGCTGCTGCTTGCCGGAATTGCCGGTCTTGGCATCACGGATGGCGGATAGCATGGCGGAGGCCTTCAATTCGGTTTCTGCTTCTTCTTCCTCGGGGTTCGAGTCGTTGAGCAGTGTCGCGCCGGCACGCACTTCGGCAATGCCGTCCTTGATACGCACGGTGCGCAGCGTCAGGCCGGTGTTCATGTCGCCGTTGAAGCCGACCATGCCGATCGCCCCACCATACCACGCACGCGGGCTCTTCTCATGGCTCTCGATGAAGCGCATGGCCCAGAGCTTTGGCGCCCCAGTGACGGTGACGGCCCAGGCATGACTGAGGAAACCGTCGAAGGCATCCATGTCGTCGCGCAGACGGCCTTCGATATGGTCGACCGTGTGGATGAGGCGCGAATACATCTCGATCTGCCGGCGACCGATGACCTTGACCGAGCCCGGCTCGCAGACGCGGCTCTTGTCGTTGCGGTCGACGTCGGAGCACATGGTCAGCTCGGACTCGTCCTTCTTGGAATTCAGGAGCTTCAGGATCTGCTCGCTATCGGCGATCGGATCGTCGCCGCGCTTGATCGTGCCCGAAATCGGGCAGGTCTCGATGCGGCGGCCGGAGACACGCACGAACATTTCCGGCGAGGCGCCAACCAGATATTCCTGATTGCCGAGATTGATGAAGAAGGAATAGGGCGATGGATTGATCGCCTTCAGCCGCTTGGAAATATCCGACGGCTTGCTGTCGCAACGTTCCATGAACTTCTGGCCGGGCACGACTTCGAAAAGATCGCCCTTGCGGAAGCTTTCCTTCGCCTTCGTCACCAGTTCCGCATATTCGCCGGGACGATGATCGCTCTTCGGCGGAATGGCGTCCGTATGATGGAACGGCTCGGGAGCGATTTCGCCGGCCTTGTCCTCGGTCGAAACGCCGCCCTTGGCGAAATCGTAGCGATCGATCCACGCCTTGGCGGAATAGTTGTCGACCACCAGGATTTCATCCGGCAGGTAAAGCACCATGTCGCGCTGATCATCCGGACGCTTGAGCTTCAGGTTGATGGCATCGAACTGGAAAGCCAGATCGTAGCCGAAGGCGCCATAGAAACCGATGCTGGCGTCGGCCTGCGAATAGAAGAGATCGGTCACGGCGCGCAGCACGGTGAACACCGTCGGCATCTTCGAGCGTTCTTCCTCGGTAAAGACCCGGTCCGGCGTCTTTACCGTCAGGTCGAGGCGGCGCGGCGCCGAGGCGCCGAGCGTCACTTCGGAAACCGTCTTCAGCTTTTCCGTGATGAAACCGAGAATGACCTCGCCGCGCTCGTTATAGGCATCAATCCAGACATCGCGCCCATTGCAGGACAGGCCGAGCGGCGGATCGACGATGGCTGTGTCCCAACGGGTATAACGGCCGGGATATTCGTAGTTCGACGAAAACACCGCACCGCGGCGCTCGTCGAGCTTGTCGATATAGGACGAAACCGCATCCGCATAAGGCGTCGGTCTACGTTGCCGGGTGACGGTGATCCCGCCCTTGGTCTCGTAGATTTCCGCACCATCATCCCGAAGGATCGTTACCATTGTTCCTCACTCCGTTATCAGGCCCGGATGACAGACGGCCAATATAACAAAAAAGCCGCCTCGAAATCTCGGGCGGCTCACTCGTCGTCTTTGAACACGATTGGTCGAGGCCGCCTTAGCGAGCCCACCACCAAACTGCAATGTTGTTCAAGGACGTGTTCATGGTGCGAATTGTTAGCGTGAGATGACGTGATGCGCAAGCCGCAATCTCAGAGAACGGGCAGAAACGATATTCTGCCTCTGCCCGCACTCTTTTTAATCCCGCCGGCCCGCCTCCGCGAAAAACGCCTCCGGCCCTTCCACCTCGACCAACCGCTTCCTGTCGATCAGCCAGAAGCGGTTGCCAATGTTACGGACGAAGCTGCGGTCGTGGGAGACGAGCAGGCAGCTTGCCTCCTGCGCCATCAACTCGCCCTCCAGCGCCTCCTGCCCGTCGATATCGAGATGGTTGGTCGGCTCGTCGAGCAGGTAGAAGTTGGGATTGGTGAGCCTCAGCACCAGCATCGCCAGCCGGGCCTTTTGCCCGCCCGAAAGCCTGCCGATGGCACGGTCCTGCATGTCGATGCCCATGCCGGCACCGGCAAGCAGCGTGCGGGCTCGTTGCTCGCCAAGTTCGAACAGCCGCGTGATGACGCCAAGCGGCGTATCGCCCTGACCGAGATTGGAGAGGGCCTGGTCGCTATAGCCGAGCACCAGCGATGGCGTCACCTTGACCGCTCCCAAGGAAACCTGATCGGCAATGGCCCTGCGGATCATCTCGACAAGCCGGGTCTTGCCGGCACCGTTAGGCCCAAGCAGGACGACGCGGTCGCCCTGGCAGATCCAGTTCTTGCCCGTCTTGAACAGCAGCGTCCCGTCCGGCGTCTCGACGGAGGCGTCGTCGAGCGTCACCAGTATCTTCGCCTGAGTGCCGCGATTGCTAAGCTTGATCGCGCCCGCCGAACGCTCCAGATAGCCCGGCCGGGCCGCATCTTCCAGTCGTTCGGCCCGCGCCTTGAGCTGCTTCGTCTTCACCGTCAGCAGGTCGCTGCCGGAATTGATGCCGAGATTATTGAGCTTGGCCGCCTGCTTACGCAGTTGCTGCGCCACCTTCATGTCCTTCTGGAAACGCCGTTCGTCCGAGGCGTCGGTCTCATCCAGCGCCGCCCTCGCCCGGCCGTAGGGCAAGGCATAGGTCTGCGATTGCTCCTGCCGTAAGAACAGGGTGCGGTTGGTCACTGCATCGAGAAAGGCGCGGTCATGGCTTGCGATCAGCACCGGCACATCACGGGGCAGAGCGTTCAGCCACACCTCCAATAGGGCGATCTTGGCGAGATCGAGATGGTTGGTCGGCTCGTCCAAGAGCAGAACATCGGGCTCGGTCACCCAGACACGGGCGAGCATGGCAAGCCGCTGCCAGCCACCGCTAAGCTGAGAGAGCGTCCTCTCCCGCAGCACCTCCGGCACGTCGAGCGAATCGAGCGTGACATCGACGCGCCAACCCTCGCTCTCGGCCTGCTCGGCCGGCAGAGCACGAAGAACCGCATCATAGAAGGATACATTCGCGAGATCGGCCGGGACATTCTGCTCGACATAACCGACCGTGAGGCCGCGCGAACGGGTGATATCCCCCACCGTCGGCTCCAGCCTGCCGGCAATGCAATTGAGCAGCGTCGACTTGCCCCGCCCGTTGGCCGCAACGATGCCGATGCGGTCGCCGGCCGTGACGGTGAAATTGAGATTGGAGATCAGCGGCACACCCAGGGTGATGCCGTAATTGCGGAGATTGATCAGAGTCATGGTCTTCTTCCGGTCTGACCCGAACAGGACATCGGCGTCGATCAGAGACGCCTTGTCGCCACGCAAGCGGATGTTGTTCGGTAAATCATCATGACGCAGCCGCGCGAACACAGACGTTCGGCACTGCGATACCCACAGGGGCAGACCAGAAGGAAATGAGTGAGTAACGGCCTCTGATCAGCCCTGCAAACGCATTTGCAGGGCCAGAGTCGGACCGAACTGGCGAATATGCCAAACTATCTTGCTCATACGGTCCTCCTCTCTCTTTCTCTCAAAGTGTTAAAAACTGCGTGCTTCCAATAACACCGAACATTGCGATTTTCAATTGCGCAACCTTCCGGCGACATGCCCAAAGAACAAAAAAAGGCGATGCCGAAGCACCGCCCAAGTTTGCTGCGCGGATAAAGACCGCTTAAAACTTCTGCGTCAGCGTCAGCTTGAAGGTCCGACCCGGCTCCGAATAGTAGGCCGAAGGCTGAGTAAGGCCTGAGGAGGCAACATTGAGCGAGTCATAGTAGGTCTTGTTGAAGATGTTGTAGACACCGGCGCGCAGCGACAATCCCTTCACCTGTTCCGGCTCCCACCAGCCTGTCAGATCGAAGATGCCGTAGCCAGGCGTGCGGAAGTTGTCGCCATCCTTCTTCGGCTCGCTGGTTGCGGTGATGAAGGTCAGGTCGGTTCCCCAGATGTCGGTCGCATATCCCACGGTGAAGGCCGCCTTGGCGGGTGCGACGGAGTCGATCCATTCGCCGCTGTCAGAGTCCTTGCCGTTGACATAGGCGAGCGAACCCTTGACGTGGATGCCGTTGTCGAACTTCTTGTGCGCGTTGACCTCGATGCCGAACATGCGGACATTGGCGCGGTTGAAGTATTCAGTGATGCCGAGCGGATACGTGCCGGTCGGATCGGCCGATGTTTCGGAATCGATGAAGTTCTTGTATTTGTTGTAGAATGCGCCGATATGGCCGCCGAAATCATCGTCGCCGAGGTTGGTGCCGATTTCGATGCCGTTGCTGGTCTCCGGCTTCAGGTCGGGATTGCCGTAGCTGACATAACCGCCGGGCACGCCGTAGTTCACGTAAAGCTCGCTGACGTTCGGAGCGCGGAAGGCCATGGCCCATTGCGCATAAAACTCGACATTGTCCTGCGGCTGGTATGCCGCGCGCAGCTTCGGCGAGAACCGGCTGTCGGACTGGCCGGACGGCAGGCCGCTATAGTTGGCGCTGTCGCGATAGGCATCCGTGTTCTTCGGCGCATAATCGTACCAGTCGAAGCGCAGACCAGGTGTCAGCGAGAAGCCGCTGGAGCCGATCTCGATCTTGTCGTCGACGAAGGCGCCAACGCGCTTGCCGTCGACATCAGGCATGTCCGACTGGTTGGTATGCAGGAATGCGCAAGTGGCGCGCCAACGGGGGAGATCGCAGCTATCTCCGCCCGCCGAATACTGATGCGCCTTGGTGAAGGCGAGGTCGAGACCAAACGTAAGCTTGTGATGCAAGCTGCCGGTATCGAAGGATTTCGAAGCATTGCCGTTAAAACCGATACTGCGGTCCTCAAGCTCGTTGCGGCGCCAATAATCGCCGATGACGGAGGTGTAGCGATAACCCTGTAGGCCCTCTTCCCGCAGCACGTTTTGCCAATAGAAGACAGCATTGGCCGTATCGAGAAGGGAATCAGCGCTTTCGGCCTCATACTTGTAGTCAAGGGAAACGCGGTTGCGTTCGGTATTGTCGCTCGTATCGTAGTTGCCCGGCCGGAGGTTCCCGGTCAGGCTCTGAGAGTGCATCGCATCGATGTCTTTGTCTTTATTGTAGTGCTCTGCCGTGATGCCGAAGGTGCCGATATCGGTATATTGGCGGATCTTGAAGAGACCGCTTCTCTGATTGTAATCGGCTGGATCTGCCTTGGTGCGCTTGGTCGAATAGCCGCCAACGTCGCCGTTGTTTTCAAGCTCATGACCATGGGTGTAACCACCTTCGAACAGAACGGCAGTGTTGTCGATGCGCTTGGCAACCGCCGCCGATCCACCGACGCTCCGGTCATCGCCGTTATAGCCGAACTTGAAGACGCCGCCCCAAGTGGAACCGGGGGTTATCAAGTCTTCCGGCTCCAACGTGCGCAATACGAAGGCGCCGCCGAGAGCGCCCGAACCGGCGCGGCTGGAGTCGGCGCCGCGTACGACATCGACACTCGAAAGCGAGTTGAAATCGAAGCTGTTGACGCCTCCGTCCGCCCCGCGGGCGACATCGAGCATGTAGGGGATCTCGATGCCGTCGACCGTGGTCAATACACGGTCATCGCCAAGGCCGCGAATGTTGATGCCGCCGGTGGTGCGGTTGTAGCCGACGCCAACCTCGGTGCTCCGGCCGAGATCCTCGATACGTGTGATCTGCTTGTCATCGATCTGCTGCGCCGTCGTCTCGGTGGTCGTCGGCGAGTCGGCAAGCACGTCTTTCGCCGCCTTGCCCTTGACGACGATCGGCTTCAGAGCCGTGACGCGGTCGCCTTTCGGCGCCGCATCGTCTGTGGCCGCATCATTCTGAGTTGCAGTCTGCGCATAAGATGCCGTGCCGAGCCCGAAGGCCAGAAGCGCGGAGCATGCCAAGAGAACCGAGCGGGATCGCCGGACAACCATAACCATTCCTTTCGAATTGCTTCACCGGGCTGGCTGGTTGCTGCTTCTAAGGCACGCAAGGGGCTGGCTGGGTTCATTCCGTTCACGAAGCGGAAAATTCCGCCTTCTTTCTGCCGCATAAAAAACATGACTATTATTGTCAATATATCCGACCAAGATAATCATGAATAAAATTCTCATGTTTAAAAGTGGATCGATAGAGTTGCTGAATTGCAACGAAATCGCTGCGTCGAGCGTTTCCACCATGCCATCATTAGAAACAGGCAAAATACTTCATTAGAGAGGGATGAAATACTTGATGCTATTCCGGATCATCTCCGCCACAACTGCCATCACCGTGCTGACAGCAGCATCCCTCCCCCAAACCGGCCCGATGCCACAGCAAAAACCCGATCGCGAGCAAGCCCAGCCTTCCGCCGAGCCGCCCACGCCCATAGAGAAGCCGGTGGTTCCCGACACCCAGCCAGCCGCCGGGGAAATGCAGGGGCCGCCCAAACCGCCGCTGACCATCGCGGCGGAATCTGAGGAGGAGCACAAAGCTTGCCTCACGCAATTGACCGCCATCGGCGCCACCTTCAAGGACATCCCCCGTATCGACGACGGCAATGGCTGTGGCATCGACAAACCGATCGCCCTCACCGAGCCCCTGCCCGGTATCCAGATGAAGCCGGAAGGCACGATGCGCTGCGAGACCGCCCTGGCGCTCGCTCATTGGATGAAGGAAAGCGTGATACCCTCCGCCACGGCGCTGAAGGACAATGGCCGGATCGTCACGGTCAACCAGGCCTCGACCTATATCTGCCGCCTGCGTAATAACGCCACTACCGGCAAGATCTCGGAACATGCCCGCGGCAATGCCGTCGATATCGCCGGCTTCACCTTCGAGAACAGCAAGACCATCGGCATCGAACCGCGCCGCGAGGACCCGACGCTGACCGGCGCGTTCCAGCGCACCGCCAGCGCCTCCGCCTGCCTCTATTTCTCAACCGTCCTCGACCCGGACAGCGACGCTGCCCATGAAACGCATTTTCATTTGGATGTGCTGAAAAGGAACGGCGGCTTCCGATACTGCCATTAAGAGCAGTCACCTCGACACAAGCCCAGCTCCACCGGAATCAGAACTTAAAACAATCCCTCGATATAGCCCTGATCATTGAGGAAAATCCGTTCCGCCGCCGGCGCTTTCGGCAGGCCGGGCATGGTCATGATCTCACCGGTGATCACGACGACGAAGCCAGCGCCGGCCGAGAGACGCACTTCGCGGACCTGTACGATATGCCCTTCCGGCGCGCCACGGACGTTCGGATCGGTCGAGAAGGAATATTGCGTCTTCGCCATGCAGACCGGTAGATGACCATAGCCCTGGTCTTCCCAGGAGCGCAGCTGGTCGCGCACCGCCTTATCGGCGGTCACCTCGCCGGCATGGTAGATCTTCGACGCGACGATCTCGATCTTCTCCAGCAGCGGAAGATTGTCGGGATAGAGCGGCTGGAATTTCGCCTGGCCGGATTCGGCAAGCTCCACCACCTTGTAGGCCAGCTCCTCGATCCCCGCCGAACCCTCGGCCCAATGTCGGCAGAGGATAGCCTCGGCGCCAAGCCGCGCGACATAATTCTTCACCGCCTCGATCTCGGCATCGGTATCCGAGATGAAGTGATTGATGGCAACGACGACGGGTACGCCGAACTTGCGGACATTGGCGAGGTGCCGGCCGAGATTGGCGCAGCCCTTCACCAGGGCCTCGACATTCTCTTGGCCGAGATCGTCCTTCTTGACGCCGCCATTCATCTTCAGCGCCCGCACGGTCGCGACGATGACCGCCGCATCCGGCGCAAGTCCGGCCTTGCGGCACTTGATGTCGAAGAATTTCTCCGCGCCGAGATCGGCGCCGAATCCCGCTTCGGTCACGACATAGTCGGCAAGCTTCAGCGCCGTGCGCGTGGCGATCACCGAATTGCAGCCATGGGCGATGTTCGCGAAGGGGCCGCCATGGACCAGCGCCGGATTGTTCTCCAGCGTCTGCACCAGATTCGGCTGCATCGCGTCCTTGAGCAATACCGCCATCGCGCCGTCAGCCTTGAGATCGCGGGCATAGACCGGTGTGCGATCGCGGCGATAGCCGATGATGATGTCGCCGAGCCGCTTTTCGAGATCCTTCAAATCCGAAGCCAAACAGAGGATCGCCATGACTTCGGAGGCGACGGTGATGTCGAAGCCGCCCTCGCGTGGATAGCCGTTGGCCACGCCGCCGAGCGAGGCGACGATGTCGCGCAGTGCCCGGTCGTTCATATCCATGGCGCGCCGCCAGGTGATGCGGCGTACATCGATATTCTCTTCGTTGCCCCAGTAGATGTGATTGTCGATTAGCGCCGCCAGCAGATTATGGGCCGAGGTGACGGCGTGAAAATCGCCGGTGAAGTGCAGGTTGATGTCTTCCATCGGGATGACCTGCGCATAGCCGCCGCCGGCAGCCCCGCCCTTGACACCGAAGCAGGGACCGAGGGACGCCTCGCGCACGCAGACGATCGCCTTCTTGCCGATACGGTTCAGCCCGTCGCCAAGGCCGACGGTCGTGGTCGTTTTCCCCTCACCCGCCGGCGTCGGATTGATCGCGGTAACAAGGATCAGCTTGCCATCCGGCTTGTCTTTCAATGCGGCAATGAATTGGGCACCGATCTTCGCCTTGTCATGCCCGTAAGGCGCAAGATCTTCAGCAGGAATGCCGAGTTTCGCGCCGATCTCGATGATCGGCAGCTTCTCCGCGGCGCGCGCGATTTCTATGTCGGATTTTACCGTTGCCATGATAACCGATCCCGCCCTGGACATGAGGTATTCACACAACCGGGATAACCCAATAAATATCCACTGTGAATAGCCGCGAATTGTCGTCCGTCGTGAAACTATCCCGCCTTGCCGCAAGGCGGCCGCCCACCTATTGTCCCGCGCCGGACGAACAAAAAAGGAAAAGACATGAAGTCCCTGGAACTACTGATCGAGCGCATCATTCTCTCCAGCCGCTGGATTCTGGTCGTCTTCTATCTCGGTCTCGCGGCCTCGCTGGCGGTCTATGCAGTCTCGTTCGGCTACAAATTCTACAAGGTCGCCATCAACGTCTTCCAATATGAAGAATCGGACATGATTCTGGCGATCCTCGGTCTCATCGACGCTGCCCTGGTGGCAAGCCTGATCGTCATGGTGATGATTTCCGGCTACGAGAATTTCGTCAGCCGCTTCGATGAAGGCGAAGGCGAGGTCTCATTCCTCGGCAAACTCGATTCCGGCAGCCTGAAGATCAAGGTCGCCTCCTCGATCGTGGCGATTTCCTCGATCCACCTGTTGCAGATTTTCCTCAACGCCACCCAGTACGACAATAGCAAGCTGATGTGGTTCACGATCATCCATCTTGCCTTCGTCGTCTCGGCCGTCCTGCTCGGCTACCTCGAAATGATCATGTCGAAAGCTAAGGGCAACAAGGACGCGTGAGATCGGAGCGCGCGATTACTCGCCGACCGTCGCAGGGGCAGCGGCGTCCGGCGGTGGTGCCGTGCAATCCGCGATCGATTGCTTGTCCTTGCAGTCCCTCGCGACGACGAGCTGATCGGCAGCGGCAAGCTCCGTCGTCAACCGCAGCTTCAGCGCATCCGTCTGCGTAATGAGATGGATCGAGGTGGGTTGGGTGCCCAACATCAGATCAAAGAGCGATTCGTCCACGCCCATCTTCTTCAGGAAGCCGGTAAGCCTTGACCTCTGCTGCCTGCCAAGCTTGGTCGTATCGTATTTCCCGACAAACTGACGCCCGATCTCCTGCCTGGAGAGGACCTTGCGCTTACCGTTCACCGTCTCGTATTCGGTGCGGTATCGGATCCGGACTTCGCTGTAGGTCGTCGTGATCTGATGCACTCCGAGGAGCGCGAAGGGGCTGGAGACGCGCTGGATGCCGCCGGCGAAAAACAGCGGACAGGCCGAAAAGCAGATGGCGCCGACCGAAAATGTCTCGCCCTTGATGGACCCATCCTTTGCGCGCGTCGCCAAACAGATCGGCTCGGCATAGGGGCAATCGCGCGAGCGCGTCCGGCCGACCGCAATCGCCAGCTTCTGCTTGCGGATCACGTAGGCCATCTCCATGGCCGCCCGAACATCGCCGCCAGGCGAGCTGACGATGATCGGCAATTTCCTGCTACCAAGGCGCTTCAGCAGTTTTTGCAATTTCCTAGGTGAATCCGCCATGATCTGCCCTTCGGCAGAAATCCAGTCCGGGCAATTATCGGCCACGCGGCAGGTGGCCATATCACCGTGAACCAGCAGGAATTCCATCGGCTGGCCAACGCTGGAACCGGCGGCCTCGGCGGAGGTGAAGGAGAAGACCAGAAGAAAAAGACCCACCAGAAACGATGAAGTCTGCCGGCAACAGCGCGCAACAAGCTGTTGGGAAAAACAAAAGGGCATGAAAGAAGCCTGGGAGCGATTGCTATCGCAAGACCGATAGCAATCGCTTTGGCCCTTCGCAAGGCACACCGGCATCAAGGCTCATCCGTCGCGACCGGCTGGCATTGTCGCCGGCCGTTGCCGTTTTGATGGAAACCGCCTGTTCATGCGCGAAGCGTTGTGACCGGGCGGGGCTTCCACCCTCTAAGCCACTCGCCGAAAAGCTGCGTGCAGACTATGCTGCGGCCGACTTGAATGTTGCCGGCATCGACAATGCGGAACCGCACATGCCGCAACTCATGCATGTGCGCGCCATGGAGATTTACCAGCGGTTTCGCCTGAAATCATTACCCTTATCCGCTGTCCGGAGGGCACGTCTCGGCGCCATCATGAAGGAAGTTGACCGAACAACTTTTTTACTTGCGTGGGCACCATTTTTAAAAAAGTATTACAAATCAGCAATTTACAATATTAAGATATATGGAAATGAAATTATTTCTGGATATGTGGTATTTTTGCGTCTAGCATTCGCCTGCAAATCCAGTATTTGATAGCTACAACACGCTGTGGGCGCCAATAAGTCACATGTCCTATTTCATCACTGCTGAGAGACAACTGTTGCTTTCCGCCGAGTTGGCCACAGCCCGGACTCAGACGGCTTTTGCCCAGGCTTTGGAACGGACGAGCTCCGCCTTTGGCTTCAGCCAGGTGGCCTTTCTCAATGCCCCGGTTTCCGAAGACTCCATGCTGACGCCGCTCGTCATCGAAGGTTCGGTGCAACCGCAATTTCTGCGCGATTTTGATCGTCAGCAACTGCTCCGCCGCTGCCCGATGCTGCAGCGGGTACGGGACTCCGTGATGCCGCGCGCCTGGCACCTCCTGGAGAAGAACATCTCGCAGGACATGGAGCTGCCGCGCGAACTGCATGCGCTGCTGCTCAGCCACAATTGTCCGATGGGCATTGTGATCCCCATCAATTCCTCCGACGGGCAGCGCCTCGTCTTCTGGTTCATGGGTAACCGCAGCAGCCTCGGCCAAAGCGAGCTCAACGAGCTGAACATGATCATGCTGCAGGCGCACGACATCTATAACTGCATCAAGCGCAATGACGGCTCCGTGCTGCACATGCTTTCGGCCCGGGAGCTGGAAGTCGTCCGCTGGACCGCGCAGGGCAAGACCTCGGTCGAAATCGGCCAGATCCTTTCCCTCTCCGACCACACGGTCAACGCCTATATGATGAATGCGATCAAGAAGCTCGATTGCGTCAACCGCACCCAGCTCGTCGCAAAGGCGATCCGGCTGAAGCTGATCAGCTAGCCCTTTTCGCTATTCCCTAAAATTCCGAAATTTCCGGCCCATCGACCCCGCAGATTGCGGTGGAGAATTGGCGATCGTCAGAACAACGATCGCCCCCTATCGCTTTAACGGCCGCCAAGGACGGAGCGCATTTCCACCAGATTCGAGCGAACGCGCAGAATATAGAAGCCCATCGTCGCCAGATGGCTCGGCATGATCCAGCCATCCTCGCGCCCGTTCGAGATGATGAAGGGCTGAATGCGTAGCGCCGCCTCCAGCTGCTTCATGGTGCCGCCCCAGAGCGTCCCGAGATTGCGTTCGGCGATAACCTGCTGGAAATCGGCCTCGATGGCGCTCAGGATGCCGTAATAGCCATAGAGCTGACCATAGGCGAACCAGAAGCGGTCGTCGGCGCGCATGTCGAACCAGCCGTAATTATGCTTCTCCGATCGCTCCGCAAGGATGTCCGATGTGCTGCCGAGGTCGTTGGCGACACGATCGATGAATTGCAGGAGGTTGTCGGCCCGGCTGTCGAAGACCGCATTGCAGGTGCCGAGATCGGTGTTGAACTTGCGCAGGCTGGTGATTGCCGCGCGATAGTAGCTCGGCGTCGGTGTTTTCGGGCCGAAGGGGCGCATGCCGAAATACCAGCTCGCTTCGTCGAACTGCAGATTGCCACGGGCGCTTTGCAGATCGCCGTTGATGCCCGACGTACCGCGCACGCGGCCGAGCGTATCGACCAGTTCCACCGCCGTGCGCCGCACCGCCTGGTTCACGCCGCGCTGAAAGGCTGCCTTGTTGTCGAGGAACGGCGTGTCGTCCCAGGCGACGCCGAAGAACCCGAGCTTGAAAAGTAGCATCGAGGAGATCCAGGCGTTCTGATTGACGTTGAAGTCGATGAGGTCGGCGGTGACGTCGACTGTCCCGGACGTCTGGCAGGCTTTCGGCGTGGTCGCTGCGACCTGTTGGCCGCTCGCTGCCGGCAATTCTTGCCCTGCCCCGACCTTGCGGTCGTCGAACCTGTAGACGCTGGGATAGCTGGTGTCGAAGCCGCTCCAGACCTGCGTCTGCCAGATGAAATAGATGTAGAGCACCGCCATCAGCGTCACGAAAGCGGCAACCGGCAGCTTGATCAGCCAATTGCGCCGCTGATACCAGCCGTGAGCGGCGAGGAAGGGCCATAAGATCCCGACGACGAGAAGCCCGAGGCCGCGCGCGATGGCGGCGCCGATCCGCTTGAAGAACGCAGTAATCGAATCAAGCATGGACGTCTCCTCTAAAGAGCCGCAGTCCTTCGGATACGTAAAGGACGCAAGGACACTTTGAAATCGCGCAACATATTCACGCCCATGCAGATATGTGTTTCCGCAGGAGACGGCAACCGGCTGATATCATTTTTCAATCGCAGACGATAACGAGGTCTCAGGTTCGGGCTCGACCGGCTGCTCCCCTTCCGTCACCGGCACGGCCGGCAGTGGAGATTCCAGCCGCCGCGCAAATACCTTGTCGGCATGCTCCTTGCGTCTTGCAAGATCATGGCCGGCGAGCACATTGGCCTCGAATGCCCTGATCAACGCGGCGACCGGGGCCGGTCTTTCAACGGTCGGCAAAGGCGGCGCAGCCTCCGACGTCACCGCCTTCAGCAAGGCGATCCGCTGTTCGGTATCGACCGCAAGCTTGGCCGCCATCGCGTTGACGGCGGCGACCTGCGCATTCAGAACTGTCGCCACGCCCTCATAGATATCGATGAGCCGCTGCAATGCCACCCGCCCGGACTGCAAAGCGCGCTCGCGTACGTGAAGATCTTCCTGCTCGGCGAGCAGCCGTCGATACTCCGCTTCAAGTTCGGATTGCGGATCCACGTCGCGCTTGGACGATACGCTGACACGCCGGTCCACAATCCTCAGCGCCAGATCATCGGCCTGGCGCTGAGCATCCTCAATATCGAGATCGACGCGTTGCCGACGCTCGATGACCTGCTCCAGCCGCGTCTCGCAATCGCGAAAGGCTTGAACCAGCAGCGGCCGAGCCTCCCTGAACAGGGCCTCGAGTGAAGCTGACGCCGCCAGCGCCGCATCGAGTTCCGCCACGATCGATGCCGGCTTGGCATGTCCTTGGCCAATCCTGCGCCCGAACCAGGTTGACGTTTCAGCACCGGCCTTTTCATCAAACAGTCGCCGATGCTGCAAATCCGCGGCCACGGTGACCTCATCGAGTTCCCTGACCAGCAACCGAGCGAGGGATTTCCAGCGGTCGAGCAACTCGAGCGTCTCACGCACCTGCGCCTCTTCCACCGGGAAATTGACGGCACCGAGACGGGTGTCGCGCTTGGCGTGGCTGGCAAGCATGGTGTTTGCCGCAACCAAGCCCTTGATCGCATCATCGAGCGTCACGCGCGCCTTGTCGAGCGCGCCGTCGAAGGAATGAACCTTGACCATGAAAGCGTCTCTCAATTGCCATTACCGGCGAGATTAACCGCTTATAGGTGCAAAGAAAATGACCGAGCGACACATCTGTTTTTGCGTCAATTACCCTTGGGTACTTTATTCTCTGGCTCGCCGATCTCGATCGCATGCCCATCCGGATCATAAAAACGGAAGACCCGCTGCCCCCATTCCTGCGTTTCGACAGGGTGGATCAATTCGACATGCGGTGCGATATTGGCGAAGGCCGCATCAATATCCTCATGTTCGAAATACAGAAGCAGGTTCCTTTGCCCATAGGACTTGGGGGGATCGCTATCTTGCCGCCAGATCGTCTTTTCGAGAGACCGTCCTTCGTGGATCGCAAAACCAGTCTCGAAGAGAATAAAATTTCCGAAATCTTCTATGATCTTCAGACCGAGCCGCTCGTTGTAGAACGCCTTCGAGCAATCTATGTCGCGAACAAACGGGATGGGATTCACAAAACGCATTGCTTTTTACCGACGGAGTTTGAGAAACACGTCCGCAAGAGGTTTTGACGCGGCAGCCCGATTAGAGCGACAGCAGAGCCTGCACCTTTACTGAGCAACGGCCGGGCTCTTCAGATAGGCGATGATATTGTCGATATCCTTGTCGCTCTTCAAGCCCTGGAAAGTCATCTTCGTGCCCTTCACCAGGAATTGCGGGCTGGGCAGGTATTTCCGCAGTAGCGCCTCGTCCCATACCTTGCCGTCGGCGCCGAACGCCTTCATCGCCGTCGAGTAATTGTAATCCGGCACAGTGGCGACGGGGCGGCCGACCACGCCCATCAGCGACGGCCCGACATGGTTCTCATGCGCGGTCGCCGTGTGGCAGACGGCGCATTTCTTGAAGACCGTCGCGCCGGCGACCGCGTCACCATCGGCAAAAGCGGACGAACTGGAGAAGAGAGCAGCGGCCGCGGCCAGCAGACAGAGCGATTTCATTAGTCCTCCCCGATCGGGAAGCGATCCATCCCGTTGCCGCGACCATAGAGACATTTGTCGCCGCGTGCCGGATGACGCAATGACGCGGGCAGTCTTACTCGTCCGCCATCGCCGCTTCCCAGTGGCGGCGGCAGAGCGAAACATATTTGTCGCTGCCGCCGATCTCGATCTGCGCGCCGTCGCGCGCCGCCTTGCCGGCCGAATCGAGGCGCACCACCATGGTCGCCTTGCGCCCGCAATGGCAGATCGTCCGCACTTCGCGCAACTCGTCGGCGATCGTCAGCAGCTCCTGTGAGCCCGGAAATAACTTCCCATGGAAATCCGTCCGCAGTCCGTAGGCCATGACCGGCAGGTCAAGGCGATCGACGACATGAGCAAGCTGCCAGACCTGCTCATGCGACAGGAATTGCGCCTCGTCGACAAAGACGCAGGCCAGAGGCTCCTCGGCATGCATTTCATCGACCAAGGTGAAGAGATCGTCGGCGGCATCGAACGGTATGGCATCCATCGTCAGGCCAATACGCGACGCAATCTTGCCGCGACCGGCGCGATCGTCCAGCGCAGCAATAAAAGCCGCGGTACGCATGCCGCGCTCCTGATAATTGTAAGCCGCCTGCAGCAGCATGGTCGACTTGCCGGCATTCATCGTCGAATAATGGAAATAGAGCTTGGCCATGACGTTCTCCTTGATTGCTTCATGGGTGCTCTGAAGCGTGAAGGAAAGACGCCTCCTGCAAAAACCACAGGATTTACCGTGGATTCACGCAATACGGGATTAGCCCGACAACACTCGACCGGAAAAATGAGGAGCGTCGCAATCAGCCCCTCCAAACCGGCGCAAATACGCGGAGGTCGCTTGTAAATCTCGGTTATTGGTGCTTGCTTGGGAACGTTAGACTGGGAGTCACGTAATGATAAAAATGACATTTACCGCACTTGCCTTCGCTTCAACCCTTTCCGCGCTCACGCTGGGCGCAACCGCAGCTTCCGCCGCCGAACCGGCGAGCTGTAGCACCGTGCATTTCGCCGATGTTGGCTGGACGGATATTACCTCCACCACGGCGACGGCCTCCATCCTTCTGAAGGCTCTCGGCTACGACACCGACGTCAAGGTGCTCGCCGTGCCGGTGACCTACCAGTCGCTGAAAAACAAGGACATCGACGTCTTCCTCGGCAACTGGATGCCCTCCATGGCCGAGAACATCAAGCCGTTTGCCGAAGACAAGTCGGTCGAAACCGTCGGCGCCAACCTGGAAGGCGCGAAATACACGCTCGCGACCAACGAAAAGGGTGCGGCACTCGGCATCAAGGACTTCAAGGACATTGCCACCCACAAGGACGACCTGGACGGCAAGATCTACGGCATCGAGCCGGGCAATGACGGCAACCGCCTGATCATCGACATGGTCGACAAGAACACCTTCGGCCTCAAGGGCTTCGAAGTGGTCGAATCCTCCGAACAGGGCATGCTTGCCCAGGTGTCCCGGGCGGACAAGGAAGGCAAGCCGATCATCTTCCTCGGCTGGGCCCCGCATCCGATGAACACCAACTACAAGATGACCTATCTCTCCGGCGGCGACGACGTCTTCGGAGCAAACTATGGCGGCGCGACGGTTTACACCAACGTCCGGGCCGGTTATCTGCAGGAATGCCCGAATGTCGGCGCCTTCGTGAAGAACCTCGTCTTCTCGTTGCCGATGGAAAACGAGATCATGGGCAAGATCCTGAACGACAGCAAGGAGCCGGAAGTGGCTGCAACGGAATGGCTGAAGGCCAATCCGACGGCAATCACCCCCTGGCTTGCCGGCGTCACCACCAAGGATGGCGGTGACGGGCTTGCGGCAGTCAAGGCCAAGCTCGGCCTGTAACATTGAAGGGATAAGGGGCGGCTTAACCGCCCCTTTCTCTTCCATGAACGGACTGCTTCCCTCCTATTGCGCTGCGCATCGGGTAACGCCCATCTGGCGCCATAGGCCGTTATTCTCCGGCGGCCGCATCCGGAACGACCCAAGACGTCCGGGTTCGCCGCCCAAAGAGTGGGCAAAGACGTGAACTGGTTAACCGATTACCGCATCCCTATCGGCCCCTGGGCCAAAGCCGTCGTCGACTGGCTGACGACCAATTTCATATGGTTCTTCGACGGCCTTTCCTTCGTCGCGTCACATGGGATCAAAGGACTGCTATTCCTTCTGCAGGCGCCACATCCGCTGATCGTCGTCGTCGTTATTGCGGCCATCGCCTACTGGATGCGCCGGAGCGTTGCGGTCACCGCCCTCACCTTCATCGGACTGCTCGTCACCATCAACCAGGGCTACTGGAAAGAGACGACCGAGACGCTTGCGCTGGTGCTGGCCTCCACTTTCGTCTGTATGCTGGTCGGCGTCCCCCTCGGCATCGCCGCCGCGCGCCGCCCGTGGCTCTATGCGATCATGCGGCCGATCCTCGATCTGATGCAGACCATCCCGACCTTCGTCTATCTGGTGCCGGCGATGATCCTGCTTGGCCTTGGCATGGTGCCGGGCCTGATCGCCACCGTCGTCTTCGCCATTCCCGCTTCAATCCGCATGACCCGTCTCGGCATCATCTCGACGCCGCCCTCTCTCGTCGAAGCGGCTGAAGCCTTCGGCGCAACGCCGCGACAGGTACTGCGCAAGGTCGAGGTGCCCTTCGCCATGCCGCAGATCATGGCCGGCCTGACGCAGACGATCATGCTATCGCTCTCCATGGTGTCCATCGCCGCCCTCGTCGGGGCCCCTGGTCTCGGCGTGCCGGTGCTGCGCGCGCTGAACAGCGTCAATGTCGCCAAGAGCTTCGATTCCGGCTCCTGCATCGTCATTCTCGCAATCATTCTCGACCGCATGTTCCGTGCCCCCGGCGAAGGAGACCGCTCATGACCACTGCCGTCGCCTTCAACAATGTCAGCATCATCTTCGGCGACCGCCCCGAGGCAGCCCTCAAGCTCGCGGACGAAGGAAAGACCCGCGACGAGATCGGCAAGGCAACAGGCCTGGTGCTCGGCGTCGCCAATGCCTCGCTAGAGGTCGAGGAAGGCGAAATCCTCGTGCTCATGGGCCTTTCCGGTTCCGGCAAGTCGACGCTGCTGCGCGCCGTCAACGGCCTGGCCCCGGTTGTGCGCGGCAATGTCGTCGTCAATACCAAGGCCGGGCCGGTCAATCCCTATGACTGTAGTCCCAAGACGCTGCGCGACCTGCGCATGCACACGGTCTCCATGGTGTTCCAGCAGTTTGCATTGCTGCCCTGGCGCACCGTTGCCGACAATGTCGGCTTCGGCCTCGAGCTTGCCGGTGTGCCGGAGCCTGAACGCAAGAAACGCGTCGACGAACAGCTGGAACTCGTCAACCTGACGCAATGGGCCAACCGCCGGGTCAACGAGCTCTCCGGCGGCATGCAGCAGCGCGTCGGCCTTGCCCGCGCCTTTGCAACCGGTGCGCCGATCCTGCTCATGGACGAGCCGTTCTCGGCGCTTGACCCGTTGATCCGTACCCGCCTGCAGGATGAGCTTCTGGAATTCCAACGCCGCCTGAAGCGAACGATCCTCTTCGTCAGCCACGATCTCGATGAAGCCTTCCGCATCGGCAATCGCATTGCCATCATGGAGAGCGGGCACATCATCCAGTGCGGTACGCCGCAGGAAATCGTCAGAAACCCTGCCGATCAGTATGTCGCCGACTTCGTGCAGCACATGAACCCGATCAGCATGCTGACAGCGGGCGATGTCATGCAGCAGGGCATTGGCCATTCTTCGGTCGGCGGCTCTGTTACCGGCACGACCACGGCGACAACGCCGCTCATCGATATTCTCGACGCGCTGACGCGTCAGCCGGGCAATATCGGCGTCGTTGACAACGGCGTGATTATCGGGACGATTTCCGCCCAGGATGTCGTGGCTGGCCTCACCAGCCACCGACGAAAGGAGTAGTCCACCCGGACTGCTCTCCTTATCCTGCGGGAGAGAGACGATGAACGACAAGCCGTCCGTGCTGCGGGAAACCGACGAGGAGGCGCGCAAACAGGCGCGTATCCTCTTACATTCGGCCCGCTACGCGGCACTTGCCGTCATCGATCCTGAGACCGGCTTTCCCTCCGTCAGCCGCGCTCTGACCGGCACCGATATCGACGGCGTGCCGGTCATCCTCGTCTCCAGCCTCTCAGCCCATACCAAGGCGCTGTCGAAGGACCCGCGCTCCTCTTTGCTCTTCGGCGAGCCCGGCAAGGGCGATCCCCTCGCCCATCCACGCCTCAGCGTCCAATGCAATGCCGAGCGCGTCGATCGTGAACATCCGCTGCATGAACGCATCCGCTCACGTTTCCTCGCCCACCATCCGAAGGCGAAGCTCTACATCGATTTTCCGGATTTCTGCTTCTTTCGCCTCGTCCCGCTTGTCGCCAGCCTGAATGGCGGCTTCGGCAAAGCCTTTGTTCTGCCGGGCTCCGATCTGATGATTCTTTCGGCGGCTAATGAAGTGCTGGCGAAAGAGGCAGACACCATAGTGCGAGAATTAGTATCCCGCCGCCCAACATAGCCTCGGCCATCACGGGTGGGTCAGAGGGAAAAATGGGCGAGTGGTGGCGGATTTACGACCTGGATATGGCGGGAATCGACCTAATTCGGGAAAATGGGACGTTCGGAGGGGAATTCGACCTACCCGTATGGGCGGGAGACGACATTAAATTACACATATCTAAAATAGCATACTCGATACCTTAAATTTAGGTATATACAATCTTTCACCCAACTTGGTATTGTTAGCTATCGGGTTAGCTCCCCGGTTTAGAAATTACGCAATTTCTGATGTACGCTCCGCATTAGGAAGATCAAGAGATGAAAACAAGAAATTTGGCTGACCACTCCAACGTGGCGGCAGCACTACTATCTGCAATGGCGAACCCCAAGCGCCTGATGATTCTTTGCAGCTTGGTCAAGGGTGAAGTCCCGGTCGGCGTATTGGCCAACCAAGTGGGGCTCAGCCAATCTGCGCTTTCCCAGCATCTTTCGAAGCTTCGTGCCCAGAAGCTGGTAAAGACCCGCCGCGATGCTCAAACCATTTACTACTCCAGCACTTCAGAGTCGGTCATCCGAGTCCTGGAAACGCTGGAAGACATTTATTGTGAACCGGAAAAAAGTAGAACGGCTGCTTAAGAGCCAAAACTGGCTCTAGGACTGCCGGAGCATGATCCGCAGGGGGAGGACACGTCCCACCCTTAAGATCAGGCTGCTTTCATGACCACAATTATATATCTGATTTGGCTGGCAAATTTTCAATTTGCCAGCTTTTTCGTGTTTAGTCCCATCTGCGTACCAGCGACACACGCCACGGCTCCATCGCGTTCGCCAGTCGCTTCTCTCCGTACTGGATGCGATCTGATCTGATTTGGCTTGAGCAAACAAGACAAGACAAGACAGAACTAGACTAAAAACGAAATCACCGCATCCTCCCTTCCCCGAACCCTCCGTCGTCTCCCCCGGCTTCATCTTGACGCCATGGGGCCGACTGATAATTTGACCAGACAGTCAATAATCACGCGGCCTCTACCGCGATCGGGAGATGGCCCCGAAAGGCCATGGAGAACAGCATGTCCAACCGTCTGAACGCCACCCCCAACGATCTCAGCGCCTTTTGGATGCCGTTTACGGCCAATCGCCAGTTCAAGAAGGAGCCGCGCCTCTTCGTCAGTGCCAAGGACATGTACTACACCACCCATGACGGACGGCAGGTGCTGGATGGAACGGCGGGTCTGTGGTGTGTGAACGCCGGACATTGTCGCCCGAAGATCACAGAAGCCATCAGCCAGCAGGCAGGCGAGCTCGATTATGCGCCGGCTTTCCAGCTCGGCCATCCCAAGGCCTTCGAACTGGCCAACCGGCTGGTGGATATCGCGCCCGAGGGCATGAACCATGTTCTCTATACAAATTCCGGCTCTGAATCCGTCGAGACCGCGCTGAAAGTGGCGCTTGCCTATCATCGTGTGAAGGGCAACGGCTCCCGCTCCCGCCTGATCGGCCGCGAGCGCGGCTATCACGGCGTCAATTTCGGCGGCATTTCCGTCGGCGGTATCGTCACCAACCGCAAAATGTTCGGCACGCTGCTGACCGGCGTCGACCACATGCCCCACACCCATGTTCCCGGCAAGAATGCCTTCACACGCGGCGAGCCCGAGCATGGCGGCGATATCGCCAGCGAGCTGGAGCGCATCGTCACGCTGCACGACGCCTCCACCATCGCCGCCGTCATCGTCGAGCCGGTCGCCGGCTCCACCGGCGTACTGATCCCGCCGAAGGGCTACCTGCAGAAGCTGCGCGAAATCTGCACCAAGCACGGCATCCTGCTGATCTTCGACGAGGTCATCACCGGCTTCGGCCGCCTCGGCACGCCCTTCGCCGCCCAATATTACGATGTCACCCCCGACATCATCACCACAGCCAAGGGCCTGACCAACGGCGTCATCCCGATGGGCGCGGTCTTCGTCACCTCGGAAATCCACGACGCCTTCATGCAGGGACCCGAGCACATGATCGAGTTCTTCCATGGCTATACCTATTCCGGCAACCCGATCGCCGCAGCCGCGGCACTTGCCACGCTCGACACCTACAAGGAAGAAGGCCTGCTGACCCGCGCCGCCGAACTCTCGGACTATTGGGCCGACGCACTGCACTCGCTGAAGGATTGCCCCAACGTCATCGATATCCGCAACACCGGCCTGATCGGCGCAATCGAACTCTCCCCCATTGCCGGCGAACCCACCAAGCGCGCCTTCACCGCCTTCCTGAAAGCCTATGAAAAAGGCCTGCTGATCCGCACCACCGGCGACATCATCGCTCTCTCCCCGCCCCTGATCATCGAAAAACACCACATCGACGAACTCTTCGGAAAGCTCCGGGAGATCTTGCAGAATAATATCTGAGGCTTAGTCTTAGGAAATCACCGCCCCTCATGTCCCCATTGTTGCAAACGCAGAATGGTCGGATATGAGGGGCGAACTTTATGCGAGGGATGAACATGACCGCCAAACTCGAACGCTATATCGACCAGGGCGTCGGCCGGGAGCCGGCGGATATCGTGCTTAAGGGCGGGCGGTTCTTCGATCTGGTGACGGGCGAACTCGTCGCTTCCGACATCGCCATTTGCGGCGACCGGATCGTCGGCACCTGCGGCGATTATCAGGGCCGCGAGGAGATCGATATTTCCGGCCGGATCGTCGTGCCCGGCTTCATCGACACGCATCTGCATATCGAATCCTCGCTGGTGACGCCGCATGAGTTCGACCGCTGCGTTCTGCCCTATGGCGTGACGACCGTCATCTGCGACCCGCATGAGATCGCCAATGTGCTTGGCACGGAGGGCATCCAGTATTTCCTGGACAGCTCGCTCGAGACCATCATGGATATCCGCGTCCAGCTCTCCTCCTGCGTGCCGGCGACGCATCTGGAAACCTCCGGCGCCGATCTGCCGATCGAGAAGCTGCTGCCCTTTCGAAACCATCCCAAGGTCATCGGCCTTGCCGAATTCATGAATTTTCCGGGTGTCGTCTATAAAGACCCCATCTGCATGGCCAAGCTCGACGCCTTCCAGGGCGGCCATATCGACGGTCATGCGCCGCTGCTGCGCGGCAACGATCTCAACGGCTATCTCTCAGCCGGCATCCGCACCGAGCATGAATCGACCACCGCCGAGGAGGCCCTCGAAAAAATCCGCAAAGGCATGCATATTCTCGTGCGCGAAGGGTCGGTTTCCAAGGACCTGCACGCCCTGATGCCGATCCTGACCGAGCGGCTGTCGCCCAATCTGGCGCTCTGCACCGACGACCGCAATCCGCTCGACATCGCCGAGCAGGGCCATCTCGATTATATGATCCGCACGGCGATTGCCCATGGCGTCGAGCCGCTGGCAATCTATCGCGCCGCCTCGATCTCCGCCGCCCGCGCCTTTGGCCTGCGCGATCGCGGCCTGGTGGCGCCCGGCTGGCGCGCCGATCTGGTCATCATCGACAGCCTGGAGAGCTGCAAGGCTGAGACGGTGTTCTCGGCGGGTCGCCGTGTCACGACAGAGCTATTCGCCACCCGCAAGCCGGTCGCCCCGGTCGGCCTCGACAGCGTCCGGGCACGCCCGATCAATGCTGCCGATTTCGGCGTGCCGGTCGCAGAGGGCGAGAGCTCCGTCATCGGCGTTATCCCCGGCAAGATCATCACCGAACATCGCCGCTACCGTCTGCCGCTCAAGGGCAACCAGACCGACCTCGACCTCGGCAACGACATCATCAAGGTCGCCGTCATCGAGCGCCACGGCAAGAATGGCAACCATGCCAATGGTTTCGTTCAAGGCTTTGGATTGAAAAAAGGCGCAATCGCCTCGACCGTCGGCCATGACAGCCACAATATTTGCGTCGTCGGCGTCAACGAGGACGACATGGCCCGCGCCGCCAACCGTCTGAGCGAAATCAACGGCGGCTTCGTCGTCGTCGAAAACGGCGTCGTCACCGGCGAAATCGCCCTGCCCGTTGCCGGCCTGATGAGCCTCGAGCCCTATGAAAGCGTGCGCGACACGCTGCATCATCTGCGCCAGGCAGCCTATGCCCTCGGCGCGACGCTGGAAGAACCCTTCCTCCAGCTCGCCTTCCTGCCCCTGCCGGTCATCCCGCACCTGAAGATCTCGGACCGAGGTCTTGTGGATGTCGACAAGTTCATGCTGATCGGTTGATCAGTCAACCTTCCCGCAAAACACGTCCAATGCGGCAAGCGTTATGACCTCGTCGGCGTTGGCAGCTCCAAAGCCCGGCATCGGCACAGCCTTCACCACCTTCACCCCTTCCGGTAGAGCAACCTTCACAGGCGCGCGCGAAAGATTGAAGACGAAAAGCAACGTCTCGTCGCCCTTGCTGCGCATGAAGGCGAGCACATCTTCCTTGGTATCGAGAAAGGTCATGTCGCCGTCGAGCAGTGCCGGATGCTGCTTCCGGAAAGCCAGTGTTTGGCGATAGTGATGCAACACGGATTGCGGATCGGCCTCCTGCTTGTCGACGGCAAGTGCGGCATGCTGATAGGGCACTGGCAGCCATGATTTCTCCGCCGTGGTGAAGCCGGCATGTACGCGGCTCGCCTCCCAGGGCATCGGCGTGCGGCATCCGTCACGCCCCTTGAAGGCCGGCCAGAAGCGGATGCCGTAGGGATCACGCAGATCCTCGAAAGAAAGCTCCGCCTCGGGCAGGCCCAGCTCCTCGCCCTGATAGAGGCAGATCGAGCCGCGCAAGGTCGACAGCAGCGAAATCGCCAGCTTGGCTACACGCGGCTGCTCGGCCTCGGTTGCGGCGAAGCGGCTGACATGGCGGTTAACGTCGTGGTTGGAGAAAGCCCAGCAGACCCAGCCGTCGGCGACATTGGCCTGGAAATCGCCGACGCAACGGCGGAAATGCGCCGGCGTGAAATCCGGTCCGAGCAGATCGAAGGTATAGCACATATGCAGCTTGTCGCCGCCGCTGGTATAGGCGGCCACCGTCTGTAGCGAGCGGGCGCCATCGCCGACTTCGCCGACCGTCGTACGTCCCTCATACTGATCGAGCAGCGCGCGGAAACGTTTCAGGAAATCGATATTTTCCGGCTGCGTCTTGTCGTAGAGATGATTCTGCATGCCATAGGGATTGCTCTCCGGCGCATCCAGCCCGCCGACCACGCTCGCCGCGGGCGGATTATCCCTCAGCTGCTTGTCGCAGAAATAGTAGTTGACCGTATCCAGCCGGAAGCCGTCGACGCCGCGGTCGAGCCAGAACTTGACCGTCGCCAGCAAGGCGTCCTGGACTTCGCTATTGTGGAAATTCAGGTCCGGCTGCGAGGTCAGGAAATTATGCTGGTAATATTGCCGGCGCACGCCATCCCATTCCCAGCCCGGCCCGCCAAAGATCGACAGCCAGTTGTTCGGCGCCGTGCCGTCCGGCTTCGGATCGGCCCAGACATACCAGTCCGCCTTGGGATTGTCGCGGCTTGCCCGGCTCTCCACGAACCAGGGATGGCGGTCCGATGTATGTGAGATCACCTGATCGATGATGACCTTGAGACCGAGCGCATGCGCCGATGTCATCATCTCGTCGAAATCGGCGAGCGTCCCGAAGATCGGATCGACATCGCAATAATCTGCGACGTCATAGCCCATATCCGCCATCGGCGAGGTGAAGAACGGCGCCAGCCAGATGGCGTCGACACCGAGCGAGGCGATATGCGGCAGGCGGCGGGTGATGCCCTTGATATCGCCGAGCCCATTGGCGTCGGTATCCTGAAACGATCGCGGATAGACCTGATAGATTACCGCTCCACGCCACCAATCGGCTCCCGCCGTCTTGTCCGCTGATGTCATCAACAATCCGCCTCGATTTCATAAGGGTTCCTTCAAGTCGCACACTAAACTTGAGGCGGCAAGCTGCCAATCGGGGAAGCGCGTCACTTGAATTGAACGCGCAGGTTTTATGAGGCTGATTTCGCAAAACTCCCAGGCTGCAAAACTCCCGACCACCAGCGGCGATTCGTCTGGGGGGCTTGAAAGCGACGTTGCTTCAGATAACTTGCGACATTGACCTGCACGTCCAGGTCATCTGCGGAACTAAAATAACCTTGAAAAAACAAGGTCCGTAACTCCAGAAAGGTGGGGAATAGATATGGCTTATTTCACTCGAAAATTCATCGCGTCGGCGTTCGTCGGCACCTTATTGAGCGTTTCCGCACATGCGGCGACCCTCAATATCCACAATGGCGGCGACCCCACGTCGCTCGACCCACAGAAGATTTCCGGCGACTGGGAAAATCGCATCGACGGTGATATTTTCGAAGGCTTGGTGACCGAAGATCCCAAGGACAACCCCATCCCTGGCCAGGCTGCAAGCTGGACCATTTCCCCGGACCAGAAGGTCTATACCTTCAAGCTGCGCGACGGCATCAAATGGTCCGACGGCACGCCGGTGACCGCGAGCGACTTCGTCTTCTCCTTCCAGCGCCTGATGGACCCCAAAACCGCCGCCCAATATGCCTACCTGCAATATACGATCCTGAACGCGGAGAAGATCAACAAGGGCGAGATCAAGGATCTGAGCCAGCTCGGCGTCAAGGCGATCGATGACAAGACGCTGGAAATCACGCTCGAAAACCCCACCCCCTACTTCCTCAACGCATTGATGCACTACACGGCCTATCCGGTGCCGAAGCATGTCGTTGAAGCCAAGGGCGACGAGTGGGTCAAGATCGGCAACATCGTCACCAACGGCCCCTACAAGCCCACCGAATGGGTGCCCGGTTCGCATGTCAGCATGGTCAAGAGCGATCAGTATTACGACGCCAAGGACATCAAGATCGACAACGTCAACTACTATACGCTGGAAGACCAGGCTGCGGCGCTGAAGCGCTACCGCGCCGGCGAGTTTGACATCCTGACCTCGTTCCCCGCCGACCAGTATGAGTGGATCCAGAAGAACCTTCCTGGTCAGGCGCATGTCGTTCCGTTCCTCGGCACCTATTACTACGTCCTGAACTCCACCAAGCCGCCCTTCAACGACAAGCGCGTCCGTCAGGCCCTCTCCATGGCCGTCAACCGCGAAGTCATCGGCCCGAAGATCCTCGGCACCGGCGAACTGCCGTCCTATTCCTGGGTGCCGCCGGGCACCGCCAATTATGGCGAACCGGCCTATGTCAGCTGGAAGGACGAGCCCTACAAGCAGAAGGTCGAAGAGGCCAAGAAACTGCTCAAGGAAGCAGGCTTCGGCCCCGACCATCCGCTGAAGGCGCAACTCCGCTACAACACCAACGACAACCACAAGCGTATCGCCGTTGCGATCGCCGCCATGTGGAAACCGCTTGGCGTGGAGATCGAGCTCTACAACACCGAAACCAAGGTGCATTACGACGAGATGCAGCGCGGCGAAGTACAGATCGGCCGTGCCGGCTGGCTCGCCGACTACAACGACCCAATCAACTTCCTGAACCTGCTGTCGACCGGCGTCGAAATGAATTACGGCCGCTGGAGCAACAAGGATTACGATGCGCTGATCAAGCAGGGCAACGAAGAGATCGATCTGAAGAAGCGTGCCGAGATCTACAAGAAGGCCGAACAGCTGGCGCTCGACGACAGCGCGGCGATCCCGATCTACTATTATGTTTCGCAGAATATCGTTGCACCGAAGGTTGAAGGCTTCGTGGACAATATTCAGGACATTCACCGTACCCGCTGGCTGTCCATCAAACAATAATAGGAAAAGGCCCTGCCCGCTCTTGCCGGGCGGGGCCTCAACGCACCCATGTTCCGTTACGCTCTCCGTCGTCTGCTGTCGACAATCCCCGTCTTGTGGATTGCCGTGACAGTGTGTTTTTTCATTTTGCGCCTCGCTCCTGGCGGCCCTTTCGATGGCGAACGGCCATTGCCGCCGGAAGTCAAAGCCAACCTCGCGGCCCACTACAATCTCGATAAGCCGCTGGTCGAGCAATATCTGATCTATGTCGGCGATGTGCTGAAGGGCGATCTTGGCCCCTCCTTCGCCAACCAGGATTTCACCGTCACCCAGCAGATCATGTCCGGCTTCCCCTACACGCTGACCATCGGCGGCGCGGCCTTCGTGCTCGCCACGGTCATCGGCGTTTTCGTCGGCTGTCTTGGGGCGCTGTATCAGAACCGCAGCGCCGATTACTGGCTGGGCGGAGGGCTGCTTCTCGGCCTCGTCATGCCGAGCTTCCTGATTGCCCCGATCCTCCAGCTTATCTTCGGCAACACGCTTGGCTGGCTGCCGGTCGGCGGCTGGGGCGACGGCTCGATCCGGTTCCTGGTCCTGCCCATCATCGTTCTGACCCTGCCGCACGCGGCGCGCATCTCACGCCTGATGCGCGGCTCGATGATCGAGGTAATGGGCCAGAACTTCATCCGCACAGCCAAGGCCAAGGGCATCGGCCCGCGGCTGACAGTGATGCGTCACGCACTGAAGCCGGCGATGATGCCCGTCGTTTCCTATCTCGGGCCGGCGGCAAGCTATCTGCTCACCGGTTCACTGGTGGTGGAAAGCATCTTCGGCCTTCCCGGCATCGGCCGCTACTTCGTCGGTGCGGCGCTCAATCGCGATTACGGCATGGTCCTCGGCACGGTCATTTTCTACATGGTTCTGATCGTGGTCCTCAACCTCATCGTCGACATCGCCTACGCCTGGCTCGACCCGAAAGTGAGAATGCGATGATCCTCAATTCCGCCAAACGAGAACTACTGGAAGCGGAGTTGCTTGCAGCCGAGGGGCTCGCACCGAAAGGACGTTCTCTCTCGGGCGACGCGATGCGCCGCCTGCTGCGCAACAAGGCAGCCGCACTCTCGCTCATTGTGCTGGCAGTTTTGGTCCTCATCGCCATCGTCGGCCCGAGCTTGCTTCCCTTCAACTATGAAGATCCGGATTGGAACTCCTTCCGAGGCGCGCCGGACTTCGCCGCCGGCCACTATTTCGGCACAGATGGCAACGGTCGTGATCTTCTAGCGCGCACGCTCTACGGCACACGCGTTTCACTGACCGTCGCGCTCGTCGCCACCCTGGTCTCGGTCGTCATCGGCGTGCTTTACGGCGCCGTGTCGGGCTATTTCGGTGGCCGTGTCGACGCCATCATGATGCGCTTCGTCGATATCATGTACGCGCTGCCCTACGTCCTCTTCGTCATCCTGCTGATGGTGATCTTCGGCCGCAACGTCTACCTGCTGTTCGCGGCGATCGGTGCGCTTGAATGGCTGACCATGGCGCGCATCGTGCGTGGCCAAACGCTGTCCATCAAGCAGCGGGAATTCATCGAGGCGGCGCGGGCTTCCGGCCAGCGGCCGTTCAAGATCATCCTCAAGCATATCGTTCCGAACCTCGTCGGACCGGTTGTCATCTATGCAACGCTCACCATCCCCGAGATCATCGCCACGGAGAGTTTCCTGTCCTATCTCGGCTTTGGCGTGCAGGAACCGCTGACTTCGCTCGGCACGCTGATCGCCGAGGGGTCGGCCGGCATGGAGACCACGCCCTGGCTCCTGTTCTTCCCCGCCGGCTTCCTCGTTGCCCTGCTGATGAGCCTGCTCTTCATCGGCGACGGCCTGCGCGACGCTTTCGATCCGAAGGATCGCTGACATGACAGAAACACTTCTCGAACTCAAAGACTACTCCATCACCTTCCGCACGCCGGAGGGTGAAGTTGCCGCCGTCTCAAAAATGAACCTGAAGATCGGCCGTGGCGAACGCATTGCCATCGTCGGCGAGTCCGGTTCCGGCAAGAGCCAGACCTTCCTCGGCCTGATGGGCCTGCTCGCCAAGAACGGCCGTACCAGCGGCCAGGCACTGCTGGACGGCAAGGACATCCTAAAACTGAAGCCGCGCGAACTCGATCATGTGCGCGGCAAGGATGTGGCGATGGTCTTCCAGGACCCGATGACAGCCCTCAATCCGTCGCTGCGCATCTCGCGACAGCTGACCGAACAGCTCGAGGTCCATGGCGGACTGTCCGCACGCGCTGCCTCGACGGCCGCACTGGACATGTTGAAGCGTGTCGGCATTCCCGACCCCTCCCGGCGCTTCAACCTCTATCCGCACGAGCTCTCCGGCGGCATGCGGCAGCGCATCGTCATCGCCATGGCACTGCTGACCAAGCCGAAGCTCTTGATCGCCGACGAGCCGACCACCGCGCTCGACGTCACCATCCAGGCCCAGATCCTCGATCTCTTCAACGAGCTGACGGCGGAGATGAACACAGCGCTGGTGATGATCACCCACGATCTCGGCGTCGTCGCCGGCCTCGCCGATCGTGTCGCCGTCATGTATGCCGGCCGCATCGTCGAGGAAGCACCCGTCGAGGAGCTCTACGAAAACCCGGCTCATCCCTATACCGCAGCGCTGCACGCCTCGATCCCACGGCCGGATCAGGACGTCGACGATCTCGCCGTCATTCCCGGCCGTCCGCCGAACCTGATGCACCTGCCGCGCGGCTGTTCCTTCTCGCCGCGCTGCGCCCATGTACAGGACGACTGTCTTGACGCGGCGCCACCGCTCAATCAGCTGGCATCACAGCGTTGCGCCGCCTGTTTCCATCCCCTTTCGGCTAATCAGGAACGGAGCCTCGTCCATGGCTGAGCAAACGCTTCTGAAGGTCGAGCACCTGACCACCGAATTTGAGCTTCCCTCGAAATCCTTCTTCAAGCCGCCCTTGATCCTGACGGCGGTCAACGATGTCAGTTTCGAGCTGAAGACCGGGCGCACGCTCGGCATCGTCGGCGAATCCGGTTGCGGCAAGTCCACACTCGGCCGCTCGATCCTGCGGCTGATCAAGGCGCAGAAGGGCCGGATCATGTGGCAGGGCGGCAACCTCCTGGATCTGTCCGAAGAGGAAATGCGCGCCGCCCGCCGCGACATGCAGATCATCTTTCAGGATCCGATCGCCTCACTCGACCCGCGCATGACCGTCGGCGACATCATCGCCGAACCACTCACCGTATTCGAGCCGAAGCTCACGAGAGCACAGCGGCAGGACCGCGTGCGCGAGATCATGGCGGCGGTCGGCCTGGTGCCGGAGATGATCAATCGCTATCCGCACGAATTCTCCGGCGGACAGGCACAGCGCATCGGCATCGCCCGCGCCGTCATCACACGGCCGAAACTGATCGTCTGCGACGAGCCGGTCTCCGCGCTCGACGTCTCGATCCAGGGCCAGGTGATCACGCTTCTGCGCAAGCTGCGCAAGGAGTTCGGCCTGACGCTGATCTTCATCAGCCACGACCTCTCCGTCGTGCGTCTGATCTCGGACGACGTGCTGGTGCTCTACCTCGGCAAGGTCGTGGAAGCAGGCAGCGCCGCTACCGTCTTCGACCATCCGGCACATCCCTATACGCAGGCGCTGTTCTCGGCGGCACCGATCCCCGATCCGAAACTGGCGCGCGGTCGCGAGCGCATCCGCCTGCAGGGCGATCCGCCCTCGCCGCTCTATCCGCCGCCCGGCTGCGTCTTCTCGCCGCGCTGCTGGAAGGCGACGGATATCTGTCGGACGAAGGCGCCGCCAACCGAGCAGGTCCGCCCCGGCCAGACTGCGGCGTGCTATCATATGGACTTGCCCTAAGGCAGCAAAAGTGGACGGCGGAGCCCGCCGTCCACCTTGCCCAAGCGGTCCCATGCGGGTATGCAGCAAGCAGGCAAACTGCGGGAGGCAAGTCTTGGGCGGGCGTTTTCTATCGATCGGCGAATGCATGGTGGAGCTGTCGCAGGCCAAGGACGGTCACCTGCGCAAGGGCTTTGCCGGCGATACCTTCAACACCGCCTGGTATGCCCGCGCCTGCCTGCCGCAAGATTGGGCGATCGATTATTTCACCGCACTCGGCGATGACACCATGTCCGACGAGATGCTCGCTTTCATGACTGCACACGGCATCGGCACGGCCAATATCCGCCGCCTTCGCGGCAAGACACCCGGCCTCTACATGATCAATCTGAAGGACGGCGAACGCTCCTTCAGCTATTGGCGCGACAGCTCCGCCGCCCGCCAGCTCGCCGCCGATGGCGACCAGTTGCGCACCGCGATCGAAGCGTCCGACGTCCTCTATTTTTCCGGCATCACCCTGGCGATCCTCTCGCATGAGGATGCCGAAACGCTGCTCGCCGAACTTCGCCGCGCCAAGGCCATCGGCAAGCTGGTGGCCTTCGACCCCAATATTCGTCCGCGCCTCTGGTCGAGCCTCGACGCCATGCACACCCTGATCGGCGAAGGCGCCCGCGCCTCGACGCTGGTCATGCCGAGCTTCGACGACGAGGCTGCACATTTCGGCGACGACTCGATTGCCGGCACCATCCGCCGCTATCGCCAGCACGGCGCCAATATGGTTGTCGTCAAGAACGGCCCCGAAGGTGCGACCATCGGCACCGACGCCGGCGAGACTCTGGTTCCGGCCGTGAAAGTCGCCAAGGTCGTCGATACCACCAGCGCCGGCGATAGCTTCAACGGCGGTTTCCTTGCCCATTATCTGGAGCATGACGATCCCGTCGCCGCCGCCCGTTTCGCCGCCGAGATCGCCGCGAAAGTCATCCAGGAACATGGCGCCCTGGTACCCCCGGAGAAGCTCCAGCTGGCCGGCTGAGCGCTGTAATATTTCCATCATGGACAACCCGCACAATAGAACAGGCGCGGGAATCACCTTTGTTGCACCGCATTTGGTTGTACCGGCACCATGAGGTGCGGTGCGGATGGAACGTTTTGGACATGTTGCAACGTTTGTCGGA
The DNA here is from genome assembly GCF_000281735.1 of Rhizobium sp. AP16. Classification (NCBI taxonomy): domain Bacteria; kingdom Pseudomonadati; phylum Pseudomonadota; class Alphaproteobacteria; order Hyphomicrobiales; family Rhizobiaceae; genus Rhizobium; species Rhizobium sp. AP16. The sequence continues at coordinate 9,653 of NZ_AJVM01000017.1, read as the reverse complement.
CATCGATCACGAGATATGGGATCAGGCTGCGACCCCGGTCGCAGTGCCCGAGCGCTTGCTCATCGTCAGCGATGCCTGGCATCCGCAGGTGAACGGCGTTGTGCGATCGATCGAAAACACCAACCGCGAACTGGCGCGCATCGGGGTTGATGTAACCATGATCACGCCGGAAGGCTTCCGCAACATTCCCTGCCCGACCTATCCGGAAATCCGCCTGTCGATCGCAAGCTACCGCAAGGTCGCAACCCGGATCGAAGCGGCTCAACCGACCTATGTGCATATCGCCACGGAAGGCCCGCTCGGACTGACGGCCAGGCGTTGGTGCCTGAAGAACGGCATGCCGTTTTCGACCAGCTACCACACCCGCTTCCCCGAATATGTCGCCGCCCGGCTGCCGATCCCGCAAAATTGGCTCTATGCCTTCGTCAAATGGTTCCACAATGCCGGCTTCGGCTGCATGGTCGCCACACCGAGCCTTGCCTACGAGCTCAAGCAGAAGGGTATCTCTAATCTGCTGCCCTGGAGCCGTGGTATCGACTCGACGCTGTTTCGTCCGCAGCCGCTGGAGGAAAATCCCTTCGGCCTGCCCCGCCCGATTTTCATGACCGTCGGTCGCGTCGCGCTGGAAAAAAACCTGCCGGCTTTCCTCGACCTCGACTTGCCGGGCTCAAAGGTCGTCGTCGGCGACGGCCCGGCGCGCGCCGAACTGCAGAAGCTCTATCCGAAGGTGCATTTCCTCGGCTCGAAGTTCGGCGAGGCCCTCGCACACGCCTATTCGCAGGCCGACGTCTTCGTCTTCCCGTCGAAGACCGACACATTCGGCAATGCCATCCTCGAAGCGCTGGCAAGCGGCGTTCCCGTCGCCGCCTATCCCGTCACCGGCCCCGCCGACATTCTTGCCGGCGACGAAACAGCCGGCGTCGTCAATGATGATCTGGGAGAAGCTTGCCGCGCCGCACTCTCCTCCTCCCGCGAGGCCGCTCGCGCGCTGGCGCTCAACTATTCCTGGGAAGCCGCCACGACACAATTCATTGGCAACGTCCGCGTTGCCAACCATCGTGGCCGGGTGTTGGTTCGCAAACACTAGGTTCCTGCTATTCACCGTCGATCGCCGGCCATTGTTGCGCGCCGTGCAAGACGCCTATCAGCTCGATATTGTCCTCGATCGGTAGACGACGAGGGGACGCGGTCCGCGTCACGACCAACTCCCGCGTGCCCGGCAAACGGCGCTCGCGAAATTCAACAACCATTTTTCAGGAAATCGGGAACCATGCATGGCAGTCATGCATTTTTATGATTACGATTGTTTATCGCACGACTTAAATAGGCTCCCGACGGAGTGTTAGAGATGACCGACGACCTATTGAAATTGGATAACTTCATATGCTTCGCCCTCTATTCGGCGAACCATGCGATGAACCGGCTGTACAAACCGATGCTTGACGAGCTGAACCTCACCTACCCGCAATATCTCGTCATGGTGACGCTGTGGGAAGAGGATGGCCAAACGGTCGGCGGCATCGGCGAGAAGCTGTTTCTTGAATCAAGCACGCTGACGCCGCTACTGAAGCGTCTGGAAGTCGCAGGCTTCATCCAGCGTACCCGCAGCAAGGAAGACGAGCGGCAGGTACTGATCCGCCTGACGAGCGAGGGCGTAGGCCTGAAAAAGAAAGCAGCCGGCATCCCCGCCTGCATCCTTGATGCATCAAACACAACGGCAGCCGAGCTGAAGCGGTTGAAAGCGGAAATCGTCACGCTGCGCGAAGCACTGAACAAGGGCGCGGCCTGATCCTTCAGGCCGTCACCGCTTCTTCTTCGTCTCGTAGGGATTTTCCGACGTGCGAAAATGGATGCGGATCGGCACGCCCGGCATGGCGAAATCCGCTCGCAGCCCGTTGATGAGGTAGCGCACGTAGGATTCCGGCAGCGAATCCGAACGCGTGCAGGAAATCATGAAGGCCGGCGGACGCGCCTTTACCTGTGTCATGTATTTCAGCTTGATGCGCCGTCCCGATACGGCCGGTGGCGGATGCTGAACCTGCTGCGTTTCCAGCCAGCGATTGAGCTTGGCGGTGGCGATACGCTTGTTCCAGACCTTGTCGGTGTCGACGATCGCCTGCATCAGCCGATCCAAGCCGTCACCCGTCTGGCCGGCGATCGGCACGGCGCGGATGCCGCGCGCCTGCGGCAGCAGCCGATCGGTCTTTTCGCGAAGGTCCGCAAGCACGGCCTGGCGATCCTCGATCATGTCCCACTTGTTGAAGGCGATCACGGCGGCGCGACCTTCGCGGATAACCAGATCGACGATCTGCAGATCCTGCTTCTCGAAGGGAATGGTAGCATCGAAAATGATGACCACGGTCTCGGCAAAACGGATGGCGCGCAGCGTATCGGCGACGGAGAGCTTTTCCAGCTTCTCGGTTACCCTGGCCTTACGGCGCATACCGGCGGTATCGAACATCTTGACGGTACGGCCACGCCAGGTCCAGTCGACCGAAATGGAATCGCGCGTGATGCCGGCTTCCGGGCCGGTCAGCAGCCGGTCTTCGCCGAGAAAGCGATTGATCAGCGTCGACTTGCCGGCATTCGGGCGGCCAACGATGGCAACGCGCAACGGCCGGGTCTCGTCGTAAGCCGGTTCTTCGTCGATCTCCTCGCCGTCTTCGCCGACGGCGGAACGCGGAATGCTGACATTCGTCTCCGCTTCGTCATCCCTGGGCGGGAAGGCCTGGTCGTGACCAATCGCCTCGACGATCGCGTCGCGCAGATCCATCATCCCCTGGCCATGTTCGGCCGAGATCGGGCAAGGATCGCCGAGACCGAGCGTATAGGCATCGTAGAAGCCGCTGTCGGAGCCACGCGCTTCGGATTTGTTGGCAACCAGCACGACGGGACGGCCGCGCTTGCGCAGCATTTCCGCCAGCGTCTTGTCGACATGCGTCAAGCCCATCTTGGCATCGACGACGAACAGCGTCAGGTCGGCCTCATCGATCGCCAGCTCGGTCTGGGCGCGCATGCGGCCTTCGAGCGTCTCTTCGTCCGCTTCTTCGAGACCGGCGGTATCGACGATGCGGAAGCGGAGATCGATCAGCTTGGCCTCGCCGGGACGACGGTCCCGCGTGACGCCCGGCGTATCATCGACGAGCGCCAGCTTCTTGCCAACCAGACGGTTGAAAAGGGTGGACTTGCCGACATTCGGGCGACCGACGATCGCAACCGTGAAACTCATTTAATGATTTACCCTTCAGCCGTTTGCAGCCGGAGCCTTGCCGGATGCGGTGATGAGGTCAAGCAGCATTTGGGCGCGATTGCCGACATTGCGCGGGCTCTGAGGATCGTCGACGATCGCCTGGAACCACTGCCGCGCCTTGGCGAAATCGCCTGCCTTGTAAGCGGCAAGGCCCAATACGTCGCGTGCCGAGTGCCGGAACGTATTGGCGGGCACCGCCAGTTCCTGCGCCTCGGCCGCAACCTGATCATAGGTGCCGGTATCGACCAGCAGATAGGCGGCGCGCAGGCGAGCTGCATCGCGGATTACGGTCGGAAGACCCGTTTCCTTGCCGATCGCCGAGAAAGCGGCAATGGCGCCGGCAGTATCGCCCTTCTGTGCCTGCAGCGTGGCGGCGCGCATGCGCGCCAACAGCGGATAGGAACCGCTGCCATCCTTCTCGATGGCGGCAAGGGCTACCAGCGCCTCGTCCGTCTTGTTCTGATCGGCCAGAGTCAGTGCGGAAATGAACTGATCGCCGCTGTTGCCTGCCTGCTGACCAGACCAGTAACGGTAGCCGCTATAAGCGGCGGTGCCGACAACGATAAGCACGGCAGCGCCGATGATAACCCGGCCAAAACGGCGCCATACGAACCGCAATTGGTCCGAACGCAGTTCCTCGTTCACCTCGCGGATGAAGCTGTCGTCATTGAATGCCATTCTCGTCTCCGGCCCAGGCCAAATTATTCCAAAAGAGCTTATGGGTTAGAGCATGATGCCGAAAAGTGTGTGCGGTTTTCGGACGACATCATGCTCTACTCTCATGATGCTAGAGCGGATTCAGATTTTAGGTCTATTCGACCTAAAATCATCCGCTCTACTGGCGCCTTCTACCCCATTTTGCGGCTGTTGTAAGGGGGAATGGCAGAAATCGTCACATAACGAGCGGCGAAACCCCGATAATCCACGCGTGAAGCTTCCAAATGATCAATCCCCAGGCGACGACACCGATGACGACCGCATAGAGATCGTATTTGGCCGACACGAACGGGCGCAGCACAATTTCGCCGGCGCGCTCGCGCTTCTTCAGCGAAATCCTGAGAATGACACCCCAGGCGAGGAAGGCGGCAAACAGCAGCATGGCGGCGCCGTCGCCGTTGGACAGCAGATGTGCGAGAGCCCAGATCTTCACCGACAGCACCATCGGATGCTTTGTCCTGACCGCGATATGCCCCGCCGGCAACAGCGAGGCGACAAGACAGATCATTGCGAACAGCATCAGCAGGATCGTGATGTGGCTCATCCAGAATGGTGGCGACCAGATCGGGGTCATATCGCGCGCCTGCCCGAAACCATAGATCAGGAGAATCAGCGTGAGCACGCTGGCAATCGAATAACCGATCTTCCAGCCGGACTCGCCGACGCTGGAGATCGTCGAGCGGCGGAATTCCGGCGCGACGACGCGGATCAGGTGGAGACCGAGGAAAAGAACGATGCCGAGAATAAGCAATGACATGAGGAAATCCTGTTGTGCCGTTGTAACGACATCAGTATCGATTATGGCGAAAATTACCAGCGCCACCGTAGCTTTGCCGCATTTCCGGCAGAGGAAGCGACGGAACCGGGGCATGATCCCCAAACGTATGTAGCGGCTTTCGGATGAAAGCATGCTCGTTCAGATAATCGCGGTGCCCATGTTTCGTTTTGTCTCCTTTGCGTCCCTCGCCCTTTCCCTGGCGCTTCCCGTTGCGGCACAGGCCGATGAGAAGCCTAGGCAATTGGTGATGATTTCCTTCGACGGCGCGCACGACAACGCACTGTGGACGAAGAGCCGCGAGATCGCCTCGCGCAACGGCGCGCATTTCACTTACTTTCTCTCCTGCACCTTCCTGATGAACCGCGCCCAGGCCAAGGCCTATCAGGCGCCGGGACAGCGGGCCGGCAAATCCAATGTCGGCTTCGCCAAGAGCGAGGACGACGTGCGGACCCGCATCGCCAACATCTGGGGCGCGCATGTGGAAGGCCACGATATTTCCAGCCATGCCTGCGGCCATTTCGACGGCAAGACATGGAGCGCCGCCGATTGGAAACAAGATTTCATGAGCGCCCGCGTGGCGCTGCGCGACGCCTGGAAGAATGTCGGGCTGGCGGACAAGGAGCCGCAAGGCTGGGAAGATTTCGCCACCCATGATGTCAAGGGTTTTCGCGCGCCCTATCTCTCCACCAGCGACGGGCTGGTGCCGGCGGAAAAGGCGATGGGCTTTCAATATGACGCAAGCCTCGTCACCAAGGGTCCGGCGATGCCGCAGGTGGTCGACGGCCTCTATCGCTTCGGCCTGCCACTGATCCCCGAAGGTCCCGAAAACCGTCTGGTGATCGGCATGGACTACAACCTCTATGTCCGCCATTCCAAGGGCGTCGAGGATAAGGCCAATTCCAAGACCTATGAAGACCGCACCTTCGCCGCCTTCGAAGCTGCCTTCAACAAGCAGTACAACGGCGACCGCATCCCGCTGCAGCTCGGCTTCCACTTCGTCGAAATGAACGACGGCGCCTATTGGCGCGCCCTCGACCGCTTCGTCAGCGACGTCTGCCACAGAGACGGCGTCGCCTGCGTCAGCTATTCCGAGGCGATCCCGATGATTGCGGCACGCGGCAAACCGCAGCAGGGGTGAGGAGCGATCCAGCGAAGCTGGAGCAATCGACCCGGTGGGTCGTTGCAGCGACGAACGCCCTGAGCCAAAGCGAAGGGCTGGTGGTGCGGCAAACGCGGAGTTTATTTCACTTACCGACGGCTAGACGAGGTCGTGACCGACATGACGTTGCGTCTCATATGACAAAGACCCCGTTTCCGGGGCCTTGTTTCGTCAGCCATCCGTGTGAATGACGCCCGCTTCACGCTCCAAATAGCGCTGATCGATCGACGGCAATGGCTCATCATCGATCGCCGCCTCGAAGGATTTGAGACGCTTGTGAATCGACAGGAGCTCGATGATCGTCGTCCAGGAACTAACGAGGTACTGGAAGGAATCGCTCACCTGTCCAAAGGCAGTCAGGATCTGCTGATAGATACCGTAAGTGATCTTGCCCGCCACGATCGTAGGAACAAGCATGATGGTCAGGAAGATGCCGTCGGCCTGTATGTAAAAATAGCGGGCGATATTGAAATAAAGATAGTGAAAATACATCCGGAAATAGTTCCGCCGCACATTGGCAAACAGTTCCTTGACCGTCGCTGGCTGAGCGCGGTCCGCATGATCTTCGCCGTAAACCAGCTCCTTACGATAGGCCGCCTCGACGCGCTGATTACGGAAGTTGAGCCCTGGCAGCTTGATGCCGACAATAGCGAGCAGAAGCGTTCCGAAGACAGACCAAAAAAGCGACAACCAGAACAGTGTATGCGCAATCTGACCGACGATCGGCAACTCCGTCACGTAGCTTGAAAGCTGGAAGAGAATGGGAAGGAAGACGATTAGCGTCATCACCGAATTGATCAAGCTGCTGCCCAACCCTTCGAGGATGGTCGAAAACCGCATCGTGTCTTCCTGAACACGCTGAGCCGCACCCTCGATATGCCGCAGCTTTTCCCATTTCGACATATAGAAATTGTTCATCGCTGTGCGCCAGCGGAATATGTAATGGCTGGTAAAGAAGTCCGTCATCACCAGAAGAAACATTCTGAGAAATGCGAGCTCTGCAAATAGGATGAACAGACTATAGAAATCCCACGCAGTAACATTCCCTTGTTTGGAAAGCGCATTTTGCAGGGTATTTCCGAATGGAAGACGCCAATTGTTCAGAACGACCGCCGCCTGAACCAAAAAATACGTGACGAGAACGATCAGCGCCGAACCCCAGATCGACCAGTTCTTCCACGGGTGATCTTTCGCCAATATATGCCACGCCGCACAGAACAACAGGACGCAAAGCAAGAAGTAGCTGTAGAACCAGACATTGCTGGCCACCAGGAAGAACGTCAGGTCATAAGGCTCTGTACCTTCCGGTAGCGGAACGATGCCGTAGGTCGTCGCAAGGTCCGCTCCAAACGAATACCAGACAGCAAGACAAATGACGGTCCACACCAACATGGACGTGAAGAACAATTTCGGCTGAGGGAAGAAAGAGTGAAACACGAGAAGCGCAGCTTTCTTTATTGGGGTTTCGAACCGCAATGACGTTTGTTAACGGCGAACCTAAGGCAGTTCGCAAGAAGCGGCAACCGACCTCGCCGAATTCTTACGCAAATGTAATCGCTTATCCCGTGATCGTGACGCAATTGTTCAGCCAGCCATAGGCAGCTCTCCCGCTCCGCTACACGCCTCACCCACCTCACTCTGCAAAAAAATTGCCGTCCTCTTGCAAGGAGATATCTTACGATATATATCGTACGACATGACTAACGATACAAAATCACATCACCCCAACAGGAGACACACTATGAAAGGCTTTAGAGATCATATGTTCGGCGATAGCTTTGACACCGTCGAGGCATATATCCTACGACATGGCGAACGCCGCGATTCCCGCGGCAGGCATGGGAGAGAGTTCATGAGAGGCTTCAAGGGCGGCATGTTCGGCGGCGGGTTTCGCACCGGCCGGAAGTTCGACGCCGCCGATCTGCAGCTCATCATCCTCGCTTTGCTTTCCGAACAGCCGCGCCATGGCTATGAACTGATCAAGACCCTGGAAGAGCGCTCCGGCGGCTTCTATGTGCCGAGCCCGGGCGTCATCTACCCTGCCCTCACCTATCTCGAAGAAACCGGCCTGGCCGAAGTCGAGGCAAGCGGCACGAAGAAACTCTACCGCATCACCGAAAGCGGCCAGAAGCGGGTCGAAGAGAACCGCGAGCTGGTCGAAGCGACGCTCGCCAAGCTGGGCGCTATCGGCGAGAGAATGGCGCATGTCAAACGCGCGTTTGACGGCGAGAACAACGGCGATGAAGGTCGTGACGGCCCGTTCGGCCGCGAGGCCGGCGACGTTCACCGCGCTCGCCACCTTCTGCACGCAGCGCTGCGCTCAAAACACCCTTGGAGCAAGACTGAGGGCGCACGCATCGCAGCGATCCTCGAGCGGGCCGCCGCCGATATCATCCGCGGCGAGACGAAGACGGAAGACTGAGCCAGAACAATTCCTGGCATCACGTCGAACACGAGAGGCTGGAGCGCTGAAACACTCCGGCCGCTCAGCTATCAGCCAACGTCAGGATCATCGGACCATTGCGGGTGGCAACGACGGTGTGTTCGAACTGAACCGTCGGCGCGCGCGGATCGCCATAAAGCGTCCATGCATCGTCTCCGCCTTCCGCCCAGGTGGCGCCGAGCGACAAAAATGGCTCGACGGTGAACACCAGGCCGTCCTGCATGATCCGGGTCTCGTCGGGGTCGGCCCAGGTGGATACCTCGGCCGGCTCCTCATGCAGCGAACGGCCAATGCCGTGGCTGGCGAGATTGGCAACCAGCGTATAGCGGTTCTTCTGTGCGAAAGCACCGACGGCGTGGCCGATCTTGGAGAAAGGCGCACCGCTGCGCACCTGATTCAGACCGACCCAGAGCGCCCGCTTGCCATCGCGGCAAAGACGTTCGATCTTCGGCTTGACCGGCGGCACGGCGAAGGACGAGCCGGTGTCGGAAAAGAAACCATCCTTCTCGGCGGAAACGTCGAGATTGACGAGATCACCGGCCTGGATCACTCGCGGGCCGGGAATGCCGTGCGCCACTTCCTCATTGACGCTGATGCAGGTGGCGCCCGGAAACCGATAGACAAGCTCCGGCGCGGAACGCGCGCCGGCGTCTTCCAGCACCTTGCGGCCGATGGCGTCAAGCTCCAGCGTGGTGATGCCCGGCTCCAGCGCCGCCGCCATCGCCTGCAGCGCATTGGCGCAGATGCGGCCGATCTCTTTCAGCTTGGTCAGTTCGTCGTCGTTCGAGATGATCATTCACGGCTTCCGGCTGGCTCGCGCGCGCCGCAAACTCCCGACGCGAAGGCTCAAGCAATCGCTTTCGCCTCTCCGCCCTGTTCAGTCAACGCCTTTCTGACAAGCGGCGCGACTTTCGTGCCGTAGAGCTCGATGCCGCGCATGATCTGATCATGCGGCATCGAGCCGATCGCCATTTGCAGCAGGAAGCGGTCATTCTTGAACAGCTTGTGATGCGCGACGATCTTCTCGGCCACGGTTTCGGGATCACCGACGAAGAGAGCGCCGTTCGGCCCGCGCGACTGATCGAACTGCGTCCGGCTCGTCGGTCCCCAGCCACGCTCTCGGCCAATGCGGTTCATCACCTCGGCCTGCGGGCCATAGAACTGATCGGCGGCGGCCTCGGTCGTATCGGCGACAAAACCGTGGACGTTAATGCTGGTCTTCAGCTTAGCCTGATCCTGATCGGCACGGCGGGCAGCCTCGTGGTAAAGATCGACCAGCGGCGCAAATCGGCGCGGCTCCCCGCCG